>NZ_JAWIRW010000014.1:57005-87050 GCF_036319985.1 Stenotrophomonas sp. SMYL89 | reverse complement strand
CGACGTTAAGGTGCGGGATGGGGATCGCTCGGCTCGTCTGTCGGCTGGTACCCGCAGATATCATGTTGACGGTCCCTCCACCCTGGCTCCTACATACCTCGTAGGAGCCGGGAGGAACATACAAGCCCATGCTCGGCTGCCTGTGTCGATGTGCATGCAAGCCGAGCATGGGCTCGGCTCTACAGGTCCATGCGCGGCAGCGTCTGCTTCAACCGCGCGATGCCCTGCCATGGGTCACCCTTCAGCCGCTTCGCGCGCGCCAGTGCCTTGGCCATCGGAAACGCGTCGGCCGCACTGACGCGTGCAAGCTCTTCCCAGCGCAGCGGCACCGCCACGCCGGCACTGTCGCGCGCGCGCAGCGACCACGAGCACACGCTGGTAGCACCCCTTGTGTTGCGCAGCCAGTCGATGAAGATCACCCCGCCGCGCTTGGCCTTGCTCATCGTCGCCACATAGCGATCAGGCTGCTCCAGCGCCATTGCCTGCGCGAACGCCTCGCAGAACGCCTTGGCCTCGTCCCAGCCTGCCTTGGGCTGCAGCGGCACCACCACGTGCACGCCCTTGCCACCGGACAGGCGTACGAAGCTCTTCAGGCCCACCTGCTGCAGGCGGTCGCGCACATCGCGTGCACCGGCTTTCACCTGTGCCCAGCTGACACCTTCGCCGGGGTCGAGATCGAACACCAGACGATCCGGATGTTCGGGATCGGCCACGGTCGCGCCCCAGGGATGCAGCTCCAGGGTGTTCATCTGCACCAGCTGCAGCAGGCCGCGCGTGTCGTCGATGTAGACGTAATCCTCGCGGCCGCTCTTCTGCTGCAGGGGCACCGCATGTACCGCATCGCCCAGGCCGGGACCATGGTGCTTCTGGAAGAAGCAAGCCTTGCCTACGCCGTCCGGGCAGCGCAGCAGTGACAGTGGACGTCCGGCGATTTCGGGCAGGATCCAGCGCGCCATGCGCTGATAGTAGTCGGCCACGTCGCCCTTGCGCAGTTTCTGCTTTGGAAACACCACCCGCTCCGGATGAGTGATCTGGACCTCGCCTCCGGTTTCGGCATGCGCGGTGCTCATTCCCAGGTCCTCCTTCTGCTTGTCGCTGCGCAGTCGCTTGAAACTGGCCTGGCGCAGCAGGCCTTCCTTGCCCCAGCCACGGAAGGCCACCTCGGCAACCGCCACCGGCTTCACCCAGCGTACGCTGGCAGCGCGGAACGGCACATGCGCCGGCAGCTGCAGCACGGGCGTCTTCACGGCCAACGGCTGCAGTGCCTTGAGCAGTGCGCGCAGGCTTTCGTCGTCGAAGCCGGTGCCAACGCGGCCCACATAGCGCAAGCCTCCCTTGTCCGGCGTCGCCAGCAGCAGCGAGCCGAACCCCACTCGGGAACCCTTGGGTGCCGTGTAGCCGACGATCAGGAACTCGTCGGTGTCTTCGTGCTTCACCTTCACCCAGCTGCGCGCGCGGGTATTCACGTACGGGGCATCCATCTGCTTGCTGACGATGCCTTCGAATCCGGCCTTGCCACTGGCGTCGAACACCTGCGGGCCGTGGTCGATCACGTGCTCGCTGAAGGCCAGGGTGCCAGGCGCGGGCCCAATGAGCGCTTTCAGGAGTGCTTTGCGCTCCAGCAACGGCGCACGACTGATGTCCGCGCCAGCCACGCCCGGAAGATCGAACACGATGTAGCGCAGCGGTTGCTTCGAACTGCCGTCGATCACCCGCTGCAACGCTGCGAAGTCACTGCGTCCTTCCTTGTCCAGCACCACCAGCTCGCCATCCAGGCGCGCATCGCGCACCGGCAGCGCCTTCACGGCCTGCACCACTTCGGGAAAATCATCGGTCCAATCCAGACCATTGCGGGAGCGCAGCTTGACCTCGCCATTGTGCAGATCAGCCAGCAGGCGATAGCCATCCCACTTGATCTCGTGAAGCCAGCGGTCGCCGTCCGGCGCACTGTTGCGATGATCGGTCAACTGCGGTTTGAAGGCGCGCGGGTAGGGTGCGTCACGTGCGCCGTGCAGTTTCAGCGCGCGTGCATGCCAACCTGCATCGGCCTTGCGGTTCGCCGTGCGCGCGGCAGGCGCGGCGCGCGCGGCCTCCCTCGCGGTGCGCTTCTTCACTGCCGATGAGCGTTTCGGCGCGGACACTCCCGGCAGATCGTCTGCTTCTGCATCGCGTGCTTCCTCGTCATCGCGCTTGATCAGCAGCCACTGCACCTGGCGCCCTTTCATCGCCGTGCGCACCAGCTTCCAGCCACCGGCCAGGCGTTGTCCATGCAGCACGAAGTCGATCTTGCCCGCCGCCAGTGCCTGCAGTGGATCGCCTTCACAGGCCCAGGTGCCGTGATCGAAGACATCCACGTGGCCCGCACCATAGTGGCCTTCAGGAATGTCTCCCTCGAAACCGGCGTAGGACAGCGGATGGTCTTCCACTTCCACGGCCAGCCGCTTTTCACCGACGCGCAGCGAAGGCCCCTTGGGCACCGCCCAGCTCTTCAGTACGCCGTCCATTTCCAGGCGGAAGTCGTAGTGGCGCGAGCTGGCATGGTGCAGCTGGATGACAAAGGTCGGCCGCCCCTTCGGGTCACCGGGGGCACGCGTGTCGTCAGGTTCCGGCGTCTGCCCGGCGCCGCCGCCAAGCCGGCGTTTGCGCCGATACTGGTGCAACGACATGGCTCACCCCGCCTTGCGTCGAGGTGCGGTCTTCTTTGCAGCCTTCTTCGTTGTTTTCTTTGCGGCCTTCTTCGCTGGTGACGTGGCGGCTGCTTTGCGCGTTGCGGCCTTCTTCGCTGGCGTTCGCTTGTTCGCATCCAGGCTCTTCTGCAGCAGCGCCATGAAGTCGACCACATTGGTACTGGCGTCCTCGCGCGGTGCCGGCTCATCGTCCACCCGCGTGGTGCCGCCCTTGGACTTGATGCGCTTGTTCAACACCTGCTGCAGGCGCTCGCGGAACTCATCGTGGTAGTGCGACGGGTCCCACTCACCGGACATCGACTCGATCAACTGCTCGGCCATCGCCGTTTCCTTGCTGGTGATGCGGTAGTCGGACAGTTTGCCGGTGGGCAGCTTGTAATCCTCGGGATCCACCAGTTCCTGTGGATAGCGCAGGATCATCAACACCAGTGCGTCCTCATGCGGCATGACCGCGCACAGGTATTCGCGCGTGCGCACCACCACCCGCGCGATGCCCACCTTGCCGGTGCTGCGCAGGGTTTCGCGCAGCAGCACATAGCCCTTTTCGGCCTTCTTGCCGGGCACCAGCAAATACGGTTTCTCGTAATAGCGCGGGTCGATCTGGGCCGCATCCACGAACGATTCCACCTCCACCGCCTCGTGGCTTTCCGGCGCGGCCGAGCGGATATCACCTTCCTCCAGCACGACATAACTGCCCTTGTCGTACTCATAGGCTTTGACGATGTCCTTCCAGGGCACTTCCTCGCCGGTGTCGGCGTTGACCCGTTCGAAACGGATCGGCTTGCGATCGCGGGAGTCGAGCATGCGGAACTGCAGATCGACTTTGCGCTCGCCGGACATCAACGACACTGGCACGTTGAGCAGGCCAAACGACAGCGTGCCGGTCCAGATCGGGCGGGCCATGGTGACACCTGTTACGGGGCAGGGGATGCCCAGCTTCTGCCCAGCGATGTAAACCACCCGTGTCCGTGCCGTGCACGTCAGGTGGCGCGGCCACTTGGCTGTAGAGCCGAGCCCAGGCTCGGCTGCTTCAAGTGCCCGCCACTACTGCAGCTACTGCAGCAGCGGCCTCACCGCCGCTGCCGGAATATGGTCCAGCGCGCGCCAGGCGTCTTCCACCACCGGCCGCGCCTGCGACCAGCCCAATCGTGACTGTCCGCGCATCTGTTCCCAGTGCTCGGCCAGTTCCTCGCAGGTATCTGCGGCATCACCGCGTGGCCAATCGGCAGCATGCGTGGTCAACGCGAAGGCATACACCGGGCACAGGTCACGCCAGTTGCGGTGGCTCTGGCCACGCCTCTCCTCGTAATCGCTGAGCATGTACTGCAGGTAATCCTGTGCCACCGCCTGCGGATCTTCCTGGCGGCGCGTGCGGCGCTGCGCGGTGCGCTGGCCAAGCGGATCGAGCAGGGCGTTGAACACGGACGGTGCGGGTCGTTCAAGACGGGGCATGGCCGGCTCCTGCAGCGGGGCGGGTGGGCAGGAATACGCGCGGTGCCGTTACCGGGGGGTGAGCGAGATGTTCATGACGCCAGGTTCGCAGTGGCTTTACCTGCAGGGCGGTGTAGTGGGAGCCCCGAGTGCAGGTACCAGACCATGAGCCGAGAGACCTCACGAGACCCGATGCGGGAAAACCACCCGCCCCTTCCCGGTGAACAGCGCGGCAAGCGCGATGCCGACAACGCCGACTACCGCGGCACCGGTGCGCCGTTCTTCGATGCCGAGCACGGTGACGACCATCTGCCGGTGAGACATGTGGCTGAACAGGCGGCCCAGGACCGCAAGGATGGCGGTGACCGCCATCGCGGTGGCCAAGAGAGCCCGCTCAAGCGCCGCGAGCGCAAGCAGCGCGCCAGCGACAACCAGGACGAGGCGCTGGAGGAAACCTTCCCGGCCAGCGATCCAACCTCGCCGTTCGTGCCGGCCAAGGCCCCCGATTGACGGGTACTGCCGGCCGCTGGCCGGCAACCCCTTGACGCCCTGCGCGGCGCGATGCCCGCCAGCGGCCAACACTCCCTCTTCAGCGCCACGACCATTGCAGGCCGGCGTTGGCTCGCCGCCCCGGCCCCGGCTCGTAGTAGCGGCCATTGCCATCGTTGACGATTACCGAGCCGATGTAGGCCTGGTCCAGCACGTTCTCCAGCCGCGCGAAGGCGCGCAGTTCCCCGCCAGGCAGCGCCCAGCGGCGCCCACCTTCCAGGTGCAGCAGGGCGAAGCCCGGCGCGCGCTCGCTGGCCACGTCGTTGACCACGGTATCGCTGCTGGCGGTGGCCTCCAGCGCCCACTGCCAGTCGGCTGGCGTCCATTGCAGCCGGGCAAAGGCCTGCTGGCGGGGCACGCCCGGCAGGCGGCTGCCCGCAGCCACCGTGTTGTTCGCGGTCAGATAGGGCGAGCGCACCTGCGCCTGCAGCCAGGTCCACGCCAGCTGCAGTTCCAGCTGCTCGGCCAGCGGCTGCCGGTACTGCAGTTCCACACCCTGGCGGCGGGTGCGGCCGATGTTGCGATAGGTGCTGCGACCGCCGATGTTGCTGGCAACGGCCAGCTCGTCGTCGGTATCTGCACGGAACACACTGATATCAAGCTGGGTTCCGTCCTGCGCATGCCATTTGCTGCCGACCTCCACGCTGCGGCTGCGAGCAGCGGCCAGATCCAGTGCCAGCCCGGCTTGGCCGTCGGCGCGATAGCCCAGCTCGTTGAAGGTGGGGGTTTCGAAACCACGTCCCGCCGCCGCGTGCAGCCGCCACTGCGGGGTGGCCTCGAAGGTGATCCCGGCCACCGGGGTGGTGGCCTGATAGCGCCGGCGGCCACTGTCATCCGGGTTGCGGCCGATGATGTAGCGGTCGTCCGATTCGAAGCGCACGGTGCTGTGACGCACGCCGGCCAGCAATGACCAGCGCGGGCTCCACTGCCACCAGGCCTGGGCGAACTGGTCCACGTTCTGCACGACGTCGATCTGGTCACGGCGCAGGCGCCCGCGCACGCCCAGGATGTTGCCAACGAAGTTCTCGTAGCCGGTGCGGTGCTGGCGCTGGCGGTCGGCGCTGAGCCCGGCCACCAGGTCCAGCGGTCGCCCTGCCAGATCGCCGTGCCAGCCCCAGCGCGCGTCCAGTCCGCCGTAGCCGGCGTCCAGGTCGATCACGCCGCCGGCATGCAGGGGGCTGTCGGTCTGGGGGGCCGGCGGAATCGGCAGGTACTGGCGTACCGCGCGCTGGCCGGTATAGCCCATCAATTGCCAGCGCTGTGCCCCGGTCTCCCGCGTCCAGCGCAGACCCGCCTGCTGCTGGCGCACCGATTTGCGGGTGTTGTACTGGTGCGCCACTGCCGTGGCCTGGCGTGGGTCGGCTGCCACCTGCGCACGGGTCAAGCCCAGCGGGTCCTGCGCATCCGGTGCATCAAGCGCATTGAGCAGCAGTTCCAGCCGTCCGCCGCCCAGCTCACCGCCGATGCGCGCGTTGAGCGATTCGCGGCGCGCACGGCTGTGATCGCGCCAGCCATCGGTACGGAAGTGGTTGGCGGCGATGTTGTAGTCCAGCCCGCGACCCGCCCCCTTCAGCTGCGCGCCGACGCTGAGCGTGCGGTCGGCGCCAGCGTTCACGCGTAGCCGCCACGGGTCGCCGGCCTGGCCCTGCGCGCTCCAGACCTGAAGCACGCCGCCGGAGGAATTGCCGTACAGCGCCGAGAACGGCCCGCGCAGCACCTCGATGCGTTCGGCGCCCAACAGGCTGGCATGCGACAGCTGGCCCTGGCCATCGGGCATGGTCGCGGGCACCCCGTCGATCAATACCCGCACCCCGCGCACCCCGAAGGTGGAGCGCGCGCCGAAGCCACGGATCGACAGCTGCGTGTCCTGGGCGAAGTTCTGCCGGTCGCGTGCCAGCAGCCCTGGTACCCCGGCCAGCGCCTCGGACAGCTGCGCACCGGTGCCCGCGCGGCTGGCATCGATCCAGACCGTGTCCTGGCTCGCCGGCAGCGCGAACGGGTCGATGCCCGGCACCCGTGCGGCCTGTACCTGTACGGCGGGCAGGGCGGAGGGCGCGGGTTCGGCCAGGGCCGTCCAGGGCGACAGCAGCAGGGCAGACAGCGGCAGGCAATGGCGTCGTGCAGCAGGATTCATGATTCAGGTTGATGGATCGGGCGGCAACGCACGCCATGGTACGGGGCTGCGGATGACGATGGCGGCGGCCAGCCCCGGCAGGCTTTGTTACGATGGGCTGTTTCCGGCTGAAAAGCCGCGGACCGCGTAGCGCACTTCCTCCCCCTTTCCGTCTACCGAACGAGTACCGCCGTGTCCTTCTTTGCAAACGTGGAACTGGTCCCAGGCGACCCGATCCTGGGCCTGACCGAGGCGTACAACGCCGACAGCCGCCCGACCAAGGTCAACCTGGGTGTGGGCATCTACTACGACGAGAGCGGCCGCATTCCGCTGCTGCGCGCCGTCAAGCAGATCGAGCAGCAGCTCGCCGCCGAAGCCAAACCGCGCGGCTACCTGCCGATCGATGGCCTGCCGGCGTACACGCAGGCGACGCGTGAGCTGGTGTTCGGCAAGGATTCGCCGCTGCTGGCCGCCGGCCGCGTCACCACCGCACAGACCGTCGGTGGCAGCGGTGCGCTGCGCGTCGGCGCCGACGTGCTGAAGAAACTGCTGCCGCACGCCACCGTGGCGCTGAGCAACCCGAGCTGGGAAAACCACCGTGCGGTGTTCAGCGCCGCCGGTTTCGACGTGGTGGAGTACACCTATTTCGACCCGACCACCCATGGCGTCAACTTCGACGCCCTGCTGGCCGACCTGGGCAAGCTGGACGCCGGCACCGTGGTGCTGCTGCACGCCTGCTGCCACAACCCCACCGGCGCCGACCTCACGGTCACCCAGTGGAAGCAGGTCGCGCAGCTGCTGAAGGACAAGCAGCTGTTCCCCTTCATCGACATGGCCTACCAGGGCTTCGACAAGGGCATCGAGCAGGACGGCGCCGCCGTGCGCATCATCGCCGAAGCCGGCATCGACAGCTTCATCGTCGCCAACTCGTACTCCAAGTCGTTCTCGCTGTACGGCGAGCGCGTGGGTGCGCTGTCGATGGTGGCGCCGACCGCCGCGGACGCCAAGGCCGTGCAGTCGCAGGTCAAGCGCGTGATCCGCACCATCTACTCCAGCCCGTCCACCCACGGTGCTGCGCTGGTGGCCGGCGTGCTGACCAACCCGGAACTGCGCGCGATGTGGGAGCAGGAACTGACCGAGATGCGCGAGCGCATCCACGCCCTGCGCCAGGGCCTGGTCGAGAAGCTGGCTGCCGCTGGCGCGCCGCAGTTCGGTTTCATCAACGAGCAGGCCGGCATGTTCTCCTACTCCGGCCTGAGCCGCGAGCAGGTCGAGCGCCTGCGCGACGAGTTCGGCATCTACGCCGTCGGCACCGGCCGCATCTGCGTGGCCGCGCTGAACCAGAACAACCTGGAGTACGTCGCCAAGGCCGTGGCCACCGTCGCCAAGGGCTGAAGCAAGGTTGCACGGGTTTGAGAACAAAGGCGCCGAAAGGCGCCTTTGTTTTTTGCGCGCTGGTCTCTGTAGAGCCGAGCCTACGCTCGGTTTGTGCGGCATGAAGGACGAAGCGCAGCCGAGCGCGGGCTCGGCTCTACAGAAGCAGGGCGCCCCGCTTCCGCGAGCGCAACGCATCTGGAAACGATTACGCCTTCCCGCGCTCACGCACGCGCTTGCCGGACCGGCGACAATAGGCGTTTTCCTGCTGCCGAGACCTGCCCGCTCATGTCCCGTACTTCGTTGACCCGCTTCCTGATCCAGGAACAGCACGCCGGCCGCATCAATGCCGACCTGCGCCAGCTGATCGCGGTCGTCGCCCGCGCCTGCACCAGCATCTCCATCGCCGTCAGCAAGGGCGCCCTCGGTGGCGTGCTCGGCGACGCCGGTACCGGCAACGTGCAGGGCGAAGCGCAGAAGAAGCTGGATGTGATCAGCAACGAGATCCTGCTTGAAGCCAACGCCTGGGGTGGCCACCTCGCCGCGTGCGCCTCCGAAGAAATGGATCACAGCCAGCCGGTGCCGGACATCTACCCGCGCGGCGATTTCCTGCTGCTGTTCGATCCTCTCGATGGCAGCTCCAACATCGACGTCAACGTCTCCGTCGGCACCATCTTCTCCGTGCTGCGTTGCCCGACCAACGTCGAGCTGCCGGGCGATGACGCCTTCCTGCAGCCGGGCAGCAAGCAGATCGCCGCTGGCTACTGCATCTACGGGCCCAGCACCCAGCTGGTGCTGACCGTCGGCCACGGCACGCACGCCTTCACCCTGGACCGCGAGAAGGGCGAGTTCGTGCTGACCACCGAGAACATGCAGATTCCGGCGGCCACCCAGGAATTCGCCATCAACATGTCCAACCAGCGTCACTGGGAAGCGCCGATGCAGGCCTATGTGGGCGATCTGCTGGCCGGCAAGGAAGGCGCGCGCGGCAAGAACTTCAACATGCGCTGGATCGCCAGCATGGTGGCCGACGTGCATCGCATCCTGACCCGCGGCGGTATCTTCATCTACCCGTGGGACAAGAAGGACCCGTCCAAGGCCGGCAAGCTGCGCCTGATGTACGAAGCCAACCCGATGGGCCTGCTGGTCGAACAGGCCGGCGGCGCCGCCTGGACCGGCCGCGAGCGCATCCTCGACATCCAGCCCGACCAGCTGCACCAGCGCGTGCCGGTGTTCCTCGGTTCGCGCGAGGAAGTGGCCGAAGCCGTGCGCTACCACCACGCGCACGACGACGCGCAGGGCTGATGGGCGGTTGCCGGACGACGGTCATGGCAGATCGATGACATGACCGTGGGGTGACACCGAGGGCGGCAAACGGCACCATCAAGCCGTTGCCGCCTAAGGAATGCACGCATGCACGAGCAGGGCCCGGTCGATTTCATCGAGGTCATCCACAACGCGGTCCCCAGCGAGGTCTGCGCAGCGATCGTCGAGCGCATGCGGGCGGCGCGTGGCCTGCAGCCCGGTGCCGTGGGCAGTGGCGTGTTCCCGGAACTCAAGCACAGCAAGGATCTGCGCATCAGCGGCCTTGATGGCTGGCAGGATGTGGACCATCAGCTGCAGCACGCGGTGTTCAACGGCCTGCTGACTTATCTACGCCGTTATCCACAGGCATTGATCGCCCCGCTGATGTTGCAGATCCAGGACAGCAACGGCCAACCGCGACGCCTGTCTGCCGAGGACTTCCCTGACATGCCGCAGCAGCAACTGGCCGATCTTGCCCGCACCTGCCTGCGCCCGGGTGCGATCAACCTGCAGTGGTATGCGGCAGGCGAAGGCGGTTACCCGTACTGGCACTGCGAGCTGTACCCGAAGGATGCGCAGGCCGAGACCCTGCACCGGCACGTGCTGTGGACGCTGTACCTCAACGACGACTTTGACGAAGGCGAGACCGAGTTCCTGTTCCAGGGGCGGAAGATCGTGCCGCGCACCGGCAGTCTGTTGATTGCCCCGACCGCGTTCACCCACACCCATCGGGGCAACCGACCGCAGGGCGGCGACAAGTTCATCGCCACCAGCTGGATCCTGTTCCAGAGTGCGCAGAAGTTGTTCGGGGGTTGATCTCGAGCCTGCTCGACAGCCTCGAATGCAGCGTCGAGCCATGCTCGACTGATGGACTCAGAACAGACTTCCCTGCGGCGAATCCTTCTTCGGCGGCAACGGCTTCTGGAACCGGCTGCAATCCAGCTTCGGCCAATGGCTGTTCTGCGCATTGAAGCCGAGACGCTTTCGCGCCAGCTTGAAGCGGTTGTTCAACAGATCGGCATACACGCCCTGGCCGCGCATGCGCGTGCCGAACTGGCTGTCGTAGTCTTTGCCGCCGCGCAGCTGCTGAATGGTGCTCATCACGTGCGCGGCGCGATCGGGATGATGGGTATCGAGCCAGTCGCGGAACAACGGCGCCACTTCCAGCGGCAGGCGCAGCAGCACGTAACCGGCTGTGCTGGCGCCGGCATCATGTGCGGCCTCCAGCACGGCTTCCAGTTCGCTGTCGTTGATCCACGGGATTACCGGCGCCACCATCACTCCCACCGGAATGCCCGCTTCATGCAGGCGCTTCATCGCGCGCAGCCGTGCATGCGGCGCTGATGCACGCGGTTCCAGCTTTGCGGAAAGATGAGGGTCCAGCGAGGTCACCGAGAAGTGCACGCTGACCAGGTTTTCCGCCGCCAACGGTGCGAGCAGATCGATGTCGCGCTCGACCAGCGCGTTCTTGGTAATCAACGAAAATGGATGCTTGGTTTCCAGCATCACTTCGATCAGCTGGCGGGTCAGCTTGAACTTGCGCTCGATCGGCTGGTACGCGTCGGTGTTGATGCCCAGCGCGATCGGCTGTGGCACATAGCCCGGCTTCGACAACTCCTTGCGCAGCAGCTGCGGCGCATTGGTCTTGGCAAACAGCTTGGTCTCGAAATCCAGGCCCGGCGACAGGTTCAGATAGGCGTGCGAGGGACGCGCGAAGCAGTACGAGCAGCCATGCTCGCAACCGCGGTACGGATTCACCGATTGGCTGAAGCCAACGTCCGGCGAAGTGTTGCGGCTGATGATGCTGCGTGCGGTCTCGGCGCGTACTTCGGTGCGCAGGCGCGGCGCGAGGAACTCCTCGCTCTCGTCAACCGCCCAGCCGTCGTCCACCGCCTCGCTGACGGTGCTTTCAAAGCGTCCGGCAAGGTGGGACGTGGAACCTCGGCCCTTGATCGCGATACCCATGCCCGCAGGGTACGCCGCGCCTGTCTCAGCGGCTGCGACGGCCGCCTGAAGGGTTCAGGGCAAGTCTGAGCCGAGCGTGGGCTCGGCTCTACAGTGGGATACGGCTACCTTTTGTAGAGCCGAGCCCATGCTCGGCTGCATCCATCGGTTACAGCAGTGCCAGGTAGCCCCGCACCGTGGCATCCAGCCCGTCATACAGCGCCTCGCCGATCAGCGCATGACCGATCGACACCTCCAGCACGTCCGGCACGTGGGCCAGGAAATCGCGCAGGTTGTCCTGCGACAGGTCGTGGCCGGCGTTGACGCCCAGTCCCACCGCCTGTGCGCGGCGCGCGGCGGTGGCGAACAACGCCAGCATTGCCTCGGCATCGCCGGCGGCGTGCGCTTCGGCGTAGGGGCCGGTGTACAGCTCGATGCGATCTGCACCGACTTCGGCCGCCTGCTCCAGCAGCGGATTACCGGCGTCGACGAACAGGCTGACCCGGCAACCCATCGCCTTCAGTTCGGCCACCAGTGGTCGCAGCCGCTCGCCGTCACGCTCGAAGTCGAAACCGTGATCGGACGTGATCTGCCCATCGCCATCCGGCACCAGCGTGGCCTGCGCCGGGCGGGTCTGTTCGCACAACGGCAGCAGCCCGGGGTAGCCCTCGCGCGGCGGCGCGAATGGGTTGCCTTCGATGTTGAATTCGACGCCCCGCGCGCGGGTCAGCGTCGACAGCGCCAGCACGTCCTCGGCGGTGATATGGCGGCGGTCCGGCCGCGGGTGCACGGTGATGCCATGCGCACCGGCATCCAGGCAGGCCTGGGCGGCACGCACCACGTCCGGTTCGGCGCCGCCGCGCGAATTACGCAGGACGGCGATCTTGTTGACGTTGACGCTGAGCTGGGTCATGGAACGGAACTACTTGGAAAGAGGGGACGGATCGTGGTCGTTGGCGTCGTCATTGCGGCGGGCCTGGGCCTGCTCGCGCAGGCGGCGCAGTTCCTCGGCATCGACAAGCGTGGCAGGGTCCCGCTGAAGGTCGCCGAAGCGGGACACATAGCGGCCGCGCACCCAGGCCAGCAGGAAGGCCAGGGCGGCCAGCAGGCACAGGGTCATCAATGCGGCGCTGGGGGTCTTCAGCGCGAAGGCGAAACAGCCCAGCGCCAGCAGCAGGTACAACCAGTACATAGTCGGGCTCCCCGGATGATCGCCGCAGTGTAGCGCTGCGTCAGAGCAGCGGCGAGGCCAGCCGGGCGAAGGCCTCGGGCAGGCGGTGCAGCCACAGCGAGCGGCCGGCCTGGTCGTGCACGCGGGTGGCGCGGTCGAACTCTCCCTGCAGCAGCCCGGCCAGGGCGGCGACGCGGTCACGGTCGCTGATCATCATCGACAGCTCGAAGTTCAGCCGGAAGCTGCGGTGGTCGAAGTTGGCACTGCCGACGATGCAGACGTCGTCATCGGCGATGAAGGCCTTGGTATGCAGCATGCGCGGGCCGTACTCGTAGATCTTTACCCCGGCATGCAGCAGTTCGTCGAAGTAGGAGCGCGCGGCCTGGGTGACGAACCAGGAATCGCTCATCTTCGGCACCAGCAGGCGCACGTCCAGGCCGCCCAGCGCGGCCGAGGTCAGCGCCATCCGCGCGGCTTCGCCGGGCACGAAGTAGGGCGTCACCAGCCAGACCCGTTCGTGCGCCTCCTGGATCGCCGCCACGTGCAGCCGATGGATGGTTTCCCAGCCGGAGTCTGGCCCTGAGACCAGCACCTGGGCGTTGATGGCACCATCGCCGCGCAGCGGCATGTCGGCCGGCCAAAGACGGGCAATGTCCATGCGCGAGGGATCCTGGCCACTGGCATAGAGCCAGTCTTCGGCGAACACCAGCTGCAGGCTGCGCACCACATGGCCGCGGATGCGCATGTGCAGGTCGCGGTAGGCGTCGGGCCGGCGGCTTTCGTCCTCTTCGTCAGTGATGTTGATGCCACCGGTGAAGGCCAGGCGACCGTCGATGATCACCAGCTTGCGGTGGGTACGCAGGTTCAGCCACGGGCGCTTGAAGGGCTTCAGCAGTTGCCGCGGATGGAACCAGATGGCCTCGCCGCCTGCGTCCAGCAATGGTTGCAGGAAGCGGCGGGGGAGGGCGGAGGATCCCACGGCATCCAGCAGCAGGCGCACCTGCACGCCGGCGCGGGCGCGTTCGACCAGGGCATCGCGCAGCGCGGTGCCGGCGTGGTCCGGATTGAAGATGTAGTACTCCAGGTGCACGTGATCGCGAGCCTGCGTCACCGCTTCCAACAGAGCGGCGTACGTAGCGGCACCGTCCACAAGCCAGGTCACTTCGGTGGCGCTGCTCGGCGCCAGGCCGGTGGTGGCCTGGGCGATCTTGGCCAGCTCGGTGCAGTCGGCATCGGGCGGGCAGACGTCGCTGTAGTGCTCCATGCCCGAACGGGCACGGCCACGGCGCAGCCGCTGACGCTTCACCTTCTGCGGGCCCAGCAGGTAATAGATGAACAAGCCGAGGTAGGGCAGCAGCGCCAGCGACAGGATCCAGCTCAGCGTGGCCACCGGCTCACGCTTCTGCAGCATGATCCAGCCGGTCAGCGCGAGCAGGTACAGCAGATAGGCTACCGCCAGGATCGTGCCGAGGTGGGCGATGCCGTCGAGCCAGTGGCGCAGGGAGTCGAAGAGGGCGAGCATCCGCCGATCATAGCGGGCGCGTGCTCCCTGATGGGGTCAGATCCCTTTTCCTGAGGAAAAGGGATCTGACCCCATGGCGGCGTGATGAGCGCAAAAAAAAACGCCCCTGTTTCCAGGGGCGTCTGCAGTCGCGTCATGACTGTTGTGTTGCGGTGTAGCGATTACTGCTGCACAAAACCGATCTTCTTCATCTGAGCATTCTTCGCGGCGGCCAGAACCTTGGCCATCACGTCGTACTCGGAATCCGGGCTGGCGTCGATGCGCAGTTCCGGCTGGTTGGTCGGGTCACGCTGGACCTCCTGCTCCATCCGCTGCTGCAGCTCGCTGGTATTGATCGGGCTGTTGTTCCACGAGACCTGGTTGCTGGCGTCGATCTTCAGTTCGATCGGCGGCGGCGGTTCAACCAGCTGCGGCGGTGGGTTGAGCACGCGCTGCGGCAGGTCGACGGCGATCGGGTACGTCATGATCGGCGCGGTCACGATGAAGATGATCAGCAGAACCAGCATCACGTCCACGAGGGGCGTGACGTTGATGTCTGCCATGGGGCCCTTGCCACCACCACTACTGAATGCCATGGCTTATTGCCCCTTTTCTTTGGTCGCGACGAAGCCGACGTCCAGCATGCCCTGCTCCTGCGCGACCTTGGTCAGGTCGTTGATGACGCGCATCTTGGTGGTGCGGTCACCACGCAGGTTCAGCGGCGGCTGCGGGGTCTGCTGGGCGGCGGTCGCCAAGCGGGACTCGAGAGTCTGCTTGTTGATTTCTTCGTCGTTCCAGTAGATCGAGCCGTCTTCCTTGACTGCCAGGGTGATCGGTCCGGAACGCTTTTCAGCGTCTTCCGGCTTCTGGATCAGGTTGGCTTCCGGCAGATCCACCTTGACCTTGTGGGACATCAGGGGCGCCGTGATGATGAAGATGATCAGCAGCACCAGCATCACGTCCACGAGGGGCGTAACGTTGATGTCGGCCATGGGGCCGCCGCTGTTACCACTACTGAAAGCCATAACGGGCTCCGTCTAGATCTTGGTGACTACTTACGTTCGTCGCTGGGTGACGCGCGCCGCAATTAGCGGACGCGCGAGCCGGTGGCGAAGAAGTCGTGCAGGTCGTGCGCGAAGGTATCGAACTTGCTGATGGTCGCGCTGTTGATCTTGCTGAAGAAGTTGAAGGCGAACACGGCCGGGATTGCGACGAACAGACCGATCGCGGTCATGATCAGCGCTTCACCCACCGGGCCGGCAACGGCGTCGATCGAAGCGGAGCCGGTGGCACCGATCTTGATCAGCGCGCCGTAGATGCCCCACACGGTACCCAGCAGACCGACGAACGGAGCGGTCGCGCCGACGGTGGCCAGCAGGGTCATGCCCGACTGCAGCTTGTTGCTTTCGCGGGTCACGGCCTGACGCAGGGCGCGGTCGACGAACTCCGAACGGCTCAGGTTCTCACCCACGCCGCCGGTGGCGCCGCCTTCAGCGCGCTGGTGGTGCGCAGCAGCCTGGGCAGCGTCCAGGGCGATCTTCGAGAACGGCTCCGAAGCCGGCTGCTCTTCCATCGCACGGATGGCGTCCTGTGCGTTCGGGGTGTCCCAGAACAGGCTGACGACGCGATCAGCGGCGCTCTTCAGGCGGGTCGCACGGAAGATGTTGATGACGGTCCAGTACCAGGACATGGCCGACATGGCGATCAGGGTCAGCAGCACGACCCAGGAAACCGCGAAATCACCCGGCTTGGTGGTCATTTCGTGGATCAGGTGCTCGAAGCCCATCTGCGACAGGGCGTTGGACGGATTGCCCCCGGCAGCAGCGGCGATGAAAATTTCCTGCAGCATGACGCTTACCTTTGTTGTGTGTGGTGATAAAGGGTGTAGCTAAGCTAAACAATCGAACCGGGAGCGGGGGTGGCCAGGCGGCCACCCGGGCGCATCAGTTCAGCGCAAAGTTGACCGGGACGCGAACGCGACCTGCCGCCTTCTTACCGCCAGATTCAGCGGCGTTGAAGCGCCACTTGCGAGCCGCTTCCATCGCGGCACGGTCCAGGTCGCGGTTACGGCTGGACTTTTCCACCGTGACATTGGTGACGTTGCCGCTGGCATCGACATCAATGATCAGGATCACTTCGCCCTGGATACCAGCGCGGAAGGCTGCCGGCGGGTAGCGCGGCGGATTCATGGCCTTCGACGAGATGTCCACGCTGGCCTCGATCGAGGTCGCAGGTGCCGGCGGCGCGGGGGGCGACGGCGGGGTGACGATATCGCTCGGGCGCGGCTCCGGCACGTCCACGACCGGCGCCTGCGGCGGCGGCGGGACCGGCGACGGCTTCGGCGGCGACAGATTCTTCACCGGCGGCGGCGGAGTATCGGTCGGCGGCGGCGGCGGCGGCGGCGGGGGCGGCGGCGGCGGCGCATCGACGATGGTCACCATGACGTTGCGCTCCTTCTCAGCCACGGCCTTGGGAGCCACGGCGGGAATGAGGAGCATCATGAAGGCGGCCAGATGCAGGGCAATTACAAACGCGATGCCGACGATGCGAGGCCAGCTCAGCCCCTTGTCATCGGGTTGTTCGTACCGGTGAACGACTAGTTGTTCCGTCATGCGCCAAGAGCTCAATAGTGGGGCCGGGATGCCGGGGGCGGAATCCCTGATCAGCGGTGCATGACACCGCAGGAACCTCCAAGCTTATACCAATCCTGAGCGCCTGCGCATCAACTGAGCAGGCATTCAGGCGTTATTCCTACTTACTTCAGGTTGATGATTTTCTTGGCATCAGCCTGGTTCTTCACACCCTTCGCCAGCGCCTGCTGGGCGGCCTGCTTGGCCTCCGGGATGCGACCTTCGGCATGCAGGACGCGTGCCAGGTTCAGGTAGGTCTCACCGTCCTTGGACAGCGGGGCAGCCTTCTGCCACGCATCGATCGCCTGCGGCACCTGGTCGGAGTAGTAGTAGGACTGGGCCAGCGCCAGGTAAACCTGGTAGTCCGGCTTGAGGATGCCCTTCTGCAACCCTTCGTTGATGACCGCGATGACGTCCTTTTCCTTTTTGTCGGTGTTGGCATAGATCGAGTACAGCTGCTTGTACTCGCGCTCTTCGGTGAGCTGGCCGCTGCTGCGCAGCTTGTCCATCACCGCGGCCGCCTTGTCCATCTGGTCGGCCTGCATGTACATGCTGGCCAGGTTCAGCTGGGCCTTCTTGTCGTTCGGGTTCTTGGCGGCCAGCGCCTCGGCTTCCTTGACCGCTTCACCGGACTGGCCGGCTTCGGACAGGGCCGCCATCAGCAGCTGGTTCCAGTTGTCCTTCGGTTCGGCGGAACCGGCGATGGCCTGCTTCAGCACCGGGATCGCTTCCTGGTAGCGCTCCAGCTGGTACAGCGCCTGGCCCTTGGCGATCAGTTCTTCCGGCTTGGTCGACTTGCTCTCGGCGAAGTACTTGTCGAGGGTTGCCAGGCCTTCGGCGGTCTTGTCTTCCTGCAGCTCCAGCTGGCCCAGCATCAGCATCGACTGGAAGTGGCCATTGTTGTCCAGGCCGTTGAACTGCAGGACCTGCTTCAGATAGGCGATCGCCGCCGGGGCGTCGTCGGTCTGGTAGGCCGCCTGCGAGGCCAGCTGCGCGGCCAGCGACTTGTCGTACTCGTTCGCGGCGCTGTCAGCCAGGATCGCGTCGGCCTGCTCGCGGGTCTCCGGGAACTTTTCCTTGTTGTAGCTGTCGATCATTTTCTGCAGCTTGCTGCCCATCTTGGCCGAGGCCTTGACCGTCGGCTCCTGGCGGGTCGCGTTCGGGTACAGCGCCTCGGCCTTGGCCTGCTTGCCGCCGCGGTTGCCGCGCTCGGAGGAACGCGAGGACTGCGCGAAGGCATCGGTGACCACGGCGCCGGTCAGGGCGGTCGCGACGAGGACGGAAAGCACAGCTTTGTGGTTACGGAAAATCATCGTTCACCTCGATCGAACCGCCGGTTAGCGGCAAAGTCGGACTGTCAGAAAAATCTGAGCCGCCAAACGTATCAGAAACAGATGGCGTGAGAAATCGTTTTATGTGCTGCAATACAGCATAGAACTGCGCACTCATCCGCACTTTGGCCGCAGCCCGGCCGCCTGCGCCTGCTGATAGACCGGCGTCAGGGCCGGGGCATCGCGTCGCAGTTCCTGGATCCGGTTGGCCGGATCGGGGTGGGTGGACAGCCATTGCGGGCTGCGGCCGCCGCTGGCGGCCATCATGTTCTGCCACAGGTCCACTGCCTGCGCCGGATTGAAACCGGCCTGGGCCATCAGCCGCTGGCCGATTACGTCAGCCTCGCTTTCCTGGGTGCGCGAGCCGGGCAGCAGGAAGGCCGTCTGCGCGCCCATGCCGCCGAGCTGGTTGACGGTGCTGGCAGCGCCTTCGCCATAGGCCGCACCGGCCAGCGCACCGAGCACGGCCAGGCCGGTCTGCGCGCCCATCTGGCGGGTGATGCGTTCTTCGTGGTGACGGGCGATGACATGGCCGATTTCATGGCCGATCACGGCAGCCAGCTGGTCCTGATTCTTGGCCACGGTGAAGATGCCGGTGTTCACGCCGACCTTGCCGCCGGGCAGGGCGAAGGCGTTGGGCTCCTTGTCGACGAACACTGCCGTCTCCCACCGTACGCCACGGTACTGAGGCGGCAACTGCGCGACCAGGGCATTGACCACGCACTGCACGTAACCGTTCTGGCGGCCGTCGGTGCTGATCTTTTCCTTCTGCTTTGTTTCGGCGAACGCCTGTGCGCCGAGCTGGTCCAGCTGTGCCTGCGAGACGCCGCCCACCATCTGCCGGCGGCCGGTAGGGGAGGTGGTGGTCGCGCAGGCGCTGACCAGAGTGGTGATGACAAGGGCCAGCAGCAGTTGTTTCATGGAAGCTCCCCCGTGTTCATATGGGCAGTGTGTAGCGTAGCGGCTTAATCTTTCGTCAAGCGGACGCGGCGTTACGTTGACCCTAGGAACACCATCGCGGCAAGGGCAACCGCATTGTTCAACGCATGCGCGGTGATCGCCGCCCACAACGTGCCGGTACGCTGGTAGAGCCAGCAGAACGCAGCCCCCATGCCGCCATAGACCAGCCAAAGTTGTGCGATTTCGGCCGGGCCATTGGCGCTGGTTCCAGGGATCTCATGGATCAGGGCGAATGCGAGGCTGCTCAGTACCACGCCCAACCACGGGCGCCCGGCCTTCCACAGGCGGCCAAACAGCACGCGGCGGAACAGCAGTTCCTCGTAGGCCGGCGCCAGTGCCACGGCGAACAGCACCAGGAACAACGGGAAACGTGCGATCGCGCTCTGCATCAGCGCCAGATTGGTGGGGACCGGCTCGATGCCGAACTGCTTGGCCAGGAAGGCAATGCCGTTGCTGCCGAGCACGATCAGGGTCGCCACCAGCAGGGTCCAGCCCCAGGTGGAGGGGCGGCGCAGCGCCTGGCGCGACGCGTGACGCTCGGCGGTATTGGCTGGCCGTCGCCAGAAGTACAGCAGCAACGCAGCGCCACCGGTGGCAAACAGCGCCATGAGAATCTGTGCAAGCGCGCCGGGCTGGCCCAGTGTCGCCGCGACCGAATTGGCGTCGGGCGTTCCACCGCTGGCCTGCGCATTGGCGTAGCCAACCACCACACCACGGTAAAGGCCCCACAGCAGGCCGCTGATCAGGCTCAGGCCGAACAGGGTGACAGCGGCGATGCCCAGATCGATGAAAAACCCCGCCAGCGGTGAAGCGACACGCGGCGCGGCCGAGGCCGGCGGAATCGGGGGCGGGGCGGAAGCCGGGGCGGATGCGGACATCGGGTACCTGCGTTCAAGGATCGAAGGCCGGCGCGCCTCCCCGCGCACCGGCCATCACCGGATTGTGTCAGATATCCAGGTTGGCGACCTTCAGCGCGTTGTCCTCGATGAAATCGCGACGCGGTTCGACGACATCGCCCATCAGGGTGCTGAAGATCTGGTCGGCTGCGACAGCGTCTTCGATGCGCACCTGCAGCAGTCGGCGGGTTTCCGGGTTCACGGTGGTGTCCCACAGCTGCTCCGGATTCATTTCACCCAGACCCTTGAATCGCTGGATCTGGCGGCCACGCTTGGCCTCTTCGAGCAGCCAGTTCTGCGCCTTGGCGAAGCTGTCCACTTCGATCGACTTGGCGCCGCGGGAGATGGTTGCACCTTCGCGAACCAGGCCATGCAGCAGCTTGGAGGCCTGGTGGATCGCGCGCAGTTCACCACTCTCGAACGCCGACATGGGCAGTACCTGGATGTGCTGTTCGCCCATGTGGCGACGGGTGACCAGTACGGCGGCCGGACGCTCATCGTTGGCTTCCTGCAGCTCCAGGCTGAAGCGCGGGCTGCCCAGGCTGCCCTGGTTGAGTCGCTTGGCCAGTGCATCCAGGCCTTCGCCTTCGCCGGCACTGCGCAGGCTCTCCAGGTCCATCGGCACGAAATCGACCAGCGCTTCGAGCAGGTTGCGGTCGTAGCGGTGCGCGTTGCGCTCGATGGAATCGAGGGCAGCGGCGTACGCCAGCAGCAGCTTCTCCAGTGCCAGGCCTTCGATGCCTGGTTCGCCGGTGGCCGGCACCAGCGCAGCGTTTTCCACCGCGCTGCTGGCCAGGTAGCTGTCCAGCGCCGGGTCATCCTTCAGATACAGCTCCTGCTTGCCCTGCTTGATCTTGTACAGCGGCGGCAGGCCGATGTAGACGTAACCGCGCTCGATCAGCTCCGGCATCTGACGGTAGAAGAACGTCAGCAGCAGGGTGCGGATGTGGGCGCCGTCGACGTCGGCGTCGGTCATGATGATGATCTTGTGGTAACGCAGCTTGTCCGGGTTGTACTCGTCACGGCCGATGCCGGTGCCCAGCGCGGTGATCAGCGTACCGACCTGGTCGGAGGACAGCATGCGGTCGAAGCGCGCGCGTTCCACGTTGAGGATCTTGCCGCGCAGCGGCAGCACCGCCTGGTTCTTGCGATTGCGGCCCTGCTTGGCCGAGCCGCCTGCCGAGTCACCCTCGACGATGAACAGCTCGGACAGCGCCGGATCCTTTTCCTGGCAGTCGGCCAGCTTGCCCGGCAGGCCGGCGATATCCAGCGCACCCTTGCGGCGGGTCAGGTCGCGGGCCTTGCGCGCGGCTTCACGTGCACGTGCGGCATCGACGATCTTGCCGGCGATCGCCTTGGCTTCGTTCGGGTTTTCCTGCAGGAATTCTTCCAGGCGCGCACCGAAGGCGTTTTCCACCGCCGGGCGCACGTCGGAGCTGACCAGCTTTTCCTTGGTCTGGCTGGAGAAGCTCGGGTCCGGCACCTTCACCGACAGCACCGCAATCATGCCTTCGCGCATGTCGTCGCCGGTCAGGTTGATCTTGGCCTGCTTGGCGATGCCGTTCTGCTCGATGTAGTTGTTGAGCACGCGGGTCAGCGCACCGCGGAAACCGGCCAGGTGGGTACCACCGTCCTTCTGCGGGATGTTGTTGGTGAAGCAGTACATCGTCTCCTGGTAGGAGTCGGTCCACTGCAGCGCCACATCCACCACGATGCCATTGTGCTCGCCGGTAACCGAGATGACATTCGGGTGCAGCGGGGTCTTCAGCTGGGCCAGGTGCTCCACGAAGCTGCGGATGCCGCCTTCGTAGTGGAAGTCATCGCGGCGGCCATCGCCACGCTCGTCAGCAAGGACGATCTTGACGCCGGAGTTCAGGAACGACAGTTCGCGCAGGCGACGGGCCAGGATGTCGTAGTGGAACTCCACGTTGTCGTGGAAGGCGACGGTGGACGGCCAGAAGCGCACGGTGGTGCCGCGCTTGGTGGTGGTTTCCAGCTTGGCCAGCGCGGTCACTGCGGCGCCGTTGCTGAATTCCTGCTGGTAGTGAAAGCCGTTCTGGAACACGTCCACCAGCAGCTTCTGCGACAGCGCATTGACCACGCTGACGCCGACGCCGTGCAGACCGCCCGAAACCTTGTAGCTGTTGTCGTCGAACTTGCCGCCTGCGTGCAGGACGGTCATGACGACTTCGGCCGCAGACACTTCGCGACCGAGCTTGGCACTCATCTGCTCATGCTTGCCGGTCGGGATACCACGGCCGTTGTCGGACACCGAAACCGAGCCGTCGGCGTGGATCGTCACCGCGACGTGGTCGGCGTGGCCGGCCAGCGCTTCGTCGATCGAGTTGTCGACAACCTCGAACACCATGTGGTGCAGACCGGTGCCGTCATGCACGTCACCGATGTACATGCCGGGACGCTTGCGGACAGCCTCCAGGCCTTCCAGGGCGGTAATGCTGTTGGCGTCGTAATTGCCGTTGTTTGCCGGGGTGTTCTGTTCGTCGCTCATTGCGCTTGCCGTAGGCTCCGCAGGTCGGCCACCGCTTGGGGCGATGCGCCGAGAATGAAAGGATTCCAACCCGAATTATACCAGCCGGGGTCGAGCGGCCCTGGTGCGCCCACTATGGCACAGCCACGATCTGTGCATGTTCCACGTGGAACCGGGCGATGTGGGTCAGTTCGTGCAGCGCCGCTGGGGTTTCGGTGGCGGTGATGAAGATCTGTGCTGGGCCATTGAGCAGGCGCTCCAGTACCCGCGCCTGGTGGGTGCGATCCAGCTCCGAAGCCAGATCATCCAGCGCGATCACCGGCCATTCGCCACGCTGTTCGGCATAGTCTTCGGCCTGCGCGAGCAGGCAGGCCAATGCCGTCAGCTTGGCCTGGCCCCGGGACAGCGCATCGCGACCCGGAATGCTCTGGAAATCAACGCTCCAGTCCGCCCGGTGCGGGCCGACCGAGGTATACCCAGCCTGGCGGTCGCGTTCCCGGGCCAGAAGCAGGGCATCGGCCAGCGGAAGTTCATGCCGCCGCCATCCAGGACTCAGTTCCAGTCCCTGGATGCCGAGTTGCGGCGCCAAGCTGGCGGCCAAGGCCACAGTGCGCTGCTGCAGACGCTCCAGGTAGTGCTGGCGGCGGCTTGTCAGTGGTTCTCCGGCCTCTGCCAGCTCGTGATCCCAGGTATCGAGCATCCGCGAGGGCCCGCCCTGCTTGAGCAGGGCATTGCGCTGCTTCAGCGCCCGGGAGTAACGGCGCCACAGGGACAGAAAGCCCGGTTCCACGTGGAACAAGCCCCAATCGAGGAAGCGGCGGCGGGGCTCGCCACCACCACTGACCAACGCATGGCTGCCGGGCTCGAACGTCACCACCGCCAGCGCTGCACAGAGATTGCCCAGCTGCGCGACATCTTCGCCGTCCAATCGCCCCTTCCAGTCCTGGCCGCTGTGGCGCAGCCCGGCCTTTCGGCGGTGGGACGGGTGATCGGCACGCTGTTCGTCCCATTCCACGAAGATTTCCAACGCTTCCTGGCCCTGGCGCACCAATCCATCGCGGACCCGGCCACGGAAGCTGCGTCCATAGGCCATCAGATGCAAGGCTTCGAGCACGCTGGTCTTGCCGGCACCGTTGTCGCCGGTCAGCAGGTTCAATCCCGGCTGGGGCGACAGGTCCACCGCACTGAAACGACGCAGTTGGTGCAGGGCGAGGCGGCGGATAAGCATGGGGCGCGAAAGACCATCCGCACGAGGCGGTAGTGGGGCAGGGAATCCATCAGCTTACTGCATCGGTCAAGGAGGACGCGCCACGCCAGCGACCAAGCAGAGCAGAGGCCTCTGCGCGCTTGGCAATCGCACGTTCCACGTGGCCCCACGCCGTCCGCTTGGCCCCTTGCAGGCCTGGACGTGACCGAAATCCCTTCAATTCTGCCGAGGGCAGCAGGGCATCGACCCTCAGATTTCAACGATTCCAGCGCTTTTACACAGGTGTGAGTGCGCGCTTCGGCAGGGGGTGCGGTCGGATGCCCCCCCCGGATTCCTTCAAATCTGCGATCCAGTGTCCTGGAGGGTTCCACAGATTTCAAAGAATTCAGCGCCTTCGTTTCACGCTGTCCACAGCGGGTCTGTATGACTTATACACAAGGTATGGGCAATCTGTGGATAAAAAAGCCCTTTTGCCTGCCGCTGAAAACTATCCACAGGTTCCCCCCCAGCCTTAGGGGCCTCTATACAGGGGGTTTCAGGCTTATAAATTTCTTTTAAATCATATAGATAGCTTGTTTCTCCACGAAATCTGGCCCTACCATCACCACCATGCTTTAGATTTATACCCAGATTTAGAAGCTAGGCTTGGCCCAAACTGCCTCGAATCGCTCCTGTGGACAGAGGCGTTTGCAGAAGCAGCGGGGATCGCGGCATCAGCGGCGGGGCGCTTCGTCAATCCAGTCAGATCTGGCCGAATGCACCGCGTTGAGAATCCAGGTGCGGGCGCTTCCGATCGAAGGGGATGCGCCAGCGGGCATTGGCTGCAATCGCAGGTTCCAACGCTCGCCATGAATGGTGCTGAAGGCAGAGCGAAAGAGGGGACCAACAAGAAGGATGACGTCCCTCCAAACGGAGGCTGCTCGGCAACCCGATTCAATGCTCCACGTGGAACAAAAAAAACGCCCGGGAAGATCCCGGGCGTCGTTCGGTTCCACGTGGAACAGCGCTGCTGTCAGAGACGCAGCGGCATGACTACGTGACGCGACTTCTCACTGCTGGATTCACGCACCAGCGCCGAGGAATTGGAGTCGCGCAGCTGGATGATGACTTCCTCGTCGCGCAGCGCGGACAGGGCATCCAGCAGGTAGTTCACATTGAAGCCAATGGCCAGATCGCTGACCGTGGTGTCGGCTTCGATTTCTTCCTGGGCTTCTTCCTGCTCCGGGTTGTGCGCGCTGATCTTCAGGTTGCCCGGCGAGACTTCCACGCGGATGCCGCGATACTTCTCGTTGGACAGGATCGCGGCGCGCTGCAGCGAGGCGCGCAGCGCTTCGCGATCCACCTTAACTTCGCGGTCGGCACCGATCGGGATCACCGCCTCGTAATCCGGGAAGCGACCGTCGATCAGCTTCGAGGTGAAGGTGACATCGTCGCGCTTGACGCGGACGTGGCTGCGGCCGACTTCCAGCTCGATCTCGCGATCGCCGCTTTCCAGCAGGCGCTGCAGTTCGGTCACGCCCTTGCGGGGCACGATGATCTGGCGCTTGGAACCGCTGGGCTTGGCCAGGTCGGTTTCACACAGGGCCAGGCGATGGCCGTCGGTGGCGACGGTCCGCAGGGCATCGCCGCGCAGATCGAACAGCAGGCCGTTGAGGTAGTAGCGCACGTCCTGCTGGGCCATCGCGAACGCGGTGCGTTCGATCAGTTCCTTGAGGGTCGCTTCGCCAATGGCCACGCGCTCGGTGGCTTCCACTTCGTCCACCGACGGGAAGTCGTTGGAGGGCAGGGTTGCCAGGGTGAAGCGGCTGCGGCCGGCCTGCACGGTGATCTTGTCACCGGTCTGCGAGACGGTGATCCGGCTGCCGTCGGGCAGGGCACGGATGATCTCGAACAGTTTGCGGGCGGGAATGGTGGTTTCGCCGTCCTGGGCGTCTTCAACCGCGATCCGCGACACCATCTCCACTTCCAGGTCGGTACCGGTCAGCGACAGCTGGCCGTTCTGTACCTGGACCAGGAAATTGGCCAGAACCGGAAGGGTCTGGCGGCGTTCGACCACGTTGACGACCTGTGCCAACGGCTTGAGAAAGGCTTCGCGCTGCAGTGTGAAACGCATGTGGTTCCGTGCCCCTATGCTTTAAAAAATGTGGAATAAATCAAAAGCTTGGTGGTGCTGGTAGAGACAGAATCGCTGGAAAACAACGCTAATTCTTTGTAAATAAAGGAATTTCAGACCTCGAAACCCTCTGTATTACCGACCCCCAGGGGGTGGGGAAAGCTGTGGATAAATTCGGCGCGATTTCAAACGCCATTTTTATCCACAACGTGTCCCGCGCTTGCTACCGGATTCTGCACCGTTTTGTGCGATGACGCCTCATCGGCATCCGTGCATCATTCGCTCAGCTTCCGGATCAGCTTGTCCCAGTCCTCGCGGAGCTTGCCGTCGGTTTCCATCAGGGTGCGGATCTGGCGGCAGGCATGCAGCACCGTGGTGTGATCGCGACCGGCAAACGCGTCGCCGATCTCGGGCAGGCTGTGCTCGGTCAGCTCCTTGGTCAGGGCCATGGCGACCTGGCGGGGGCGGGCCAGCGAACGGGTCCGACGCTTGGACAGCAGATCCTTGATCTGCAGCCCGTAGTAGTCGGCCACGGTTTTCTGGATGTTGGGAATGCTGATCGCCTGCTGCTGGGCACGCAGCAGGTCGCGCAGGGTTTCCTGGGCGAATTCGGTGGTGATCGCGCGGCCCGTGAAATTGGCGCGGGCGGTCAGGGTATTGAGCGCGCCCTCGAGGTCGCGCACGTTGGAGCGCATCTTCTTGGCGATCAGGAACGCAACATCATCGGGAATCTCGGCCCCGCGTTCGCGCGCCTTGGCCAGCACGATGGCGGCGCGGGTTTCAAAGTCCGGCGGTTCGATCGCGACCGACAGGCCCCAGGCAAGCCGCGACTTCAGGCGCGCTTCCAGGCCCTCGACCTCGCGCGGATAACGGTCGCAGGTCAGGATGATCTGCTGCTTGCCATCGAACAGCGCGTTGAAGGTGTGGAAGAACTCTTCCTGGGTGCGGTCCTTGCCGGCGAAGAACTGGATGTCATCGATCAGCAGCGCGTCCACCTGCTGGAACTGGCGCTTGAACTGATCCATGGTCTTTTCCTGCAGGGCCCGGATCATTGCGCTGAAGAACTGTTCCGAGCGCAGGTACAGCACCTTCGCGCCTGGATTGGCCTGGCGCATCGCGTTGCCGGCGGCGAACATCAGGTGGGTCTTGCCCAGGCCGGTGCCTCCGTACAGCAGCAGTGGGTTGTGCGCACGGTCGCCCGGTTTCTGCGCAGCCTGGAACGCCGCGGCCAGGCCCAGCTGGTTGCTGCGGCCTTCAACGAAGTTGGCGAACGTGTAGTGATTGTCCAGGTTGCCGGCAAACGGCACCTGCGGTTCGCTGGACACATGCGCCGATGGCGTGGAAACCGGCGAGTTCTGTGCCTCCACAGGGCGCGGGCGCGAGCCGATTTCAAGAAAAACGTCGCTGAAGCCGGCGAAATGCGCCAGCAGTTCGCGGATCCGGGCCAGATAAAGCTCGCGGACCTGGTCGACGATGAAGGCATTCGGTGCATACAGCACCAGGCTGTCCACGCGCAGATCGGCCTGCAGTGGCTTCAACCAGGTATGAACGTCTTCCGGCGGGAACTCCGCTTCGAGGCGCTCGAGACTACGGGACCAAGCATCCATCAGCAATAATCGTCCGGTGGCCGGGGCATGGACGCGACAAGGCGCCCAAACACAGGCCGGAAAGGGGGGAAATGGATGGCTCAGACTACCACCGAGCGCCCGCCTTCGGAATGCTTGTCCCCTACTTATTCACAAAAACATCCACAGCTATTGCACAGCCCGGTGAATTCGCGTAGCTGCCAGGGGTTGACTTGGGCCGGGGTACCTCTCTAGAATTTCCGGTTCTTTCCGTCCCATTCATACGAGAGGCCCCCAATGGCCACGAAGCGCACCTACCAGCCCAGCAACCTCAAGCGTAAGCGCGACCACGGCTTCCGTGCCCGTATGAAGACCGCTGACGGCCGCAAGATCCTGTCGCGTCGCCGCGCCAAGGGCCGCAAAGTCCTGAGCGCCTGATTGCCATGCCGCACCTCGCGGCAGACGCAATCCCTTCGACAGTGAATACTGCAGACCCGCGCAAGCGATTCCCTCGCTCTGCGCGGGTTCGCACGCGTGCCGAATATTCAACGGTCTTCAACGGCGCCCGCCGTGTGTCCGATCCGCTGATGACCCTGCACTGGCTGCCGGCTGACCGGCCGGCCAGGCTGGGTCTGGCGGTTTCCCGCAAGGTTGATCCGAACGCCGTCGGGCGTAACCGGATCAAGCGCGTCCTGCGCGACATCCTGCGTCAGACACGTACCGACATCCAGCCAGGCGACTTTGTCGTCGTGGCCCGTAGTGCTGCGCGTTCCGCCAGCAACGACGAGATCCGCCAGGCCTTCCTGCGCCTGCTGCGTCGCCTGCGTGCATTGCCCACGCCGGGCGTGGACGGCACAATGCCGCCGCCTGATGGCATCGCAACTCCTTCTTTGACCGAGCCGGCATCGCGTCCCGGCCCCGCCGAGCCTGTCCGCTGATGAACCAGACCCGCGTATTCCTCATTTTTGCCTGGCTGATGGTGGCCGTGCTGCTGTGGATGGAGTGGAGCCGTGAAAAGGCTGCCCCGACCCCGGCACCGACGACCACGTCGGCCCCGACCGCCGCACAGAGTGTTCCGGGCGCGACCCCGGGTGCCATCCCCAGCGCCCAGGTGCCGGGCGCACCGGGCCAGGCGGCCGTGCAGGCCCAGGCCAGCGCCACCCCGGCCAGCCAGCGCGTGACCGTCACCACCGACGTGCTGCGCCTGGTGCTGGACGGCGGCCGCGTGCTGGACGCCGAGCTGCTGCAGTTCCCGCAGACCAAGGACGAGGGCAGCCCGCCGGTCCGCCTGCTGACCGAAGACCCCGCGCATCCGTACAGCGCGATCAGTGGCTGGGCCAGCGAAGACAAGAACACCCCGGTGCCGGGCGCCGATGGCTTCAAGCTGGTCGGTGACACCAAGGACTTCGTGCTGGCCAAGGGCCAGAACGAGCTGCAGATCCCGTTCGTGTGGACCGCCGACAACGGCGTGACCATCAAGCGCACCCTGACCGTCTCGCGCAACGAGTACGCCGTGCGATTCAAGGACGAAGTCAGCAATGCCGGCGCCGCGCCGTGGAACGGCTACGTCTACCGCACCCTGGACCGCACCCCGACCATCCTGTCGCGGAGCATGACCAACCCGGATTCGTTCAGCTTCAACGGTGCCACCTGGTACGACAACGACAAGAAGTACCAGCGTCGTGCGTTCAAGGACTACCTGGAAGACGGCACGCTGAACCAGAACATCACCGGCGGCTGGCTGGCGATGCTGCAGCACCACTTCTTCACCGCCTGGATCCCGCAGAAGGACCAGACCGCGCACTACGTGCTGTCGCAGGTGGCCGGTCGTGACCTGATCGAGGCGCGTGGCCCGGCCTTCACCGTGGCCCCGGGCCAGTCCACCAGTACCGAAGCCCGCCTGTGGGTCGGCCCGAAGCTGGTCAACCTGATCGCCAAGGAAGACGTGCCGGGCCTGGACCGCGTGGTCGACTACAGCCGCTTCTCGATGATGGCGGTGATCGGCCAGGGCCTGTTCTGGGTGCTGAACCAGGTGCACAAGCTGGTCGGCAACTGGGGCTGGGCGATTGTCGGCCTGGTGGTGCTGCTGAAGCTGGTGCTGTACCCGCTGTCGGCCGTGCAGTACAAGAGCGGCGCCAAGATGCGTCGCTTCCAGCCGCGCATCGCGCAGCTGAAGGAACGCTATGGCGATGACCGCCAGAAGTTCCAGACCGCGATGATGGAGCTGTACAAGAAGGAAAAGATCAATCCGATGGGCGGCTGCCTGCCGATCCTCATCCAGATGCCGATCTTCTTCGCTTTGTACTGGGTGCTGGTCGAGTCGGTCGAACTGCGCCAGGCGCCGTGGCTGGGCTGGATCCAGGACCTGACCGCACGCGACCCGTACTTCATCCTGCCGGTCATCAACGTGGCGGTGATGTGGTTCACCCAGAAGCTGACGCCGGCACCGGGCATGGACCCGATGCAGCAGAAGATGATGCAGTTCATGCCGCTGGTGTTCGGCGTCATGATGGCCTTCATGCCGTCCGGCCTGGTGCTGTACTGGGTGGTGAACGGTGGCTTGGGCCTGCTGCAGCAGTGGTGGATGACCAAGCGCCATGGCGGCGAGCCGGTCCCGGCCACCACCGCCCCGGCCCCGGTCAAGAAGAAGTAATCCCGACCGCAGGTCACCTGCTTTGTAGAGTCGACTGTTAGTCGACTGGCGGACGAGCAGTCGACTAACAGTCGACGCTAACGCCCCCCGCGACCCGCGGAGCCCGCCGCCAGGCGGGGGTGTCGGC
>NZ_JAWIRW010000014.1:0-56995 GCF_036319985.1 Stenotrophomonas sp. SMYL89 | reverse complement strand
AATTATTTTTTTATGTGCTTTGGTTCTTGCCGGGGGCGCCGCCCCTCCCCACCACCCCTCGACTCTACCGCCCCGATCGACGCGAGAAGCCCGCCGCAAGGCGGGCTTTTCGCATGCGGCGTTAGAATTCCCCGCACACCGTTCCTCCCACTTCCGAGTCCGCCATGCCGCGTGCGTCGTCGTTCCGCCTGTTCCTGCCTTCGCTGCTGCTCACACTGGTCGTTGCCAGCTGCGGTGACAAGGCCGCGAAGGCACCGGCGACCACCCTCACCCAGCCCAGCGCGCAGGCGGCGGCGGCCGCCGATCCGACCGCCGCACCGTTGCTGGCTGCGTTGCAGAAGCAGCTCGACGGGTACCGTCGGATCATCGTGCTGCTGGCTGACGAGGAACAGCAGTCGGCCGCCGACCGCGGCACCTCCACGCGCGTGGGCCAGCAGCTGTTCCACGATGGGCTGGAACAGCGCACGGCGATCGCCGCACAGTTCGATGCGCTGCTGCGTGGTTCCAGCCCTCAGCGCTTCGCCACCCTCGGCACCGTGCTGGACTACATCGAGTCGGCGCCGGAACTGTTCGACGCCGACCGCCTGGCTTTCCGCGAAGTGCTGCGCGATCTGCATGAGCGCGTTGGCACCGACTCTTCGCTGCCGGCGGTGAAGCTGCACCAGCGCATCGGCGAGGACCTGGAAGCGCTCGATGAGATCGAACGCAACTACAACCAGGAACTGACCCGCATCTTCAGCCGCTTCGAGCGCACCCGTGCCATCGAGCTCAAGCGCGAGAAGTGGGAGGACTACATCGCCCACCTGCACAAGGACTACAGCCGCGAAGCGATCCTGCGCGATTATGGCGTGATCGAGCCGTATCCGATGTCGATGAAGGACAGCGACCGCGAGATCTTCGGCCGCGACCTGCCCGCCAAGACCGTGGTGCTGACCTTCGACGATGGCCCGCACAAGGCCTACACCGATGAAGTGGTGGCCATCCTCAAGCGTTACGACGTGCCGGGCGTGTTCTTCGAAGTGGGCCGCAACCTGGGCAAGGTGGAAGCCGATGGCAAGGTCAGTCTCGGCCCGATGGCGAAGATCAGTCGCAACCTGATGGAAGAGGGCTATGCGGTGGGCAACCACAGCCTGACCCACGCCCAGCTCTCGCGCACCACCGGTGATGCGCTGCGCCAGCAGGTGCTGGACACCGACACGCTGCTGAAGGACGTCGACAGCAAGCGTGCACCGCTGTTCCGCTTCCCTTATGGCGCGCGCAACGCCGAAGGCCTGCAGCTGCTCAACGAGGCCGGGCTGAAATCGATCATGTGGAACATCGACTCGATGGACTGGGCCGATCCGGTGCCGGAGTCGATCGTGCAGCGCGTGCTCGACCAGGTGAACAAGGAACAGCGCGGCATCATCCTGTTCCACGACATCCACGATCGTGCGGTGAAGGCGCTGCCGCAGATCCTCGACCGCCTGATTGCCGATGGCTACCAGTTCGCAGGCTGGAACGGCCGCGACTTCACCGTTGCGCGCGCGCGCAAGGGCGACACCGGTGCCGCCACCGTCACCACCGGCTACGAGAAGTCGTGGGCGATCGTGGTCGGCATCGACAACTATGCCAAGTGGCCGAAGCTGGAATACGCCAGCCATGACGCGCAGGCAGTGGCCGACACATTGACCGGGCAGTTCGGCTTCCCGTCCTCGCAGGTGATCGTGCTGAAGAACGAGCAGGCCACCCGCAACAACATCCTGGCCGCCTTCCACGACCGCCTGGCCGACGACCGCACCGGAAAGAACGACCGCGTGTTCGTGTTCTTCGCCGGCCATGGCGCGACCCGCCAGCTCGCCTCCGGGCGCGACCTCGGCTACATCATTCCGGTCGATTCGGATCCGAAGGAATTCGCCACCGACGCGATTGCGATGACCGACATCCAGAACATCGCCGAAAGCATGCAGGCCAAGCACGTGATGTTCGTGATGGATGCCTGCTACAGCGGCCTGGGCCTGACCCGTGGTGGCCCTTCGTCGTCGTCGTTCCTGCGCGAGAACGCACGCCGCAGCGCGCGCCAGATGCTGACCGCCGGCGGTGCCGACCAGCAGGTGGCCGACGCCGGCCCCAATGGCCATTCGGTGTTTACGTGGGTACTGCTGCAGGCGCTGGCCGGCAAGGGCGACCTCAACGGCGATGGCCTGATCACGGGTACCGAACTGGCCGCCTACGTGGCGCCGGCCGTCTCGGCCGTTTCGCACCAGACGCCGGCGTTCGGCAGCCTGCCCGGTTCCCAGGGCGGCGAGTTCGTGTTCCAGGTGCCGGACAGCCAGGAATTCCTCAACGCCGATACGCGCCAGCTGACCGCCGACGCGATCGCACTGAACAACAAGGTTGAAGCCGCCAGCGAAGCCAAGGGCAGCCAGGCACCGGTGACCGTGGCTGACCTGCAGGGCGGCAAAGCCAAGCTGGTGGTGCCCACTGCGGGCCCGGCATCGGATCGCCAGCGCGCGCAGCAGGCCAATGACCGCGGCCTGCTGCTGTACCGCGAGAAGCAGTACGACGAGGCGGTGGCGCAGTTCACCGAGGCGCTGAAGCTTCGCCCGGACTTTGCCCAGGCTGCCAACAACCTCGGCTTCGTCTATTACCGCCAGCAGCGCTACGCTGAAGCCGCACGCTGGCTGGAGAACACGCTGAACATCGATCCCTCGCGCGCCGTGGCCTATCTGAATCTGGGCGATGCCTACTTCAACGCGGGCGACAAGCCCAAGGCGAAGCAGGCCTACACCACTTACCTGGCGCTGCAGCCACAGGGCAGCGGTGCGGCGCAGGCGCGCGCGCAGCTGGAGAAGCTCTGAGCCATGAACGACGCGATCCGCACCGACACCATCGTGGCGATTGCCAGTGCGCCGGGCGCCGGCGGTGTCGGCCTGCTGCGCCTGTCCGGCCCGCGCGCCGCGGTGATCGCCAACGCGCTGGGCGCGCCCGCGCTGCGGCCGCGCCATGCGCACTACGCGCGCCTGCGCGATGCCGACGGCGAGGTCATCGACGATGGCATCGTGCTGTGGTTCCCGGCGCCGAACAGCTTCACCGGCGAGGAAGTGGTGGAACTGCAGGGCCACGGTAGTCCGGTGCTGCTGCAGCAACTGGTCGCGCGCTGCATCGCACTGGGCGCCCGCCAGGCGCGGCCGGGCGAGTTCAGCGAACGCGCCTTCCTCAACGGCAAGCTCGATCTGGCCCAGGCCGAGGCCATCGCCGACCTGATCGCCGCCGGTGACAACCGCGCCGCGCGCGCGGCACGCCGCTCGCTGGATGGCGTGTTCTCGCGCCGCATCGAGGCCGTGGTCGAACAGCTTGTGCTGCTGCGCATCCATGTGGAAGCGGCCATCGACTTCGCTGACGAACCGCTGGATACCCTCGGTGGCGCGCAGGTGCGGCGTGGGCTGGAACAGGCGCGCAGCGATCTGGCCATTCTGCGCCGCGATGCCGAACGCGGCCGTCGCCTCCGCGATGGCCTGCACGCGGTGCTGATCGGTCCGCCGAATGCGGGCAAGAGTTCACTGCTCAACGCGCTGGCCGGTAGCGAGCGCGCCATCGTCACCGACATCGCCGGTACCACCCGCGACACCCTGCGCGAGACCATCCGCCTGGACGGCCTGGAGCTGACCCTGGTCGACACCGCCGGCCTGCGCGACGGCGGTGACGCCATCGAACGCGAAGGCATGCGCCGCGCCCACGTGGAGATCGAGCGTACCGATCTGGCGTTGATCGTCCTGGACGCGCGCGATCCGGCGGCCGGTGAGGCCGCGCTGGGTGATGCCGTAGCGGCGGTGCCGCACAGGGTCTACATCCACAACAAGTCGGACCTGCTGGAAGCGTTGCCGGCGCTGGATGACCCGGACCGCGTGTTCGTTTCGGCCGCGACTGGTGCCGGCCTGGAGGACCTGCATGCGCGTCTGCGCTCGATTGCCTCTGCCGGGGCAGGTGAGCAGGTGGACGGTGAGTTCTCCGCACGCACACGCCACGTGGATGCGATCGAACGCGCACAGGAACACGCACAGCGCGCCGATGGCGAGCTGGCGCACGAACACCTGGAACTGGCCGCCGAGGAGCTGCGCCTGGCGCATGACGCGCTGGGCGAGATCACCGGGCAGATGAGCGCCGATGACCTGTTGGGACGGATCTTCTCCAGTTTCTGCATCGGGAAGTAACTGTAGAGCCGAGCCCATGCTCGGCGGTTCTACCCGTCAGCCGAGCATGGGCTCGGCTCTACAGGTGCACGCTTCCCCCGCCTGTCACATTGCCGCCTCATACTGACGCCCATCACATACCGCTTGGGGAAGTCGCAGTGAAGTCGTGGGGTTGTGCGTTGCTGTTGTCGCTGGCCGTGGCACCATCGGTGGCCATGAGTGCTGAATCCTCCACCCCGGCCGCGCCCAAGGTGTCGGTCTACGGCCATCGCGGCGCAAGCGCGCTGCTGCCCGAGCACACCCTGGCGGCCTACGCCCAGGCCATCGCCGACGGCGCCGACTACATCGAGCCGGACCTGGTGATGACCAGGGACGGGGTGATGGTGGCCCGCCACGAGAACGAGATCAGCGGCACTACCGACGTGGCCTCGCATCCCGAGTTCGCCAGTCGCCGCACCAGCAAGGTCATCGATGGGCAGAAGGTCGATGGCTGGTTCACCGAAGACTTCACCCTGGCCGAGCTGAAGACCCTGTACGCGCGGGAGCGCCTGCCGGAGCTGCGCAGCACCGCCTACGACGGCCAGTTCCGCATCGCCAGCCTGGACGAGATCCTGGCCTTCCTGGTCCAGCAGGCCGGGCGCGCCAACCGCGGCATCGGCCTGGTGCCGGAGATCAAGCACCCGACCTACTTCCAGTCGATCGGCCTGCCGATGGAAGACAAGCTGCTGGCCGCGCTGCGCGGCAACGCCTATACCAACGTCGGCCCGGTCACCATCCAGTCGTTCGAGATCGCCAACCTGCGTTACCTGCGCGGCAAGATCCCGCGTGGCAGCAACATCCGCCTGCTGCAGCTGCTGTGGAAGGGCGATACCCAGCCGGCCGACATCGCCAAGGCTGGTGGAAAGCTGACCTACGCGCAGATGATGACCCCGGCCGGGCTGAAGGACATCGCCGGCTACGCCGACAGCATCGGTCCGGAGTTGCGCTCGATCATTCCGCTGGATGCCAAGGGTGCACTGGGCACGCCGACTTCGCTGGTGCGCGATGCGCATGCGGTGGGGCTGATGGTGATCCCGTATACCTTCCGCCCGGAGAACCATTTCCAGGCCAGCAACCTGCGCAAGGGCGCCGACAACGCGCGCAATGCCGAGGGATCGATCGCCGAAATGCGTGCCTACCTGGCCACCGGCATCGATGCGTTCTTCACCGATGACCCGGCGCTGGGCCGGCAGGCGGTGGATGGAATGGGCGCGGCGGGTAGCGCGGCGGACTGACCCGCGCTGGTCCGCGTGCTCTGGTAGTTGCCAACCTTGGTTGGCATGCAGCAGGAGCGCCGACCAAGGTCGGCCACTACCGGGTCATGAAGATGCCGGATGGGGTCAGAGCCCCTTCGGGGATCCGACCCCGTCACCGATCAACCGCGCGGCTCGTCCGGGCGGCGGAACGGAATCACCACGTAGTCCTGTCCTTCGCGCGGCTGCCACAGCACCGGCACGCGCTGCGGTGACGGCGGCTCCAGCTCGTCGTCGGCCAGCGGCTCGACCTCGTCCTCCTCGTCTTCCCAGCTGTAGCGCTGGCGCGGCGGCAGCGGGTCGGCGTTGCGGAACAGCAGCGCGGCGATGATGCCGGCGAAGGCGCCGCCCATGTGCGACTGCCAGGACACGCCGTCGGCGTGCGGCAGGACGGTCATCAGCATGCCGCCGTAGAACAGCATGCCGATCAGGCCGGTGGCGATTGCCGCGCGGTCGCGGCGCAGCAGGCCCAGGCTGGCCAGCAGGAACATCAGGCCATGGGTCACGCCACTGGCGCCCAGGTGCACGCTGCCGGGGTTGCCCAGCATCCACGCACCGAGGCCCGAGCCCAGCCATAGCAGGGGCAGCGCGCGTACGGTGGCTTTCGGATACACGCTGCCGGCCAGGGTGCCCAGGATCAGGATGGCGATGCTGTTGGCGGCGATATGCTCGACCGAGGCATGCAGCATCGGGCCACCGATGAGGCCGAGCAGGCCCTTCGCTTCCAGTGGCGCCACGGCCCAGGGCCGCCAGTCGAAGGTGCCCTGCAGGGCGAACACGGCCACCAGCATCAGCACGGCGGCCAGGCTGACATTGAACGCCCGCAGGATGCGCGAGCGGTCATTGCGAGGGGCCGGTACGTCGCCGGCGGGCAGGGGCGCGTTGTTGTCCATACCCCAGCAATGGCGGTGAGTGGCGCGAAACCAAGGCCACCGCAGCGGGAGAGTGGAAACGGCCGGCGGGACAATCCCACCGGCCGCGCCGTTCAACGGTCAGGCTCAGGCCTGGCCTTCGCCTTCCTTCGGCGGGTACTTCAGGCTCAGCACCACGGTGGCGGCGATGATCACCGCCACCACGCCCAGCGACACCGGGGTCGGGATCTTGAACAGGTCGATGATCATCATCTTGATGCCGATGAAGCCCAGCACCAGTGCCAGCCCGTACGGCAGCAGGTGGAAGCGGTCGGCCATGCCGGCCAGCAGGAAGAACATCGCGCGCAGGCCCAGCACTGCAAACACGTTGGAGGTGAGCACGATGAACGGGTCGGTGGTGATCGCGAAGATCGCCGGGATGCTGTCCACGGCGAAGATCACGTCGGTGACCGCGATCAGGATCAGCACGGCAAACAGCGGGGTGAACCAGCGCACGCCGTCGCGCTTCACGCTCAGTGCGTTGCCGGCGTAGTCCGGCAGCAGGCGCAGGTGCTTGCGCATCCATCGCAGCGCCGGATTGGTCTCCAGGTCCGGCTCCTGGCCGGCGGCGAACCACATCTTCCAGCCGGTGAAGAGCAGGAAGGCGCCGAATACGTAGAGCAGCCAATGGAACTGGCTGATCAGCACGCTGCCAGCGAAGATCATGATCGTACGCAGCACGATCGCACCCAGGATGCCGATGATCAGCACCTTCTGGCGCTGCTCCTCCGGCACCGCGAAGTAGCTCATGATCATCAGGAAGACAAAGATGTTGTCGACCGCCAGCGCCTTCTCGACCAGGTAACCGGTCAGGAATTCGAGGCCGACCTTGTTGGCCACGACCTGGCCGGCGGTCTCATTCAGGTAGTACCAGAGGCCGGCGTTGAACAGCAGGGCCAGCGCGACCCAGCCGATCGACCACCACAGGGCCTCCTTGAAGGTGACCTTGTGCGGTCCACCATGGCGCATCAACACGAGGTCGACCAGCAGGGCGATGACCACCACCGCTGCGAAGCCGCCCCACAACCACACGTTACCGATCGTCTGCATTGGGAATGTCCGTTGGAAAGATGAATGCCAGGCCGGACGGCGAGGATCTGCAACGGAGGATCGGGAGGGGGATCCAGGGACAGAGCTTCGCCAGTACGGCGAAGGTCTCGCTCGCAGTCCCAGTCGGCTGGAACTGCCGTTGCACCGGAGCCTGCGGGCTCGAAATGACGGCGACAACGTCTGGGAGCTACTCCCCTTCTGGCGCCGATTCTGCCGTCTGGGCGGGCTGCCGTCAAATGGGGCCCGGGCGGGGCGGTAACCCCAATGGAGTCAGAGCCCCTGCGGGGATCCGACCCCGGCGGCCGGTTTACAATAGGTGGATGAATACCCCCCTTCCGATTGTCCGCCTCAAGAATGCGTGGCGTTCCAGCCACCCGTGGATCTTCCAGAAACTGGTCGAGAAGCCGACCGTCCGGCCCAAGCCCGGTTCCATCGTCGACGTGGTCGGCATCGATGGTGAGTTCATTGGCCGCGGGTTCTACAACGGGCACTCGCGCATCGCCGTGCGCATCCTCGAAACCGACCAGAACGTGCCGGTCGATGCCGGCTGGTTCTCGCGCAAGATCGCCCAAGCGGTGTCGCTGCGCCGTGAGGTGCTGAAGCTGGACGCGGTGTCCGACGCCTGGCGCGTGGTGCACAGCGAAGGCGACGGCCTGTCCGGCCTGGTGGTCGACCGCTACGGCGACCTGGTGGTGGTCGAGTTCTTCGCCGCCGGCATGTTCCGCCACCGCGAGTGGATCTACGACGCCCTGCGCGAGCAGTTCCCGGGTTGCCGCTTCCACAGCTTCGCCGACGAGCACGTGCAGAAGCAGGAAAGTTTCGACTTCCACGGCAACACCACCACCGAAGCGTCGGTGATCACCGAGTACGGCATCAAGTTCCGCGCCGACCCGGCCGGTGCGCACAAGACCGGCTTCTTCGCCGACCAGCGCGAGAACCGCGAGTGGCTGAGCCAGCAGGTGGAAGGCAAGAGCGTGCTGGACCTGTGCTGCAACACCGGCGGTTTCGCCGTGTATGCGGCGGCGCGTGGCGCTTCGGAAGTGGTCGGCATCGACATCGATGAAGACGTCATCCAGATCGCCAAGGGCAATTCGCGCCTGAACAACGTGCGCCCGAAGTTCGTGCAGTCCGACATCTTCCCGTGGCTGCGCGATGCCGCCAACCGTGGCGAGCAGTACGACGTGGTGATCCTGGACCCGGCGAAGATGACCCGCGACCGCGACCAGGTGATCACTGCGCTGAAGAAGTACCTGGACATGAACAAGCTGGCGCTGGGCGTGGTGAAGCCGGGCGGCCTGTTCGCCACGTTCTCCTGCACCGGCCTGGTGGCCGAGGACCAGTTCCTCGACATGCTGCGCCGCGCGGCCTATTTCTCCGGCCGCACGATCCAGATCCTGAAGGTGGCTGGCGCCGGTCCGGACCATCCGTTCATGGCCCACGTGCAGGAATCGCGTTACCTGAAGGCCGTGTTCTGCCGCGTGGTGGATTGACCGCGGGACGCTGTAGAGCCGAGCCCATGCTCGGCTGATCTGCCTGACAGCCTCAAGATCCGCCGGGCGTGGCCCGGCGCTACCCAATGCGCGGCCGCAGCGCTATGGTCGGGCTCTTCCCAATGCCGGTGAGAGCCCATGCCATCGTTGCGTCGTCTGTCCGTTGTGCTTGCCCTGGCGCTGAGTGCGCCGCTGTCCGCCCATGCCATCGAGTTCAGCGCGCAGGAGCTGGCGCGGGCCAAGGCCCTGCAGCAACGCCTGGTCACCCTCGACAGCCATCTGGATACGCCGGCCAATTTCGGCCGCGCCGGCTTCGACATCGAACAGCGCCACGACCGCAACGCGCTCTCGCAGGTGGACTACCCGCGCATGGTCGAAGGCGCGCTGGACGGCGGTTTCTGGGCGATCTACACCGACCAGGGCGACCGCACCGCCGCCGCCCATCTGGCCGAGCGTGACCACGGCCTGCAGCGGCTGCTGGAGATCCGCGAAATGCTGGCCGCCAATCCCGAGCGTTTCGCGCTGGCATTGACCGCCGATGACGCGGCGCGGATCAAGGCCGCCGGCAAGCGCGTGGTCTACATCAGCATGGAAAATGCCAGCCCGCTGGTGGCTGACCCGAGCCTGCTCTCGTTCTACCACCGCGCCGGCCTGCGCCTGCTCAGCACCGTGCATTTCGCCAACAACGAGTTCGCCGATTCGGCCACCGACCCCAAGGGCGCGGAATGGAAAGGCCTGAGCCCGGCCGGCAAGGACCTGGTGCGGCAAGCGGTGAAGCTGGGCATCGTGATCGACCAGTCGCATGCGTCGGACGCGGTGTTCGATGACCTGCTGGCGATGATGCAGGTGCCGTTCGTGCTCTCGCACAGCTCGGCCAAGGCGATCTACAACCACCCGCGCAACCTCGACGATGCGCGCCTGCGCAAGCTGGCCAAGGCCGGTGGCGTGATCCAGGTGAATGCCTATGGCGGTTACCTGATCGACACCGCGAAGACGCCCGAGCGCAAGCAGGCCGAAGAAGCGCTCAGCAAGCAGCTGGGCGGCTGGGAAGGCATGGGCATCGAGCAGGGTGTGGCTCTGCTCAACGCCGAACAGGCGCTGGACCATGAGCACCCGGTGCGCCATGCCAGCCTGGACGACTTCTTCGCCCACTTCGAGCACATCCTCAAGGTGGTCGGCCCGGAACATGTGGGCATCGGCCTGGACTGGGATGGCGGCGGTGGCCTGAGCGATCTGCCCGATGTCAGCCAGCTGCCGAAGATCACCGCGTGGCTGCTGCGCAAGGGCTATACCGAGCAGCAGATTGCCGGCATCTGGGGCGGCAACCTGCTGCGGGTGATGCGCCAGGCGCAGGAGTACGCCGCTGCTCCGTAGAGTCGAGCGGCGCTCGACTGCGCCTTTGTAGAGTCGAGCCATGCTCGACTGCTTTCGATAGGCACCCCGTGAGCCGAGCATGGCTCGACTCTACAGAGGAGCGCCGGGCCATGCCCGGCGGCCTCCTTACTTCGCGATCAACGCGTGGCGGCGGCTGTACAGCAAGTACAGCACCAGGCCGACCAGGTTCCACAGCAGGAAGTACAGCTGGGTGCTGTGCGGCAGGCTGAGGAACAGGTAGATGCAGCCCAGCGCGGCCAGCGGGCCGACCACGAAGGCCAGCGGCGTACGGAACGTGCGCTCGCGGTTCGGCTCGCGCAGGCGCAGCACCACCAGGCAGATACCCACCGCGGTGAACGCGGCCAGGGTACCGGCGTTGGCCAGCGCCGCGATCTCGTCCAGGCGTGCCACACCGGCCAGCGCCGACACCACCACCGCAGTGAACAGCGTGGTCGCCACCGGTGTGCCGGTGCGGGCGTTGACCTTGGACAGGCCACGCGGCAGCAGGCCATCGCGGCTCATCACGAAGAAGATGCGGCTCTGGCCGTACAGGAAGGCCAGCAGCACGGTCGGCAGCGCGATGATCGCGATCACGCCGATCACCATTGCCGCGGTCGGATGGCCGAGCTGGCGCATGATCAGCGCCAGCGGCTCGGCACTGTGGCCGAACACGGCGTAGCTCATCGCACCAACGGCGGCGAGCGCGACCAGCACGTAGACGATGGTGCAACCGATCATCGAACCGATGATGCCGATCGAAAGGTCGCGGCCCGGGTTCTTGGTTTCCTCCGCAGCAGTGGAGATCGCATCGAAGCCGTAGAAGGCGAAGAAGATGATTGCCGCTGCCGCCATCACGCCGTGCTCGACGCCATCGGGGCCCATCGACTTGGCGAAGCCGTACGGCATGAACGGCTGCAGGTTGTTGCTGTCGAAGGCGGGCAGGGCCACCGCCACGAAGATGGCCAGCGCGATCAGCTTGAACACCACCAGGATGGCGTTGAGGGTGGCGCTTTCCTTGGTGCCGGCCATCAGCATACCGGCTACCAGCCAGGTGATGATGATCGCCGGCAGGTTGATCATGCCGCCTTCCACGTGCGGGCCGGCGGCCAGCCAGGCCGGCAGGTGCACGTTCCAGCCGAACTGGGTGTGGACCCATTCGAGGAAGCCGACGAAGTAGCCGGACCAGCCCACCGCCACCGTACTCACCACCAGCGAGTACTCCAGGATCAGGCTCCAGCCCACCACCCAGGCGAATACCTCGCCCAGCGCGCTGTAGCTGTAGGTGTAGGCACTGCCGGCGGCCGGCATCATCGTCGACAGTTCGGCGTAGGACAGTGCCGCGCAGGCGCAGACCGCACCGGCAATCGCGAAGGAGATCAGAACGGCCGGGCCGGCCAGGTTGGCACCCACGCCGATCAGCGTGTAGATGCCGGTACCGACGATGGCGCCGATGCCCAGCGCGATCAGGTGCGGCCAGCTGAGCGTCGGGATCAGGCGCCTGCCGGCTTCGTGGACGGTGACGGAATCTAGGGACTTGCGCCGGAACAGGGACATGCAGGCCTCGGAAGGGGTGACTAAGAACGACAAGTCCCCGAGTGTGACCGAACGCAGCGCAGCATTACCACTGACGCGGGTCATACCCGACACGCCGCGCGCTGCACCGCGAGCAGGCTGCCGGAATCGGCATAAAGGGCCGTAAGCCCGGTACCGCCTCAGGGGGGGCTGGGCCAGTGGCAGCCGTCTTCCTGCCAGGCTTCGGGGTCGTCGTGGAAGGTGGTGCTGCGGCCGTCGCGGGCGCGTTCGTAGCGCAAATCCAGCACCAGGGCACCCTGCGTGCTCAGCAGGTAACGGCCGTTGAGGCGGCCATCGACATGCTCTTCCCAGACGCTGTCGAACTGGTAGGGGCGATCTTCGGCCAGCACCGTGGTCTCCATCGAAACCCGGCGCAGCGGCAGGCGATCGCGGTGGCCCGCGTAGCGCACGTCGGACTGGCCGTCCTCCAGCCAGCGCCATTCCAGGTGGATGCTGTCATTGCGACCACCGGTCAGGCAGCGATGGTCCTGCACGGTGGTGCCAGAGGCGGTGCCGGCGAGCAGCAGCAAGGGCAGGGTACAGCGAGCCAACCGGGCCATCCACGCGCGTCCATTCGGCAGGGAAGGCCAGCATAGCGCGCCCTCCCTGCCAGGGCCTCAGCGCCCGCGGGCGCGCAGACGGGTGCCGCCGCTCATCAGCATTCTTGGCAATGGCATCTGCAGGAAATCGTGTGGGAACGAAGGCGCCACCGCACTGATCGCATCAAGACGAGCCAGGGCATCGGCCGGCAGCACCAGTTGCAGCGCGGCCAGGTTGTGCTCGAACTGCGCAAGGGTACGGGCGCCGATGATCGGCAGCGCGCCGGTACCGGGGCGCTGCAGCAACCAGGCCAGTGCCACCTGCGCAGGCGAATGCGAAAGAGCGGCGGCGATCAACCCGACTTCCTCGGCAATCTGCAGCGAACGTGGGGTCAATGCACCATTGATCAGGGCGACATTGCGGCGTGAGCCACCCGGTGAGGCATCGAGGGCATCGCCCTGGGCCAGGTCGGCGGCGCTGTATTTGCCGGTCAGCACGCCACTGCCCAGCGGCGACCACGCCACCACGCCCAACCCAAGCGTATCGGCCATCGGCAGCAGTTCGTGCTCGACGCTGCGCTGGATCAGGCTGTACTCGATCTGCAGCGCCACCAACGGTGCCCAGCCGCGCAGGTCGGCCAGGGTCTGCATGCGCGCGATCTGCCAGGCCGGCGTGTCCGAGATGCCGGCGTAGAGCACCTTGCCGCTGCGGACCAGGTCGTCGAAGCCGCGCATCACCTCGTCCACGCCGGTGGTGTCGTCCCAGGCATGCAGGTACAGCAGGTCCAGGTAGTCGGTACCCAGCCGGCGCAGGCTGTCCTCCACCGAGCGCAGCATGCTCTTGCGGTGGTTGCCGGCATTGTTCGGGTCGCCGGGTACGGTGGCCAGCGTGTACTTGCTGGCGATCACCAGCCGGTCGCGCTGGCCCTGGGCGAAGCGTCCGAGCAGGGTCTCGGCGCTGCCATTGGTGTAGTTGTTCGCGGTATCGATGAAATTGCCGCCGCGTTCGACGTAGCTGTCGAAGATGCGGCGGGCCTCGGCTTCGTCCGCGCCCCAGCCCCAGTCGGCACCGAAGGTCATCGTACCCAGTGCCAACGGGCTGACGCGAAGGCCGGAGCGGCCAAGCAGGCGGTAGTGGTCCAGCGACATGTGGGGCTCTCTCACAGGAAGGCGGCTGCACCGCCGGGAGCCACAGCATCCGTCGCCCGATCCTGTGGATAAACTGGAAGGAACCGGACTCACCATGAAGAGTGGCTTCACAATGGATCCCTCCGCACCGTTGTCGGCGGTGGTTGCCTTCGTCCACGTCGCCGACCATGCCAGCTTTACCCGCGCCGCCGATGCGCTGGGGGTCTCCACCTCGGCGCTGTCGCAGAGCGTGCGCGCGCTGGAAGCGCGGATGGGCGTGCGCCTGCTGCAGCGGACGACGCGCCGGGTTGGCCTGACCGAACACGGTGCGCGCTTCCTCGCACATGTACGCGGCGGGCTGGCACAGATCGAATCGGCGTTCGCCGATCTCGACAGCGTGCGCGCGGTCCCGGCCGGGAAGCTGCGCATCACCCTGCCACGCATCGTTGCCGAGCGCCGGGTGCTGCCCACACTGCCTGCGTTCCTGGCGCGCTACCCGCAGGTGGAGGTGGAACTGTGCGTCGAGCCGGCGCTGACCGATCTGGTGGCTGAGGGCTTCGATGCTGGCATCCGCCTGGGTGAATCACTGGCGCGCGGCATGATCGCGGTGCCGATCGGGCCGCCGGAGCGACAGGTGGTGGTGGCCACGCCGGATTACTTCGCGCGGCATGGCATCCCGGCCAGCCCGCATGATCTGCAGGGGTATCCGTGCATCGTCCACCGTCGTGCCAATGGCCGGTTGATGCCGTGGGAGTTCAGCCGGGATGGCCACGATCTGGAGGTGGACGTGACCGGCCGCCTGGTGTTCAACGATGCCGAACTGGCCTACGCCGCCGTGCTGGCCGGGCTGGGCATGGCACAGGGGTTCGCCTCGCTGGTAGCCGATGATCTGGTGGCCGGGCGCCTGCAGGCGGTGCTGGACGACTGGCAGCCGCCCTTTGCCGGCTTTCATCTGTACTACCCGGCACGCGAGCACATGGCACCGAAACTGCGGGTGTTCATCGACCATCTGCGTGCCGAAATGCACGGCCGGTAGAGGACAACCCTGGTTGGCAGACGGCCTCTGGGACCATGAACGCCGGTGGCGCCAGCGCCACCAAGGCCGGCGACTACCGGATCCCGCGCTCTGGTAGAGGCCAACCTTGGTTGGTCGACGCGGCGTCAGAGCCTGCTCGACGGCGGTATCAGCCGTTCAACCCCAGCCGGATGCCGAACCCCACCAGGAACAGGCCGGCCACCCGGCGCAGCGCATCGCTGATGCGCGGATGCTGGATCAACCGGCGGCGGGCCAGGTTGCCGACCCCGATCAGCATCGAGCAGTAGGCGATGCTGACCACCAGGATGATGCCGGCCAGCGCGGCGAAGGTGGCGATGCCCTGGTGTGCCTTGGGATCGATGAACAACGGCAGGAAGGCCATGTAGAACAGGATTGCCTTCGGGTTGAGCAGGCTGACCAGGATCGCCTGCTGGAAGTAGCGGCCGGGCTGCATGCGGATCGGACCGGCGTCGCCGCCCTCGTGCCTGGGCGTGCGCAGCAGGCTGATGCCCACCCACACCAGGTAGGCCGCACCCAGGTACTGCACGGCATGGAACACCAGCGGATTGGCTTTGAGCAGCGCAGCCACGCCGGCCAGCGCCAGCCACATCAGGATCTGGTCACCGACCAGCAGGCCGGCCAGTGCCGTGTAGCCACCGCGCACGCCGCCTCGGCCGGTGGCGGTCAGCAGGGTGAAGGTGCCGGGGCCGGGCAGGGCGAGGAACACCAGCACGGCGACCAGAAACGTCCACAGGTCCTGGATGCCCATCCACGGCATGGCGGTGTTCTCTTTTACGGGGGGCCGTCATTGTCGGCCAGCACCGGGGCGGGCGACAGGGGGCTGGTGAGTCCATCGGGCATGCCAGACAGCAGCGGTTGCAGGTGCTGGCGCAGCTGCGCGTGCAGCTGCCGCACCGCCGGCGAGAACTGCTTGCGATGCGGGCACACCAGCTGCAGCGGAATGTGGCTGCCAACGCCATCGAGCAGCAGCTGCAGGCGGCCGGCCAGCACGTCTTCGCGCAGGTCCAGCCAGGATTTGTAGGTGATGCCTTCGCCGGCCACCGCCCAGCGCCGCACCACGTCGGCGTCGTCGCAGACCAGCGGGCCGCGCACCGGGATCACGGTGCGGCGCCCGTCGACCTCGAACGACCAGCGATCGTAGGCGCGGCCACTGAGCTGGTAGACCAGGCAATCGTGCTCGCGCAGTTCGTCCAGGCGCACGGGCGTGCCCCGTCGCCGCAGGTAATCGGGCGAAGCCGCGAGTACACGGCGGTTGCCTTCGAGCAGGGGCAGGGCCACGTAGTTGGCGTCGTCGAAGTGGCCGATGCGGATTGCCACATCGACCGGATCGCGGAACACGTCAGCTACCTCATCGGACAGCTGCAGGTGCAGGCGCAGCCGTGGATGGGCGGCTCGGAACGCGGTCAGCCACGGCAGCAGCAGGTTGCGACCGAAGTCCGATGGCGCCGACAGCTGCAGCGTGCCGTGCAGTTCGGCGTCCTCGCCCTGCACGCGGGCCCGACCTTCGCGCAGGGTAGCCAGCACCTCCTGCGCATACGGCAGGTACAGCGCGCCCTCACCGGTCAGGCGCAGGCTGCGGGTGGTGCGCACGAACAGGCGCAGGTCCAGTTCGCGCTCCAGCCGCGCCACGGCGGCAGCGACCTGGCCGGGCAACAGGTCGGCCTCGCGCGCGGCCTGCGAGAAGCTGCCCAGTGCGGCCGTGCGGACGAACAACTGCAGATCGTCGAAGCGGATCATCTTCATTGCCAGAGTGAAAGTGCTGCCCGATTCTGCGCCTTTCTGAGCGGCCTTGCGCGGCGCAACCTGTCCACTCCTTCCCCACTGGACCGCTGCCATGCGCGCCATTGCCTACACCCACGCCGGCCTGCCGATCGACGACGCCCGGGCCCTGATCGACATCGAACTGGAACTGCCGCAGCCTGGCCCCCGCGACCTGCGGGTGGCGGTGCGCGCGGTGGCGGTGAACCCGGTCGACACCAAGGTCCGCCGCGGCGTGGCCACCGATGGCCCGCGCGTGCTGGGCTGGGATGCGGTCGGCATCGTCGACGCCGTGGGCAGCGAAGTGACCCTGTTCCAGCCCGGCGATGCGGTCTACTACGCCGGCGTGATCGACCGGCCGGGCAGCAATGCCGAATACCAGCTGGTGGACGAGCGCAGCGTCGGTCGCAAGCCGGCCAGCCTCGGTGATGCGGCCGCCGCGGCATTGCCGCTGACTGCGATCACCGCCTGGGAGCTGCTGTTCGACCGCCTGCGTATTCCCGAGGGTGGTGGCGAGGGCCAGACCCTGCTGGTGATCGGTGCCGCCGGTGGCGTCGGCTCGATCCTGGTGCAGCTGGCGCGGAAGCTGACGAAACTGACGGTGATTGGCACCGCATCGCGCCCGGACACCCAGGACTGGGTGTATGCGATGGGCGCGCACCACGTGATCGACCACAGCCAGCCGCTGGCCGAAGGCCTGGCACGGCTGGGCATCAGCGAGGTGCAGCATGTGGCCAGCCTGACCCATTCCGACCAGCACTACGCGCAGATCGTCGAACTGCTGGCGCCGCAGGGCCAGTTCGGCCTGATCGATGACCCGGGCCAGGTGGATGTGATGGCGCTCAAGCGCAAGGCGCTGTCGCTGCACTGGGAATCGATGTTCACCCGCCCGCTGTACAGGACCGCGGACATGCAGCGCCAGCATGAGCTGTTGAACCGGGTGGCCGAGCTGATCGATGCAGGCGTGCTGCAGACCACGCTCGGTGAGCACTTCGGGCGCATCGACGCGGCCAACCTGCGGCGCGCGCACGCGCTGCTGGAAAGCCACCGCGCCAAGGGCAAGATCGTGCTGGAAGGCTGGTAAGGCCCGGTTTTTCCTGTAGAGCCGAGCCCACGCTCGGCTGCCGTCAGCGCACGCCGCTCAGCCGAGCATGGGCTCGGCTCTACAGAGATTCATCCACGAATGGCATGGATCCACCGTGTCGACCCAGGTCGACACCTGCCAACAGCGACCGGCACCTCCCCTCAGGCTACGCCGTTGTCGACATGGGCGGTGAAGCCCGGTTGCTGGCGCAGGCGTTCGAACCACGCCGCGAGGTGTGACAGCACGGGCTTGTGGCCCGGTGTGCTGCGCCAGCGCTGGGTCGACAGCCCCAGCACGACATCAGCGAGGGTGAAGGTGCTGCCCGCCACGTAGCCATCGGTGGCGGCCAGCTGTGCATCAAGCACCCCCATCAGCCGGTTCCACTGCGCCAGGCTGGCCTCGGCGCGGGCGTCATCCGGGTAGTCCGGGTGTTGCCGTACCCGCGCCATGAACACGTGGCGCCAGGCACTGTTGAGGTCGCTGGCCTGCCAGTCCATCCACTGCTCCACCCGCGCACGGGCCTGCGCCGCAGCAGGCAGCAGGTCGTCACGGCCGGCGAGCACGGCCAGGTACCGGCAGATGCTGTTGGACTCCCACAGCACGAAGTCGCCATCGCGCAGCACCGGTACCTGCCGGTTCGGATTCAGTGTGGCCACCAGGTCTGCCGGTGGCGCAGGCTCGTGGTGCAGGGGCAGATCCAGCCCCGCGCACAGCCACAGCACCTTGCGCACATTGATGGAGGTTGGCTTTCCGTACAGAGCGAGCATGGTTCCGGCGCAGCAGCTGAGACTCCGCCAGCCTACACTTGTGCCATGCAAACCGAATATCTGCTCATCGGCGGCCTTCTATTGGCCGTGCTCATCCTGCAGCTGGTCGCCCTGCTGCGCCGTCCACCGCATGACCGCCTGGAACAGGCGGTGCGCGAGGAGGCACGCGCCGGGCGCAGCGAACTGCGCGAACAGCTCGATGGTTTTGCCCGCGCGCTGACCGACCTCTCCACCCGCACCGACCAGCGCCTGGACCTGCTGCGCGAAGCCTTGGGCGAAGACGCCCGCAAGGCGCGCGCCGAAGCCGCCGACAGCCAGCAGCGCGGCGCCGCGTTGATGGGACAGCGCCTGCAGGAACTGCGCGGCCAGCTGGAAACCTTCGGCCAGCAGCAGGAAGCGCGCATCCACGCGTTCGGCCAGCAGCTGCAGGAGCTCACCGGGCGCACCGACACCCAGCTTGGCGCGCTGCGGCAGACATTGGTGGACGATGCGCGCAAGGGCCGTGAGGAAGGTGCGCAGTCGCAGCAGCGCCTGACCGAAAGCCTGGGCCTGCGCCTGCAGGAACTGACCCAGCGCAACGAACAGCGCATTGCCGAAATGCGCGCCACGCTGGAAGAACAGTTGCGCGCGCTGCAGAACGACAACGCACAGAAGCTGGAGCAGATGCGCCACACGGTGGACGAGAAGCTGCAGTCGACGCTGGAAACGCGCCTGGGCAACTCTTTCAAGCTGGTGTCCGAGCGACTGGAGCAGGTGCAGCGTGGCCTCGGCGAGATGCAGCTGCTGGCCACCGGCGTCGGCGATCTCAAGCGTGTGCTGACCAACGTCAAGAACCGTGGCAGCTGGGGTGAAGTGCAGCTGGAGAACATCCTCGAGCAGACGCTCACCCAGGAGCAGTACGCACGTGCGGTGAAGGTGCGGCCGGACAGCGGTGAAATGGTGGACATTGCCGTACGCCTGCCGGGGCGCAGCAGCGATGACACGCCCGTGTGGCTGCCGATCGACTCCAAGTTCCCGCGCGAGGACTACGAACGGCTGCTGGATGCGCAGGAACAGGGGGACGCAGAGGGCGTGCGCCTGCAGGGCATCCAGCTGGAGCGCGCGGTGCGCGTGCAGGCCAAGTCGATCTGCGACAAGTACATCGCGCCGCCGCACACCACCGATTTCGCGGTGATGTTCCTGCCCACCGAAGGCCTGTACGCCGAAGTGATCCGGCGCCCGGGCCTGGTCGACCTGTTGCAGCGCGAGCATCGCGTGGTGGTGGCCGGGCCGACCACCGTCACTGCCCTGCTCAACAGCTTGCAGATGGGCTTCCGAACGTTGGCCATCGAGCAGCGCTCCAGCGAAGTGTGGAGCCTGCTGGGTGCGGTGAAGAGTGAGTTCGGCAAGTTCGCCGGCATCCTGGAAAAGGCCGAGAAGCAGATCACCACGGTCGGCCGCAGCATCGGCGAGGCCAGCCGCAAGACGCGCACCATCGAACGACGCCTGCGTGGCGTGGAATCGTTGGCGTCCGAACAGGCGCAGTCGCTGCTGGGTGATCTGGCCGAGGGCGATGGGGCCGGCGAGGACGAAGGCAACGACGGCGACGAGGCCTGAGCCACGCTGACACGCCGCCTGCATCGCCGATGCGTATGCTGGCGGCCTGTCCGCTTCGATCAGGTACCGCCATGCGCCTGCGCCTCTGCTCCAGCCTTGTCTTGACCGCACTGCTTGCCGCCTGCAGCAGTGCGCCGCCGGCCGTGGACGTGGCGGCGCAGACCGGCACTGCGGCCAGCCCCGAAGCCGCCGAGGCCTACCAGGAGGCACGCGACGTCGACTGCCAGGCGGCCGGTGGCACCCTGCAGCGGCTGGGCCGGCTGCAGCGCGAGCAGTGCGTGATTCCCTACGCCGATGCCGGCAAGGCCTGCAGTCGCAAGAGCGACTGCACGGGCCAATGCCTGGCCAGCGGCGAGGTGGCCGCTGGCAGCGTCGCCACCGGTACCTGCCAGCGCGATGTCAGCCAGAACTTCGGCTGCCGCCAGCGCATCGAGGACGGCAAGGCGCAGGGCACGATCTGCGTGGATTGAATCCTGCCTGTAGAGCCGAGCCCACGCTCGGCTGCTGTGGCATCAGCCGAGCGTGGGCCCGGCTCTACAACCGCGTGCGCGGCGCTATGCTGGTGGGCCATTCCCCGCCGTAGCCGGAGCCCCCGCGTGAGCACCCCGATCCAGGACATTTCCCTCACCACCATCGACGGCCAGCCGTCCTCGCTTGCCGACTACCAGGGCAAGGTGCTGCTGCTGGTCAACGTCGCCTCCAAGTGCGGCCTGACCCCGCAATACGAAGGCCTGCAGGCGCTGTATGCGGAAAAGCACGCGCAGGGCCTGGAAGTGCTGGGCTTCCCCGCCAACAACTTCCTCGGCCAGGAGCCGGGCAGCGAGGCGGAAATCCAGCAGTTCTGCCAGCTCACCTACGACGTCAGCTTCCCGATGTTCTCCAAGATCAGCGTGGCCGGTGACGACACCCACCCGCTGTACCAGCAGCTGATCGCCGCTCAGCCGCAGTCGATCGGTGAAGGTCCGTTGCGCGAGCGCCTGGCCAGCAAGGAGATCCCGATCCACGCAGCACCGGCGGTGCTGTGGAACTTCGAGAAGTTCCTGGTTGGCCGCGACGGCAAGGTCCTCGCGCGCTTTGCTCCGGACGTGGCGGCCGATGACGCGCGCCTGCGCGAAGCCATCGAGGCCGCCCTGGCGGCCTGATCGGCCGGGGCCGGATCCCTTTCCACGGGAAAGGGCTCCGACCCGCCCCGAAGCGCCAAAGAAAAACCCCGCCGAGGCGGGGTTTTTCATGCGCTGCTGAAAGGACTCAGTGGGTCCACTGCGGCATCGGCATTGCATCGACCGGGATCGGCGAATTGGCGTCGTCGTGGCCACGCTCGCGCTTGCTGCGCAGATCGTTCTCGATCTGGTAGTTGCGGCGCTGCATCCATGCATCGCGCACCAGCGAGTACTCGTCCACTGCGGTGTCGCGCAGGTCGTCGATCGCCAGCAGCTGCGCGCGGGTATCCACCAGCTGCAGGCCCTGCAGGCCGATGCGGACCTTGTCTTCCTCGATGCGGCGGATCGGCGACAGCGGGATGTCGCCGGCCAGGCCGAACACATCGCGCACGGTACGCGGGCCGAAGAACGGCAGTTCCACGTAGCGCGAGCGACGCCAGCCCCATACGCCCAGGGTCTGGCCGAAGTCTTCATTGCGACGCGGCACCATCGCCTTGCTGGCCGGATCGAACAGGCCGCCAATGCCCAGCGTGCTGTTCATCAGGAAGCGGCCCAGGCTGTCCCAGGCATCGGCACCACGGCCCTGCAGCAGCTGGTTGGTGATGGTCACCGGCGCGCGCAGGTTGCTGAAGAAGTTGCTGACGCCGGTGCGGGCGAAGCGCGGCACCACGTGGGTATAGGCGGTGGCCAGCGGACGCGCGACGCCGCGGTCGACCGCGTTGTTGAACTTGTGCACCTTGCGGTTGAACGGTTCCCACGGGTCGTAGGCCGCCGCATTGGTGGTGTTGCCGGCACCGCCATAGAGGGCATCGAAGTCGTCATCGCCACCGGGCGTGGCGGCTGTGGCGGTCTTCGCTGCACTGCTGTCGCCGCTGTCGGTCGGCGCAGCCGGCGACGATGCGACAGCAGCCGGCGGATTGGCCACGGGTGCGACCGGTGCAGCGTCAGCCGTGCCTGCATCGGTGGCTGCGGCAGCAGGCGAGGTGGTGGTACTGGCCGGAACCAGGGTGCTGGCCGCGGGTGCATCGCTGCGCGCGGGCTTGCCGGCACAGGCGGTGAGGGCGGTGGCCAGGACGATCAGGGGGAGGGTGCGCACGACGTTCATGTCAGCTCGCAGCAGAAGTAGCGTTGAAATCCAGGTTGGGCGACAGCCGATAGGCCGCGCTCAATTCGTTGTAGCCAGCCGGCGCGCCGGTGATCACCAGCGGGTGGCCGGCCTTGCGCGCACGTGCCGCGAGCTCGGCCAGCAGGGCCAGGCCGGCGCTGTCCACGCGTTCGACCTCGCTCAGCTCAAGCCGTGCCAGCTTTGCCGGCAGGGCCTGCAGCTGCGGCCACAGCGCGATCACCGCGGCGCGGTCGAGCACCCCGCGCAGGCGCAGGGTGTCGCCTTCCAGCAGTGCCAGTGGGTTACTTGCCATTGCCCGCGGGCCCGGCCTGCATGCTGCCGCTGTGCAGTTCGCTGGCCACCTGCTTGATGCCCTTCTGGCGCAGCGGGGTGTCGAACTGGTTGCGGAACGTCTGCACGTAGGAGATGCCTTCGATGTTGACGTCGAAGATCTTCCACTGGCCGTTCACGTTGCGCATCCAGTACTCGACCGGGGTCGGCTCGCTGCCGGCACGCACCAGCTCGGTGCTCACGCGCACGCCGCGGTTGCCCGGCAGCGGGCTTTCACCCTTCAGGCGGAAGCTCGGCTTGCCCTGGATGTTGAGCAGGGTCGAACCATAGCGCTGCATCAGGCTGTCGGCCATGGCATCGGCGAACAGCTTGATGTCGGCATCCGAGGCACCGCGTGCGTGCGGGCCCAGCACCAGGCGCGCGGCATAGTCGCGGTCGAAGGTGCGGTTCAGTTCGCTGTCGATGTAGTTGCGCAGGCTGGCCGGGTTGCTGCCGAACTCGCTCCTGCGCTGCTGCAGGGTGGTGAGGATGCGCGTGCTGGCATCGATCACCACCTTGCCGGCCTGGCCCTGCGTCGCGGCAGCGGCGGGAGCGGCGGCCTGGGCCTGGGCGAGGAACGGAGTAGCCGCCAGCAGCGCCGAGGCGAGCAGGGCCGGGATCAGTTTCATCTTCATGGTTGCGGTTCCGTTGCAGGCGCCTGCGCGCCATCGTTGGGCTTCTGAGCAGCGCCGCCACCGGCACCACCACTGAACATGTACTTGCCGACCAGCTGGATCAGGTCAACCGCCGGCTGGGTGAAGACAATCTCGTCGCCGGCCTTCAGCACGTCCGGATCACCGCCCGGCTGCAGACCGATATAGCTCTCGCCGAGCAAACCACTGGTGAAGATGCCGGCCGAGGTATCCGCCGGCAGGTCCTTGACCTTGCTGTCCATGCGCAGGGTCACGATGGACTCGAACTTCACCGGGTCCAGGTCGATCGAGGCGACCTGGCCGACGGTGACGCCGCCGATCTTCACCGGCGCCTGCTTGCGCAGCTGGCCGACCTGGGAGAAGCGCGCCTTCAGTTCGTAGCCCTGGCTGCCCCAGCTCCAGCGCTGGTTGGTCGAAGCCACGGCCAGCACCATCAGCGAGGCCAGGGCCAGCAGCAGGAAAGCGCCGACGGAGAATTCGAGTCTGGGACCGCGGATGGCCATGTGGATTACCTGATCAAGTCGTGGTGGCCGCGCGCGCCAGCGCACCGCCGGTGGAGGGGTTAGGTGAACAACATTGCCGACAGCACGAAGTTGAACATCAGCACCAGCAGCGAGGCGTTGACCACCGCACGGGTGGTCGCCACCGAGGTGCCCTCGATGGTCGGCTCGGCGTGGAAGCCAACGTAGGCGGCGACCAGGGCGGCGGTGCCGCCGAAGATCGCCGACTTCAGCATCGCCACGCCGAAGTCATCCCAGAAATCGACGCTGTTGCGCAGCGCCGACCAGAACACGCCATTGTCCAGGCCCAGCACGTGCACGGCCTCGAAGTAGCTGGCACTGATCGCCAGCGAGCAGAAGATGCCGGTCAGCAGCGGCACGGTCAGCACCGCCGCCCAGAAGCGTGGTGCCACGGCCTTGGCCACCGGGTCGATGGCCATCAGCTCCAGCGCCTTGATCTGGTCGGTGGCGCGCATCAGGCCCAGCTCGGCGGCGATCGAACTGCCGGCGCGGCCGATGAACAGCAGCGCGGTCAGCACCGGCGCCAGCTCGCGGTACAGCGACAGGCCGAGCAGGGTCGACAGCGCGTCGGCCGCGCCAAAGGTGGTCAGCGTGCGGTAGCCCTGCAGGGTCAGCACCAAGCCGACGAAGGCGCCACCGACGGCGATGATGGGCAGCGAGCGCGCGCCGATCTTGTAGATCTCGCGGGTCAGTTCGGCCAGGAAGTCACGGGTCGGCAGCGAACCGCGCAGCACGGTCAGCGAGAACAGGCCGGCGCGGCCCAGCGAACGGGTGGCTTGAACGAACGGCATCAGGCAACCCTCGCGCGCGGCGCGGCATCGAACGGGATGGGGCCATCGGGCTGGCCATGCAGGAACTGCCGCAGCAGCGGATCCTGGCTGGACTCCAGTGCCTCGGGCGATCCCTGGAACACGATGCCGCCATTGGCGATGGCGATCACCTGGTCGCAGATCGGCAGGGTCTCGTGCACGTGATGGCTGACGATGATGCTGGTCAGGCCCAGGCTGTGGTTGAGGCGCTGGATCAGGCTCATGATCACCCCGGAGGCGATCGGGTCCAGCCCGGTCAGCGGCTCGTCGTAGATCATCAGCGGCGGGTCCAGCGCCAGCGCACGGGCCAGCGCCACGCGGCGTGCCATGCCGCCGGACAGTTCGCGCGGCCACGCATCGGCGGCGGCCAGCAGGCCCACCGCATGCAGCTTCATCTCCACCAGCCGGCGCAGCACGGCGGCCGGCAGGCGGGTATGCGTGCGCAGCGGCAGTGCGACGTTTTCGGCCACGGTGAGGTCGGTCAGCAGGCCATTGCCCTGCAGCAGCACGCCCACGCTCTTGCGCATCTCCAGCAGCGCGCTGCTGTCGTGCGGGATCGGCTTGCCGAACAGGGTGACCTCACCGGCGACCGGTCGCAGCTCGCCGGTCAGTGCCGCCAGCAGGGTCGACTTGCCACTGCCGGACGGGCCGAGCACGGCAGTGATGCTGCCCTTGGGCACCTGCAGCGACACGTCGCGCAGGATCGTGCGTCCGCTCCGGTCGATGCGGACGTTGGACAACTGCACCAGACTGGAGGCGGAAGCCGACATGGGCACCATTAACGTTTTTTAGACATCGAAGGATCGGGCCAGCCGGCTGAACATAAGCAGACTGGACGGTCCAGTATTGTTGCACGGCAGGGCTTGGCGCAGGCCGGGACAATCGGCCGGCAGCCCGGAACAATCCGTACCGTCGATGGGCCGACCATTGAATACTGCCTGCCGTCCTGCACACTGTGCATGATGAGTGACCCAGGCAGCGATTTCCGCCTCTACCATTCCAATTCCCTGGACGTGCTGGCCGCGCTGCTGGCGCGCAACGTGCGCGCGCCGGTGCCGGGCCAGCCGTTGCTGGCGCCGGAAGTGGTGCTGATCCCGCAGGTCGCGATGCGCCGCTGGCTGCAAGCGACACTGGCCGCCGAATTCGGTGTCGCTGCCAACCTCGAATTCCTCACCCCGGGCGAGTTCGTGGCCCGCGCGCTGAAGGCCAATGTCAGCGGCGAGCAGGACGACCTGGACGCGGCCGGCCTGCACTGGAAGCTGTACCAGGCGCTGCGCGACCCGGCGTTGCTGGCGCAGCCACCGATGCGCGCGCTGCGGTCCTATCTTGCCGGCGGTGACGCATTGAAGCCATGGGCGCTGGCGGGCGAGCTGGCCTCGGTATTCGAGAAGTACCAGGCGTGGCGCCGCGACTGGCTGCTGCGCTGGGCAGCCGGTGCCGATCCGGCCGACCCGCAGGCGATCCTGTGGCGCACCATCACCCACGGTCATGATTACCGTGCACGTCGCATCCAGGAGTACCTGGACCGCTTCGAAGGCGCCGGCAAGCCGCTGCCGCAGGGGCTGCCGCCGCGCATGTCTGCGTTCGCGACGCTCAACATCTCGCCCGATGTGCTGCGGGTGATGGCCACCCAGGCGCGGGTGGGCGAACTGCACTTCTACATGCCCACCCCGGTGCAGTCGTACTGGGGCGACCTGCAGACGCTGGCCGAGCGATTGCGCAGCGGCGCACCGGACCCGTTCGGCGAGGCCGCCGGCGAGAACCGCCTGTTGGAAGCCTGGGGGGCGGCCGGCCGCGATTTCATGGCGGTGCTGGGCAGCTACGAGGTGGTGCACCCGGCCGGCGAGATCGCCGCCTATTCCGATCCGGAGGAAGACACCCGGCCAACCCTGGACGAAGGTGGACTGTCCGACAGCCTGCTGCATCGCCTCCAGCGCGATCTGTTCCACCGCCGTGCGCTGCCCTCGGGCGCGCTGCGCGAGGCTCTGCGCAGCGACGATCCCAGCCTGCAGGTGCATGCCTGCCATACCCGCCTGCGCGAGCTGCAGGTGCTGCACGACCAGCTGCGCAGCCTGCTGCAGGACCCACGTTTCGACCCACCGCTGCAGGCACGCGAGATCGCGGTGCTGGCGCCGGACATCGATCCCTACGTGCCGTATCTGGAAGCGGTATTCGGAGGCCGGGGGGGCGACGAGGAGCACATTCCGTATGCGCTGGCCGACAGCAGCCCGCTGGCCGGCGAGCCGCTGGCCGATGTGTTCGTGCACCTGCTGGGCCTGCCGGTCTCGCGTTTTGGCCTGAACGAAGTGCTGGACCTGCTGGCCAGCGCGCCGTTGGCCGAAGCGGCCGGGCTGGAAGCAGTGGACTTCGACCGCCTGCACGGCTGGCTGCAACAGGCCGGTGCGCGCTGGGGCCTGGATGCGAAGCACCGCAACCAGCATCAGGCGCCAGCCGACGATGCCTATACCTGGCAGTTCGCACTGGATCGCCTGGTACTCGGCCATGCCACCGGCAGCGAGGCCGATCTGGCCGGCGTGGCGCCGTGGATCGAACTGGAAGGCGGCGCGTTGGACGCCTTGGACCGTCTGCTGCGCCTGCTGCGTGTGCTGGCGGTGTATCAGCGACGCCTCGGCGAACTGCTGACGCCCGCGCAGTGGCGGCAGCGCCTGCTGTCGCTGCTGGATGCACTGCTGCCAACCGCGCCCAGCTCGCCCAACAGCCAGCGTGCCCTTGAGCGCCTGCGCAAGCTGCTCAACCAGTTCGCTGAAGACGCCGCCAAGGCCGGTTTCGAAGACGGCGTGCCGCCGGAGGTGGTGCGTTCGCACTTCGCCGGCGCGCTGGGCGAGGCCGATACGCGCGCACCGCTGCTGACCGGTGGCATCAGCTTCGGCCGCATGGTGCCGATGCGCCTGCTGCCGTTCCGGGTGATCTGCGTGCTGGGCCTCAACGATGGCGATTTCCCGCGCCGTGACCCGGCCGCCGGTCTCAACCAGCTCACTGCGGAGCTGGATACGCCGCGCCGCCGGCCGGGCGACCGCTCCACCCGCGAGGACGATCGCTTCCTGTTCCTGCAGCTGTTCGCCGCCGCGCAGGAGGTGTTCTATCTCAGCTACCTCGGTGCTGATCCGCGCGATGGCAGCGTGCGTGAGCCGTCGGTGCTGGTCAGCGAACTGATCGATGCGGCTGCGGCGTATCACCTCGATCCGGCTGTGGCCACCCGCGACTTCACCGTGCGCCACGCACTGCAGCCGTTTTCGCCAGGCGCGTTCGGCGATGGCGACCCGCGCCGCTTCAGCTATCGCCGCCAGTGGCATCCCGCTGCCGGTCGCCTCACCGGCCAGCGTGGAGGCCTGCAGCCGTGGTTCGATGCACCGTTGCCACCGCCGCTCGACGATGCGGTGGAAGAGGAGGTCTCGCTCGATACCCTGCGTCGCTTCCTGTGCGACCCGGCCGGGCAGTTTCTCGCACAGTCACTGGGCCTGCGCCTGGCTGACGAGGTCGAGGAGGTGGATGACCTGGAACCGCTGGTGCTGTCTTCGCGGGGGCCGGAGAAGCGCAGCGTGCAGGCGGCGGTGGTACGTGCCACGCTCAGCGGCGATACCGAGCCGTTGTACCCGCGCCTGCGCGCGCGTGGACTGCTGCCGTCGGGTCCATTGGGCGAGCGCCAGTTCGAGGTGGAGCAGCTGAAAACCCGCCCGTATGCCAGTGCGCTGCTGGGCTGGATGCAGGGCGAACCACTGGAAAGCCGTCGCTACGAAGTGGAAATCGACGGGGTGCGCCTGCACGGCCGCGTGGCCGATCGGCATCCCGAGGGCCTGGTGCGCCTGCGCGCCGGCACCCTCAACGGCAACGCGGTGATCCGCCATGGCCTGGACTGGCTGCTGGCCAATGCCGCCGGTGATGCCTTGCCGCTGGTGCAGTTCCATGATGGCGGCGATGCCGGGCCGGGCCCGCATGTCGTACCGGCGCTGAGCGTTCCCGCCGCACGCGCGGCGCTGCGTGCACTGCTGCAGCTGCGCCAGCGTGGCCTGCGTGAGCCGCTGCGCTTTGCCCCGTACACCGGCTGGGTGCTGTACAACGCGCCGGCAGAAAAACAGCGCAGCGAAGGCTGGAAGCAGTGGCACGGCAGCGACCGCACCTGGGGTGAATCCAGCAGCAACGCCTGGCAGCTGCTGCTGCGCGGTGCCGACCCATTCGCCACCGATGCCAGCTATGCCGACCTGCTGCGCAACAGCCAGGTGGTCTTCAGCGCGGTGCGCGAAGGCCGCACCCTCGGCACGGAATCACGCCAGGAGGGCAGCGCATGAGCACCGTGATCATCGGGGACGGCATCGAGCTCCTCAGCCGCGATCCCTACCTGGCCCTGCCGCTGGATGGCATTCGACTGATCGAAGCCAGCGCCGGCACCGGCAAGACCTTCACCCTGGCCACGCTGTTCACCCGCCTGGTGGTGGAGCAGGGCCTGCGCATCGGCCAGATCCTGGCAGTGACCTTCACCGACGCTGCCACCCAGGAACTGCGCAAGCGCATCCGCGAGCGCCTGGCGCTGGCGGCACGCCTGGTCGATCTGGAACCGGCCGAGGGTGAAGCGCCGGATGTATGCCTGACCCGCGAAGTCCTGCAGCGCCATCTGCAGGGCGGCTCCGAGAGTGCCACCGCACTGAAGCGGCGCCTGCAGGTGGCCGCGGACGAGATCGACCTGGCCTCCATCTTCACCATCCACGGCTTCTGCACCCGCGTGCTGCGCGAGCATGCGCTGGAGAGCGGCCACACCTTCGACCCGCCGGAACTGCTGGCCAGTGACCGTGAGCTGCTGGAGGAGCTGGCGGCCGACCTGTGGCGTGTGCATGCCAACGACCCGGCCACGCTGGAACCGCTGACCTGGCTGTGGTCCACCCCGGACGCGCTGGCCGCCGATCTGCGCGCGCTGCTGGCCGCACCGCCGCTGCATCCGTTGCCGCAGCCGGTGGCGTTGGCCGATCCGCATCCGGCCCTGCAGAGCGCGGCGGAAGCACTGTCCGCAAGCGTGCGCGCGCATGGCGAGCAGTTCTTCATCGACCTCTGCGATGCGGTCGACAACAAGTGGATCAACGGCGTGTCCTACAAGCTGGGGTGGCTGCACCCGCTGGGCCGGCAGCTGCTGGCCTGGGCCGAGCGCGCCGACCCGCGCGAGCTGCTGGCCAATGAGCGCCTGCCAGCGCTGCTGCCCGAGGCACTGGCCGCCAAGACCAACAAGAAGTTCGCCGAGCGCACGCCATCGTCGCCGTTGCAGGCGCCGTTGGCGCGCTATGTCGCGTTGCTGGCCGAACGCGATGCCTGGCTGCGTGCCACCGCGTTGAATTTCCTGCACGCGCTTCGCGCCGACGCCACGCAGCGGCTGCAGGCACTGAAGCGCACTCGCCGGGTGCAGACCTACGACGATCTGATCGATGGCGTGGCGTTGGCGCTGGAAGGCCCGCAGCGGCTGGCACTGGTGAAGCAGCTGCGCGCGCAGTACCGCATCGCGCTGGTCGATGAGTTCCAGGATACCGACGACCGCCAATGGGGCATCTTCCACACCGTGTTCGGCAATTCGCCGGAGGTGCGCGAACTCGGCCTGGCGCCGGCGCTGTTCCTGATCGGTGACCCCAAGCAGGCGATCTATGGCTTCCGCGGCGGTGATATCCACACCTACCTGAAGGCCAAGCAGGTGGCGCAGAAGGCACCGGTGCTGGACCAGAACTTCCGCTCGCGACCGGCCGTGCTGCGTGCGCTGCAGGCGTTGTATGACAACGGCGGCGAAGACGCTTTCCTCGAACGCGACATCCAGTTCGAGCCGGTGCGGCCCGGCGGCGTGCGGGTTGACGAGGATTACCTGCGCGATGGTCGTGCCGCCGTCGCGCTGACCCTGCGCGTGCTGCGCAGTGGCGGCGACAAGGCGATGAGCGCCGATGCCTCGCGCGATGCCGCCACCCAGGCCTGTGTGGCAGCGATCCACCAGACCCTGGTTGCTGCGCGTGCCGGCAACGCCGTGCTGCGTGGGCGACCGGTGCAGCCGGGCGACATCGCGGTGCTGGTGCGTTCGCATCGCGAGGCCACTCTGGTACAGCGCGCGCTGGCCGCGGTGGGCATTCCGGCGGTGGCGGCCGGCAAGCAGAGCCTGTTTGCCACCCCTGAAGCGCGCGATCTTCGTGCGCTGCTGCTGGCCCTGCTGCAACCGGCCGATGAAGGCCGCCTGCGTGCGGCACTGGCCACCGTACTGCTCGGCCAGCAGGCCAGCGCGATCGCCGCGATGGAACGCGAGGGCGACCTGCAACGCGGGTTCCAGGCACAGCTGCTGCACTGGCGCGAACGCTGGCAGCGTGGTGGCCCGTTCGCGGTGATCGCCGAAATCTGTGCTGCACAAGGCGAGCGCCTGCTGGCGCTGATCGATGGCGAGCGCCGCCTGACCAACTACCTGCAGTTGGGCGAACTACTGCAGGAAGCCTCCGCGCAGGCGCTGGGCATGCATGGCCTGCTGGACTGGCTGCAGGGACAGATGGCCAATGCCGACCAGGATGACGAGCAGCAGCTGCTGCGCCTGGAATCGGACGCGCGTCGTGTGCAGATCATCACCCTGCACAAGAGCAAGGGCCTGGAGTATCCGCTGGTGTTCCTGCCCTTCATCGGCATCGACGGCGGGGCGCCGAACACCGCGTCGCACTGCACGGTGCATGTGGGCGGCCAGCGCCAGCTGCACTGGAAGCTCGACAAGGACGAGGCCTGGGAAGCGGCCACCGCGCAGCGCGAACGCGAGCAGCGTGCCGAAGATGCACGCCTGTTGTATGTGGGCCTGACCCGTGCCGAGCACGCGCTGTGGATCGCCGTGGGCGATCTGGCTGGGCTCGGCAGGACGCGGCTGGCGCCGCTGCTGGGTGACCTGCAGGTGCTGCGCACACATGCTGATGTGTATGTCGACGACAGCGAGGCGCCGGCCGCGCTGCCGCAGCTGGCGGCCGAAGTGGAAGGTGACCTGCCGGCCGTGCGTGCGCTGACCCGGCGCGTGCCGCATGACTGGTGGGTGTACAGCTTCACCCAGCTGGCCCATGCCGATGCTGGCGCCGGCGACGATATCGAAGCGGCCGCCACCGAACTGCCAGCACCGGCGGCCGACGAACCGGCTGGCCCGGAACTGCCGCTGGAACCGGCCCTGCCGGAACCCGCCGCGGCCGCCGCAGACAGCGCGCCGCTTGATCCGCGTTTCATGGGCAGCCGCTTCGGCAACGTGCTGCATGAGGCGATGGAGAACGTCGACTTCGCTGCATGGGCGGATTGGCAACCGGGCCTGGAAGCGCCCGAGGGGCAAGCCGAGGTGCTGCGCAAGGCGCTGCACGACGAAGGCTATGCCGATGTCGATCTGGACGATGGCGTGGCGGTGCTGGTGCCGTTGGTTGGCCACACGCTGACCGTACCGCTGCCCGAAGGCGGCGCCCTGTGCAGCCTGGCCGAGGGCGAGCGCCGCGCGGAAATCGACTTCCACTTCGCCATCGAACCGACCACCGTGCCGGCGCTGCTGCAGGTACTGCACGCGCATGGCGTTTCCAGCAGTCGCCGAGGCTTCGGCCAGCGCCGCCGGTTGGAAGGCCTGATGACCGGCATGATCGACTTGACCTACGTGCGCGATGGGCGCTGGTACGTGCTCGACTACAAGTCCAACCGCCTGCCCGGCTACAGCCCGGACCTGCTGGCCATCGCCATGCGCCACAGCGAATATGACCTGCAGGCACTGATCTACACCGTGGCCCTGCATCGCTGGCTGCGCTTCCGCCTGGGGGCAGCCTACGACTACGAGCGCGACATGGGTGGCATCCGCTACCTGTTCTGCCGCGGGCTGGATGGCGCTGGCAACGGCGTGCATGTGGACCGCTTCCCGCTGGCGCTGGTGGATGCACTGGACGCGCTGTTCGCCGGTGGCGAGCAGGCCCAGGCCGAACTGGCGGCGCGTGCGCGTGGAGCCAGCGCATGAGCCTGTTGAAGGAACTGCACAAGAAAGGCCAGCTGCGCACCCTCGACCATGCGTTGGCGACCAGCCTGATGCGGCTGCGCGACGACACGCCCGAGAGCGTGGCGCTGGCGGCGGCGCTGGCCTCGCTGGCAGTGTCGCAGGGCCACGCCGGCTTCGATCCGGCGCAGCCGCAGCGCCTGCTGGAAGGCGTACCGGAATGGCCGGATGCGCAGGACTGGCTGGCCCAGCTGCGCGCATCCCCTTGGGTAGCGACACCCAAGCAGTTCGACGCCATCGCCGAGGACGCGCCGCTGGTGCTGGAAAACGGCCTGCTCTACCTGCGCCGATATCGCGAGTACGAACGCCAGCTGGCGGCCGGGTTGCAGCGCATCGGCCGGCATCCACTGCCGGCGCCGGACATGGCCGCACTGGCACCGCTGTTCGCGCGCCTGTTCCCGCGGGCGTTGGACAGCGAAGATCATCAGGCCCGCGCCGCCGGCGTGACCCTGCGCCATCCGCTGGCGCTGGTGACCGGCGGCCCCGGTACCGGCAAGACCACCACCATCGCGCGCCTGCTGCTGCTGTTGGCAGCGCAGGCCCGGCAGGCCGGGCAGCCGCTGCCCGAGGTGGCCTTGGCCGCACCCACCGGGCGCGCCGCCGAACGCATGGCCGAGAGCCTGCGGCTGGCCGTGCAGCGCCTGCAGGAGGACGGCGTGGACCCGGCACTGTGCGCGGCACTGCCCAGTACCGGCACCACCCTGCATCGCCTGCTTGGCGTGATTCCCGATTCGCCGCGCTTCCGCCACCACGCCGACAACCCGTTGCCGGTGGACGTGGTGGTGGTCGACGAAGCGTCGATGATCGATCTGCCGATGATGGCCAAGCTGGTCGATGCGATCGCCAGCGGCACCCGGTTGATCCTGCTCGGCGACCCGGACCAGTTGCCGTCGGTGGAAGCCGGCGACGTACTCAGTGCGATCCTGCGTGCCAGCGGCGATGGCATCGGCACCCGCGCCGACGATGCGCAGGCGCTGCATGGCCTGCTGGCGCCGGCGACGCTGCAGCCACAGGCCACGCCACGCGCCTTCGCCGGCCGTCGCGTGCAGCTGCTGCGCGGTTACCGGCAGAGTGATGCGCTGGACCTGGCATCGCTGGCGCATGCCGTGCGTGAAGGCGACAGCAGCACCGCATTGCAGCTGCTGCGTGGTGGGTCGCTGGCAGGCGTACATTTCCACGAAGGCGAAGCCGATCCATTGCGTGGCCAACGCGAGCACCTGCTGGGCCATTGGCGTGCGTTGGCCGACGTGGCCGATCCAGCGCTTGCCCTGCAGCAGGCCGGCCGCTTGCGCGTGCTGACCGCATTGCGCGAAGGCCCGCAGGGCGCGCGTGGGCTCAACAGCCGCATCGAGCAGCTGCTGGCCGGCAACGCCCCGGGCTACTTCCAGGGCCGCCTGCTGCTGGTGACCGAGAACAGCTACCGGCACCGCCTGTTCAACGGCGATATCGGCATCTGCCTGCGCGACGGCAGCGGCGCGATGGTGGCCTGGTTCCCCGGCGACACCGTCGAGCAGCCGCGCGCCTTCCACCCGGCCGCGTTGCCCGCGCACGAAAGCGCGTTCGCGATGACCGTACACAAGGCACAGGGTTCGGAGTTCGACGAAGTGTGGTTGCAGATGCCACGCCAGGACAGCCGCGTGCTGTCGCGCGAACTGGTCTACACCGGCCTGACCCGTGCCCGCCAGGTGCTGCATGTGGCCGGCGGCGCCGACGTGCTGCAGGCGGCGTTGAAGCGCCACGCCAGCCGGTTGGGTGGCCTGGCCTGGCGGCTGGGTGCGGAAGACGTGATCGAAGCACCGGCGCCCATCGAACAGCCAGCGGTGCAGGGCCAGTTGTTCTGAACCGGGGTCGGATCCCGTTCCCAACGGGAACGGGCTCTGACCACGGCGCCCGAGACACGCCTGTTCCGGGTCAGAGCCCTCCCTTCGGGAGGGATCCGACCCGGCGTCATTCCGCGATCAGCACCAGGCCATCGGGGAACACGATCGCCGCTTCATCCGCACTCACATCGAAGAACCCCACGCCGTGCTTCTCGGCCAGGTCCTGCACACGGCCGTGCGCGCGTTCGGCCACCGAGTAGGCGAACGCACCGTAGATCACCTGCCGGCCGATGCTGTACTCGGTCACTTCGTCACGATCGTCATCGTCGTTGCTGAGTGGTCCGTCCAGGGGCGGGAATTCCTGCGCCATCTCCGCGAACCACGCCTGCAGCGCCGCGCTGCTGACTGCCGGGTCGTCGTACTCGTGGCGCTCGTTCCACTGCGTCTGCTTCTCGAACCAGGCGATGAAGGCCGCCGCCTCGCGTGGGGCCGCGCTGGCCTCGAACACCATCATGTCGTAACTCATTGGAGCTTCCTGTGCAGAGCGGGGGTCAGAGCCTTCGCCTGGGGCGAAGGATCCGACCCCGGAGCGGAGTCTGTGGACACAGAGGGTAGCGCGCTACGGCTGCGTCGCCGTGTCCATTGCCAAGCCCGGCGCCAACGCCTTCGCCTCGGGAAACAGTGCGAAGCGCAGGCCGATCAGACCCATCAGCGCTTCGTCGCGGGCCTTGCAGGCGCCCACGCTGCCGACCCGGCCCAGCGAGGTATCCAACCGCTCGCGCAGCGCCTCGGCCGCCACCATCGGTTTGCGCGCGGCAATCTGCTGCCGGTAGTGCGCGGCGATGTCCTCCAGGATGTGCTCGACCGCCTCGCGGCTGCGCTCGGGCAGCTCCAGCCGGGCGCGGCGCAGCTGCAGGATGTTCAGGCCGATGCGTGCCTCGTTGAGCATGTCCACCGAGGCGATGTCGCTGCCTTCCGGCGTTGCCGCCAGGCGTGGTGCGAGCAGGCCCAGCAGGTCGAGCATGCGTGCGGCGAAGCGCTGGCGGTCCTGCTGGCCACGACCCTCGGCGGCTTCGGCCAGCGTGGTCCAGCCCTGCCTCACCAGCCGGCGCGCGGTCCACTCGGCACCCACCGAACGGAACAGACGGGTCATCACCACCGCAAAGCCAATGCCGATGAACATCGCGATGGACGAGTTGAGGAAGGTCTGGATGTTGGCGCTGTAGGTGTTCTGCAAGCTCAGCAGCGCAGCCAGGTTCACTGTCAGCGGCAGCGCGAACAGCGCGCTCTTCGGGTGGTGCAGCATCAGGCCCAGTGGCAGGAACACCACCGCCAGTACCAATGCCAGCAGGCCGAAGTCGTGTACCGCCGGGAACACGCCGAACAGGTACACGCCGGCCACTACCGAGGCCACCATCGCCCACACCAGGAACGACACCATGCTCGGTGCCGGATCGTCCTGCGCGGCGAAGAACGCGGCGGTCACCGCGGCCATCATCGCGCCGTTGCCTCCGCCTTCCCATCCCAGTGCGATCCACAGCACGCAGTAGCTCATCAGTGCCACGCCGGCGCTGAGCGCGGAGAACAGCGCCATGCCGTAGTCGACGTGCTTGTCGGCGGCCACGCGCTCGGTGCGGATGCGGTAATGCGCGCGGTCCAGCGGCGCGGTGCCGTGGTCGATCGCGTGCTGCAGGGTGCGGCAGTCCTGCCACAGGTCCACCAGTTCCTCCAGGCGCAGCAGCAGGCTGGCCAGCTGCAGGTGCTGCAGGTCGCGGTCCACCTGCGGCTTCAGCGCACTGATGCGCGCACGCAGGCGAGCGTACTCGCTGGCATTGGTCGGCCCGTCCAGCCAGTCGTGGATGTCGTCGATCAACGCCGGCAGGCCTTCGGGCAACGCCTGGCCGTCGCTGCGCAGCGCGCTCAGGCGGTCGGCGATCGAGGACAGCACCGGCAACAGCAGCAGCATGCGCTCGCGCAGGCGCTCCATCGACACCGCCGACCCGGCATGGCGTGGATCATCGCGGCGCAGGAATTCGATCAGCGCCTCGAACTGCACCAGGTCGGCGGCCAGCCGGTTGCGCGGCGCATGTGCGCGACCGCGTTCAAGAATCTGCCGGCACCACTGTGCGGCGTCCTCCATCCAGTTGCCGATGCGCGCGCGCAGCATCGGGCGCACCGAGGCCGGGAACAGCAGCGAGGCAAACAGCACCGCCACCACCGTGCCGAGGATGATCTCCTCGCTGCGCGCCACCACCGTGTCGAAGATGGTTTCCGGCGAGGTCACTGCGGGGAAGCCGATGAAGGCGGTGGTGTAGCCGGCCAGCAGGAATGCGTAGCCGCGCGGGCCGCGGTTGAGCAGGGCCATGAACAGGCAACCGGCCAGCCAGATCGACATCGCTGCGCTCAGCACCAGCGGCGTTTCCACCAGTGCTGGCAGCACCAGCAGGGTGGCCAGGCCGGCTACCAGCGTGCCGACGATGCGGTATACGCCCTTGGCGCGGGTCGGGCCCAGCAGCGGCTGGCTGACGATGTACACCGTGCCCATCGCCCAGTACGGGCGCGACAGGTTGCCGGCCATGGCGATGTACAGCGCGGCCACCGCGGCCAGGTAGGTCTTGATCGAGAACAGCCACGCCTGGCGGTCGGTCAGCGCGTTCATGGCTTACTTCGCCGAGGCCTGTGCGGTGGCCGGCGCCGTCGGGGCAACCGTTGCCTGCCAGCCGCCACCCAGCACCAGGAACAGGTGGATCTGGTCGCGCGAGACCTGCGCTTCGGCAGCCGCCAGAGTGGCGTCGCTGGTGGCCAGGCTGCGGTCGGCATCCAGGCTGGACAGGTACGGCGTGCGGCCTCCCTGGTACAGCCGGCGGTTCTGCTCGGCGGCCAGCGCGGCCTGCTCCTGCGCGATGCGCAGCGACTGCAGGCGGCGCAGGTCCTGCGCATAGCGGTCCAGCGCAGTCTGGGTCTCGCGCAGTGCCTGCAGCACGGTGTGGTCGAACTCGGCCAGCGCCGCGTCGGCACCGGCCTCGGCAGCGTGGATGCGCGCATGCGTGCCCGACGACGGCAGCGTCCACGAAATCAGCGGGCCGATCGACCACTGCTGGGTCATCGGTGTGCCGAAGTCTTCCAGCAGGCCGGCGGCGCCCACCGAGGCGCCCAGGCGGATGTCCGGATACAGCTCGGCGGTGGCCACGCCAATCCGCGCGGTGGCCGAGGCCAGCTTGCGTTCGGCCTGGCGCACGTCCGGGCGGCGCTGCAGCAGCGCGCGGCCATCACCGACCGGCAGCGGCTGCGCCAGGCCGGGCGCGTGTGCACAGTCGATCACGCCGGCCGGCAGCTGGCCCGGGGTCTGCCCGAGCAGGGCGGCCAGCGAATAGGCGGCCGCCGAGCGCTGCGCATGCAGCGGCGGCAGTGCAGCTTCCAGCAGCGCCACCTGGGCATTGGCGCGGGCCAGCTCCGGCGGCGTGCCGCGGCCGGCGGCGATCAGGCGTTCGGTAACGGTGCGGCTGCGCTGCTGCAGCTGCAGCGAATGTTCGGCCACGTGCAGCTCATGGTTGGCGTGGCAGATCTCCAGGTAGCTGTCGGCCACCTGGGCGACCACACTGACCTGGGCAAGATCGCGTGCCGCCGCCACCGACTGCTCGTCGGCACGCGCCGCTTCGGCGCCGCGCTTGAGCTTGCCGAACAGGTCGAACTGGTAGCTGACCGCGAACTTGCCGTCGGCCAGGTTGATCACCGGCAGCTCGTGCTCCTGCAGGAACGATTCGGCCGACAGCTGCGCGCGGCTGACGCCGGCCTCGGCCTCGTACTCGAAGCCGCCGGCGTCCAGCGCCTGTTCGTACACGGCGGCGGCGCGGCGCAGGTGCGCATCGGCGGCCTTCAGTTCCACGTTGTCACGCAGCGCCCGGGTGATCAGCCCGTCCAGCACCGGGTCGTTGTACAACGACCACCAGCGGTCGGGCAGCGCCTGGTTGGCGGCCACCTGCGGGTTCTGCGTATCGATGAAGGCGGCATTGGCTTCGGGGCGCTTGAACGCCGAGCCTTCCGGCAATGCATAGTCCGGGCCGACGGTCCTGCACGCGGCCAGGCTGGCCAGCGCGACGATCAGGCCGAGACGGGGCAGGGTGGCGTTCACAGGCCCGCCTGTGTCGGCGCGGCGCCGGCCTTGTCTGCGTGCTTCGTGCTGTTGGTCTGCACGGTCACCGTGGCGGTACGCCCGGCAATCAGCTCAACGCCCTTGGGCACTTCGTCGATGGCGATGCGCACCGGGATGCGCTGCGCCAGCCGCACCCAGTCGAAGGCCGGCGTCACGTTCGGCAACAGGGTGCTGCCGTTGCTGCGGTAGCGGTCCTCGATGCCGGCGGCGATGCTTTCCACATGGCCGCGCAGCGGCGTCGATTCACCCATCAGCCGGATGTCCACCGTCTGCCCCGGCGCCACGCCGCGCAGTCGGGTTTCCTCGAAATAGCCATCAATGCGGAACGAGCCGGTATCCAGCAACGCCAGCACCGGCTTGCCGGCCACCACATAGTCGCCTACGCGCATCGTGCGGTCGTTGACCCGGCCATCGGCCGGCGCGCGCACCTCGGTACGGCCCAGGTTGAGCTCGGCCAGGTCGACCGCGGCCTGTGCGGTGGCCAGCGCCGCCTGTGCAGCCTGCAGCTTGGCGCGGCGCACTTCGGCATCCTCGGCGGCGACCAGGTCCTGCAGGCTGCGGTCGCGACCGATCTCGCGGCGCAGCTGCGCTACCGAGGCCTGGCGCTCGGCCAGGCTGGCCCGCGCCTGCTCCAGCGCGATGCGGTAGCGCGCGCGGTCGACCACGAACAGCAGGTCGCCCTTCTTCACCGCCTGGTTGTCGGCCACGTCAACTGTTTCCACCAGCCCGGACACGTCCGGCGCGACCTGCACCACATCGGCGCCGACGTGGGCGTCGCGGGTCCACGGCTCATCCATGTAATAGACCCACAGCTGGCGCAGCACCAGCAGGGCGACGATCACCGCTGCGCTGGTCAGCAGTACGGGAAGGGCTTTCTTCACGATCTTGTTCACGATTGCATCCAACGCAGGAGGTGGAACAGCAGGCCAAGCACGATCCCGTACAGCGCCAGGTTGAACAGTGGCGGGTGCCATATATGGCGATAGGCACCGGCACGCTGCAGCAGCGCATGCATACCGCTGTTGACCAGGTAGGCCAACACCATCAACCCGAGCAGGGTCGGGACGAACACTCCGTGGAGACTGAATTCACCGGGCATCGGTAGGGGGCGGGGGCAAGTGGGGGAGGGGAGGAACAACAGAACAACGGCAACGGGCAAAAGCCGCTGGCGTGTGCACGGCAGCGGCGGTGTTCGGGGGCAGCGCGCTTACGTGATGCGGTCGGCGGCCTCGGCCAGCAGGCGCCATGCCTTCAGCACGGCGTGCAGTTCATCCATGGACAGTTCGCCGAACACGTCCTGGCGCAGGCCGATCAACTGGTCTTCCAGCTCGCTGACCAGCGCCTGGCCGGCGTCGGTCAGCCACAACAGGTTGGCGCGGCGGTCGCTGGCATCGCTTTCGCGGCGGACCAGGTCGCTGGCGCACAGCTTGTCCAGCAGGCGCACCAGGGAGGGACCCTCCATGCCCAGCTGCTGGGCCAGCGCCACCTGCCGGATGCCACCGCCGGAGCGGCCGATCATCAGCAGCGGCATGGTGCAGGCGGTGGAGATGCCGTAGCTGCCGAGCCGGCTGTCGGCCAGGCGCTGCCACTGCCGCCCTGCGTACAGCAGGCCGGAGCTGAGCTGCATCTGCAGCACGGTGCGCTCGTCGAGGGGTCGGTCCATAAGAGATAGATAGGATACTACTAATTTCATTCCTATCAATAGTTTTTGCTGAATGGGTGGGTGGGTTGAGGAAAGCGTTGCGCCTGCTGGCTATCGGCTGGGGTGGCGGAGGGCCGGACGGGGCAGGGCACGCTGCAAGTACCCCTCCGGGGCCCGGCCCAGCCGCTGGCGGCCGGGCGTTCGGTCGCTTGCGAGGCATGCCTCGCAAGCAAAGCGCCCTCACCCATGTAAGCTCGATCGGCGCATCCATGCGCCTCACGGCCCTGCCCCGCCCGGCCCTCCGCCACCCACCCCACATCCCGCGAGCGCGGTGGGTTGGCTCTTTAAAGGCAGGGGCAGAAGCCAACGCTGTGCGGACCAAGGGTTCGCACCCACCACAGCAGTCGCGCAGTCGCGCGGCGCTTCCGAAGCCATGAACCCAAGCTTTCGACCCCGCTTTCGGGCGGTTCGGCCGCGCCCGCAGGAAACCGTCCGGGAGGGGGAGAGGGGGCTGCGCAGGACCGTGGGCGCCATGGATGGCGCCATCGAGCCCCCAGGGACGGGTTTACGGCGTGTCCTGCGCAGCCCCCTCTCCTCCTCCAAACCGATAGCAACGAGGCGCCGCAAGAGACCCCCGATGAACCGTCCCAACAGGACGACCCACCCCCCGGTCGGGTACGATGCTCGCCCCCCGTTCGGGACGCTGTACGCAATGAGCAAGAACAACGAAAAGGCCGCCCCGCAGGGCGACGTGACCCAGGACCAGGCCGAGGATGCCGTGCGCACCCTGCTGCGCTGGGCCGGTGAGGACCCGTCCCGTGAAGGCCTGCTGGATACCCCCCGCCGCGTCGCCGAAGCCTATGGCGACTGGTTCAGCGGTTACCGCGACGACCCGCGCGCCTACATGGAGCGGACCTTCGAGGAAGTGGCCGGCTACGACGAACTGATCGTCCTGCGTGACATCGAGTACGAAAGCCACTGCGAGCACCACATGGCGCCGATCATCGGCCGCGTGCACGTCGGCTACCTGCCGGCCGGCAAGGTGGTGGGCATCAGCAAGCTGGCCCGCGTCGTCGAAGCCTACGCCCGCCGCTTCCAGGTGCAGGAAAAGATGACCGCGCAGATCGCCCAGTGCATCCAGGATGTGCTGCAGCCGATCGGCGTCGGCGTGGTCGTCGAAGGCGCCCACGAATGCATGACGACCCGCGGCATCCACAAGCGCGGCGTCAGCATGGTCACCTCCAAGATGCTGGGCAGCTTCCGCGACGACGCGCGCACCCGCGCCGAGTTCCTGCGCTTCATCGAAGTGGGCGGCAAGCGCTGAGCCGCTTGCCCGCACCGCGCCGGCCCCTGCAGGCCGGCATGCCCACGGCTGCCCTCGCGGCAGCCGTGCATCGCGGCTCGTCCCTGTCAGCCCTACAGACTTCTTTCGCTGCATGAAGCATCGCGAACGCATTGCCCGTTACCGCCACCTGCGCGAACAGCCCCAGTGGAAGCTGCTTGCCGCCGACCACGCCCCGGAAATCATCGGCCTGTTGCAGGGCCTGCTGATGGACGGCGAGCGCACGCTGCCGTCCTCGGTGCTGAACGAACGACTGCAGCGCGCGCTGGACCAGCTGGCCGGCGATGATCTCTCGCGCGAGCTGCCGCGTACCGCCCAGGCCTACATCGCGCACTGGCTGGCCCAGGGCTGGCTGGAACGCCGTTTGCCCGAAGGCGCCGACCAGGAGCAGTACGAACTGTCCACCGCTGCACTGCAGGCGATCCGCTTCGCCGACGGCCTCGAGCAGGCCCGCGTGGCCGCCACCGAAAGCCGCCTGGCGCTGGTCATTGAGCAGCTCTCGGCGCTGGCTGCGCAGACCGAGGCCGATCCTGATGCGCGCCTGTCCGCGCTGCACGACGAGCGCGACCGCATCGATGCCGAAATCGCCCGGGTCGGCACTGGCCGCGTGGTTGCGCTGGACGGCAAGCGCGCGCTGGAACGCACCCGCCAGATCATCGGCCTGGCCGACGAGCTGACCGAGGACTTCCGCCGTGTGCGCGATGACTTCGAGCAGCTCAACCGCGATTTCCGCGAACGCATCATCGACGACGAGGGCGAGCGCGGCGATGTGTTGTCGCAGCTGTTCGAAGGTGTGGATGTCATCGGCGAAAGTGACGCCGGACGCAGTTTCCAGGCCTTCTGGCGCCTGCTAAACGACGCCGAACAGAGTGCCCAGCTCGATGCCGCGCTGGAAGCGGTGCTGGCGCGCGGGTTCGCGCGCCGCCTGGACCGCAACGAACGCAACTTCCTGCGCAGCTTCACCAGCACCATGCTCGAGCGCGGTGGCCAGGTGCACGATGTGCTGCAGAACTTCGCGCGCAGCCTGCGCGGCTTCGTGCAGAGCCGTGGCTACCTGGAACAGCGCCGCCTCAACCAGCTGCTGAAGCAGGCGCAGTCCGAAGCGCTGGCACTGCGTGACGAATTCCCCGCACAACGCGGCATCGGCCGCGACCTGCAGCTGACCACCAGCCGCCTGCGCTCGTGGTCGCAGTGGAAGCTGCACGATCCGCGCAGCGCCCAGGTCGACGGCAACGTCGAGTACAACGACGCCGCTGCGATCAGCCTGGAGAGCGTCGGCGACCTGGTGGCCTCGTCCGAAATCGACTTCCGCACGCTGCGCCAGGACCTGCACGACCTGCTCGATGCACAGCCGCGGCTCAGCATCGCCCAGGCCCTGTCGCAGCGCGAAGCGCCGCAGGGCCTCGGCAGCGTCATCGGCTACCTGTCGCTGGGCACGCGCTTCGGCAACGTGGTTGCCGGCGAGCAGGAGCTTGCGCAATGGCGTGGTGGCGACGGCCAGATCCGTCGCGCCCGCATCCCGCTGGTTTGGTTCACCCAGGAGAGACGCCATGAGCTGGCATGAAGATCCCATCGACGCACCGCAGGCCGACGTGGCGGAAGACGCCTACGAGGCCGAGCCGGTGACGGCCGTGGCGCAGCCCCGCCGTGGCAACGACGTGTATTACCTCGGCGATACCGGGCGCCTGCCGCTGGATGCGCGCCGCGCGCTGTGCCAGCTGCTGATCGGTCCCAGCATCGACCAGCTGCGCCACGCCAAGCTGTGGCCGGCGCTGATCCGCAGCGAAGCGGCGATCCGCTCGTCGCTGGCGGACCTGTTCCTGGAACTGGTGCTCGACCGTGACAGCGGCGTGGCGTTCACCCGCCAGGCCGATACCGAAGATGTCGACGCGCCTGTGCTGCTGCGCACCTCGCCGCTGACCTTCATCGACTCGGTGCTGCTGCTGTACCTGCGCCAGCAGCTGGCCGAGGCCGATGCGCGCGGCAACCGCGCGGTGGTCGCCGATGCCGAGATGGCCGAAGCACTGGCCATCTATGAAAAGAACCTGTCCACCGACCGCGCCGGCTTCAACCGCCGCGTCGCCTCGGCGGTGCAGAAAATGAAGGACAACCACATCCTGACCCGCCTCAGCGGCCAGGAAGACCGCCACGAAGTCTCGCCGGCGCTGAAGCTGCTGTTCTCCGCCGAAGACGTGTCCCAGCTCTCGGCGGTCTACCGCCAGCTGCGCGAAACCCCGGCCGCCGAGGCCTGAGAGACCCGACCATCGCATGGCTATCTCCAAGCACACTCCCGCCCTGTTCAACGAAGGCCTGCCGGACCCGCGCCTGCAGCAGTTCCGCATGCGCCGTCTGCAGGTGCACAACTGGGGCACGTTCAACGGCCTGACCGAAGTACCGATCGCCGAGCGTGGCTTCCTGTTCGTCGGCCGTTCCGGCTCGGGCAAGTCGACCCTGCTCGATGCCATGTCCGCGCTGCTGACGCCGCCGGCCATCGTCGACTTCAACGCCGCCGCGCGTGAAGCCGAGCGCAGTGGCCGCGACCGCAACCTGGTGTCCTACGTGCGTGGCGCGTGGGCCGACCAGCAGGACAGCGGCACCGGCGAAATCGCCACCCAGTACCTGCGCAAGGGCGCGACCTGGACCGCGCTGGTGCTGGAATACCGCGCCGGCGATGGCCGTGTGGTCAGCCTGGTGCGCCTGCTGTGGATCTCCGGCAACGGCACCTCGGCCGGCGATGTGCGCAAGCACTACATGATCGCCGAACGCCCGTTCGACATCGCCAAGGATCTTGGTGGCTTCGACCTGGACCTGCGCAAGCTCAAGCAGAAGCTGTCCGACCTGCACCACTTCGACACCTTCTCCGGCTACGCCGAGCGCTTCCGCGACCTGCTCGGCATCGACAACGAAATGGCGCTGCGCCTGCTGCACAAGACGCAGTCGGCGAAGAACCTGGGCGACCTCAACGTCTTCCTGCGCGACTTCATGCTCGACACGCCGAAGACTTTCGACGCCGCCGAGCGCCTGGTCAGCGACTTCGCCGAGCTTGATGGCGCACACCAGGCGGTGGTCACCGCGCGCCGCCAGGTGGAAACCCTGCTGCCGGCACGCGCCTACTACAACGACCTGAAGGAAATGCACCGCCAGCGTGGCGACGACGAAGCGCTGAAGCTCGGCGTCGACAGCTTCCGCGAAAGCCGCCGCCAGGCGCTGATCGAAGCGCGCCTGCGCGAGATGGACGTGCGTGACCGTGGCCTGCTGGGCGAGGAAGCCCAGCGCCGTGCCGCACTCGACAATCACACCGAGCGCCTGGCCGAGCTGGAACTGCAGCGCCGCCAGCAGGGCGGTGAGCGCATCGAGGAACTGGAACGCGAGCAGGGCCGTGCCGAAGCCGAGCGCGACCGCCGCCAGGCCAAGCGCGAGCAGGCACGCCAGGCCGCGCAGCAGCTGCAGGCTGAACTGCCGGACGACGCGCACGGCTTCGCCGAGCTGGTCGAGCGCGCGCAGAACGAACTGCAGGACCGCCAGCGTGCCTCTTCGGCACTGGACGACGCGATCAGCGATCGCCTGGGCGGCAAGCGCGATGACGAGCGCCGCTTCGGTGAAGTCCGCGCGGAACTTGAAGCGATGCAGCGCACGCCGTCCAACATCCCGGCGCCGATGCAGAAGCTGCGCGCGCGCCTGGCCGAGGAAACCGGCATCGCCGAAGCGGCGCTGCCGTTCGTCGGCGAGCTGATCCAGGTCCGCTCGGAAGAGCAGGGCTGGCAAGGGGCCATCGAGCGCGTGCTGGGCGGCTTCGCATTGTCGCTGCTGGTCGATGACAAGCACTACAACGACGTCGCCGAGTGGGTGAACCGTACCCACCTGGGCATGCGCTTCACCTATTACCGCGTGCGCCGCAACGACGATGCGTTCGCCCGCGAGCCGTCGGCGAAGTCGCTGCTGCACAAGCTGGAACTGCGCGAGCACGTGTTTGAAAGCTGGCTGCGCCGCGAACTCGGCAAGCGCTTCGACTACGAGTGCGTGGACGCCAGGCAGCTGCGCAACGTTGACCGCGGCATCACCCGCGAAGGCCAGGTCAAGCATCCGGGCGACCGTTTCGAGAAGGACGACCGCAGCGCCGTTGGCGACCGCCGTCGCTGGATCCTCGGCTTCAACAACCACGACAAGGTCGGCGCCTTCGAGCGTGAAGCGCAGGAACTGGCCAAGCGCATCGCCGGCTGCGAGACCGACATCGCGCGCCTGCGTGGCCAGCGTGACCGCGACAACGAACGCCGCCTGGCCTGTCACGAGCTGGTCAGCATCAGCTGGAACGAGATCGATATCGCCGCCCCGCAGCAGCGCCTGAGCGATATCGAAGCGACGCTGCGCGACCTGCGCGAAGGCAATGCCGACCTGGCCAAGCTGGCCAAGCAGATCGATGCGGTGCGCGCTGACATCGAACAGTCGCGCCGCACCTATGAAGACGTCCGCGTCGAGCGTGGCCAGCTGGTCAAGGAGCGCGATCGCCTCGACCGCGCACGCCAGCAGAGCCGTGCGCTGGTGCTGCCGAGCCTGGCCCAGGAGCAGGAAGCCGGTCTGGCCGAGCGCCTGCAGGAGCAGGGCCCGCTCAGCCTGGAAACGCTGGAAGCGCACATGCGCCAGGTCAGCAACGCGCTGAACGAGCAGCTGTCCTCCTCGCAGCAGGACCTCAACCGCATCGAGAACCAGCTGGTCGGCTGTTTCCGCCGCTTCATCCAGCAGTGGCCGGAGGAATCGGGCGACTTCACCGTGTCGGTGGCGTCGGCCGAGGACTTCCTCGCCCGCCTCGAACGGCTGGAGCGCGATGGCCTGCCGCAGCACGAAGAGCGCTTCTTCGACCTGCTGCAGAACCAGAGCAAGAACAACCTGCTGGCCCTGCAGCGCCACAGCGCGGAGGCACGCAAGTCGATCGGCCAGCGCCTGGACGAAGTGAACGCCAGCCTGGAACAAGTGCCGTTCAACCGTGGCACGTTGCTGACCATCGAACTGAGCGACCGCCGTCTGCCGGAGGTGGGCGAGTTCCACCTGCAGCTGCGTGAGGTGCTGTCGCAGCAGCAGACCGAGCAGCGCGAGCTGGCCGAATCGCAGTTCACCGTGCTGCGGCAGCTGGTCAACCGCCTCGGCTCGCAGGAAGGCGAGGACAAGCGCTGGCGCGAGCTGGTGCTGGACGTGCGCATGCACGTGGAGTTCATCGGCGTCGAGCTGGATGCGGAAACGCGCCAGCAGGTCGAGATCTACCGAAGCGGCGCCGGCAAGTCTGGTGGCCAGCGCCAGAAGCTGGCCACCACCTGCCTGGCCGCCGCGCTGCGCTACCAGTTGGGTGGTGCCGACAGCCAGTTGCCCAGCTATGCCGCGGTTGTGCTCGACGAGGCCTTCGACAAGGCCGACAACGAGTTCACCGCGCTGGCGATGAACATCTTCGACAACTTCGGCTTCCAGATGGTGGTCGCCACCCCGCTGAAGTCGGTGATGACGCTGGAACCGTTCATCGGCGGCGCCTGCTTCGTCGAAATCAGCGGCCGCCACGACTCCGGCGTGCTGCTGATCGAGTACGACGAAGAGGGCAAGCGCCTGAGGTTGCCCGAACGCAGCCGCCAACAGGCCAACGAACCGGAAGAAGCCGAGGCCTGAGCGCCTCGGGCAATCCACCTGTAGAGCCGAGCCATGCTCGGCTGCCCTTCGCGACCTGAAACAACGTGCCAACCAAGGTTGGCACCTGCCACGTCATAACGCCCCTCAAGAACCGCGGAACGTATCCCACGCCATCCGCGCGATCAGCACCACCACCAGCCCCACGAACAGCTTGCGGATGAACGGCGTGCCGCCCTTCAGCGCCAGACGCGTGCCCACCACCGAACCGATGATGTTGGCCGCTGCCATCGGCAGCGCGAACAACCACAGGATGTTGCCGGTCGGCACGAAGAACGAGATCGCCGCCACATTCGTCGCCAGGTTCACCACCTTCGATGCCGCAGAAGCACGCAGGAAATCCAGGCCGAAGAAGCGCACGAACAGGAAGATCAGGAAGCTGCCGGTGCCCGGCCCGAAGAAGCCGTCGTAGAAGCCGATCGCTGCACCGATGGCCAGCGCGATCGCCAGTTCACGGCGGCCGATCTCCTGCGGCCGGTGCAGCGCGCCGAAATCCTTCTTCCACAGCGTGTAGCCCAGCATCGCGATCAGCAGCACCAGCACCAGTGGGCGCACCGCGTCCTTGGGCAGCAGGCTTACCGCGGTGGCGCCGGCGAAGGAAAAGAGGAAGGCTGTGCCTGCCGCGAACAACACCGGCTTCCACGGGAAGCGCACATTGCGCGCATAGCGCCAGGCGGCTGCACCGGTGCCGAACATCGAACTGAACTTGTTGGTGCCGAACAGCATCGCCGGCGTCTGCTGCGGCAGCACGGTGAACAGGCCGGGTAGCTGCACCAGCCCACCGCCACCGACGGCGGCATCGACCAGGCCGGCGATGAAGGCGATCACCACCAGCCACCACAACTCAGGGGGAACCAGTTCCAGCACGGCGATCAATCGATGTGGGGGCGCGACAGCATACGCCTGTCCCGCACCGGCTGACCCGTGCCCCGCGTGGATCAATCCGCACAACCCGGCGACAATGCCCGCATGAGCCGAAAACCCTCCGATCCCTGTCCCTGCGGCCTTCCCGCCGATTACGCCGCCTGCTGTGGCCGTTTCCATGCCGGTGAGGCCGCACCCGATGCCGAGCACCTGATGCGATCGCGCTACAGCGCCTATGTGCGGGGGCTGGCGGACTATCTGCGCCAGAGCTGGCACCCGGATACCCGCCCGGCCGAGCTGGCGTTGGACGATGCGCCGGGCCAGCGTACGCACTGGCTGGGCCTGACCGTGCACGAACACACGGTCACCGGTGCCGACAGCGCCGAAGTACGCTTCACCGCCCGCTACCGCGTGGGCGGCGGCAGCGCGGTGAAGATGGCCGAGCACAGCCGCTTCCTGCGCATCGACGGCCGCTGGTACTACCTCGACGCTGTGTGAGCCTCAGCCGCCGCGTACCGCCAACACGCGCTGGCCGGCATGCGCGCGGACCTGGTTGCGGCCACCGTCCTTGGCTGCGTACAACGCCAGGTCGGCGGCCTTGATCACTGCGGCCGGCCGCCCATCCACGCGGCTGTCCGCCAGCCCGATGCTCACCGTCACCTGCACCGTCTGCCCGCTTCCGCCGCGCCCGCGCTGCTGGCGCCCCGTCTCATCGTCGCGGCTGCGGGTGCTCCGGTCGCGCAGCTGCATGCGGGTTTCCTCGATGGTCTGCCGCAGTGCCTCGACCGCATCCACGCAGGCCGCTGCGGGACGATCCAGGAACACCACCGCGAACTCCTCGCCGCCGTAGCGGAACGCCCGGCCACCGTCATCCACCCGGCCCAGGCGCGAGGCCACCAGGCGCAGCACATCGTCCCCGGTGTCGTGGCCGTGGGTGTCGTTGAACGATTTGAAGTGGTCCACGTCCACCATCGCGATGCTGTAGGTGCCACGCGCCCGTTGCAGGGTCTCATTGAATGCGCGGCGCCCCGGCAGGCCGGTCAGTTCATCGCGGAAGGCCATATGGAACGACTCCTGCAGCATCGCGCCCAGCAGCAGCAGCAGGGCCGCACTGGCCAGTGCCGGTAGCAGCACCGGCTGCAGGAACACCCTTGGCAGCATCCACCACAGGCACAGCAGGGCCAGCAGCATCGCCGTGTGCAGTGGGCGCGGATGCCGCCAGGCCTGCCAGCCCAGCGCGGCGGCTGCCAACAGGAACAGCAGGGCTGGCAGCTGTGCCAGCGCGTTCCAGTCGGCCGGAATCCAGCTCCAGTGGCGGTTGGACAGGAGATCGTGCATGCCACGCGGTTGCTGCGTGGCCAGCAGCAGGAAGATCATCAGCGCGGTGCCACTGGAAACGCCCCGCAGCAGCAGGTCGCGGCGGCGGCGGCCGCGCTCGGGCCACAACGCCAGGCCAGCGAACAGCAAGGGCAACCAGGCCGAAATGGCATGGAAGCGCAACGGTGTCAGCGCCGTGACATGGCCGCTGCGCAGGTAGCCACCCACGTCTTGGTGCAGCAGGGCGAACATCACGGCCACCACCAGCATCAGGCAGAGCGTACGCACCTGGTGGTAGAGCAGGGCAAGGCCGGCGCCGAGGCAGGCCAGCAGCCAGGGCAGGATGCGTTGGGCCGGACTGGCCACGTCTTCGTTGCCCAGTGCTGCCCACAGCACCACGGCAACCAGCACGGCGGGCAGCACGAACAGGTAATGCGCAGGCTGGCGGAGCGGATGCAGGGGCAAGCAGGAATTCCAGCGCGGTGACGACGCGGCCGCAGCATTGCCGTTAGCGGCGCCCGCACCGGCTTCTTGAATGCGGCGCGGTCACGCTTGTGAACGCATTGACGTCGAACCATGACGTCGCACTCACCCGCCGGCGCCGATGCTGCCGGCATGGACAGCGTAGCCGCCGCCGTCGCTGCCCCGCAGCGCGATCTCGCCCGCCAGTACGCACGTGTGCGGGACCGCAGCGTGCAGTTGGCGGCCCCCCTCAGTGCCGAAGATGCCATGCTGCAGAGCATGGCCGATGCCAGCCCCAGCAAGTGGCACCTGGCCCACACCACCTGGTTCTTCGAACGTTTCGTGCTGGCCGGCTTCCCGGCTGCACCGGCGCATGACCCTGGCTGGGATTACCTGTTCAACAGTTACTACAAGAGCATCGGCCCGGCGCATGCACGGCCGCAGCGCGGGCTGCTGTCACGGCCCTCGCTGCAGCAGGTGCAGGACTACCGCTGCCAGATCGATGCGCAGGTACAGTCACGGCTGGACGCGGGTGATCTCGACGATCAGGCGCTGCAGCACCTGCAGCTGGGCCTGCAGCACGAACAGCAGCACCAGGAGCTGCTGCTCACCGACATCAAGCACGCGTTCTGGTGCAATCCGCTGCAGCCGGCCTACCGCGAGGACCTGCCTACCACCCCCGGCGCTGCCAGTGCCCAGGGCTGGATCGAATCGCCCGAACGCATCGTCACCGTCGGCGCCGCCTCTTGGCCGCACCACGCCGTGTTCGCCTACGACAACGAATCGCCGCCGCACCGCGTGCTGCTGCCCGCCCACGCCCTGGCCGAACGCCCGCTCAGCAACGCCGAGTACCGCGCCTTCATCGACGCCGGCGGCTACCGCGAACCGCGCTGGTGGCTCAGCGAAGGCTGGGCACTGCGCGAAACCGAAGACTGGCAGCATCCGCTGTACTGGGATGACACCCTGCAGCGCGAATACACCTTGGGCGGCTGGCGCGAACTGGATCCGCACGCGCCGGTCTGCCATCTCAGCTACTTCGAGGCCGACGCCTGTGCCCGCTGGGCCGGAGCGCGCCTGCCCAGCGAGTTCGAGTGGGAGGCTGCGGCCGCGTCTCAGCCGGTGCGGGGTCACTTCGCTGATGACGATCATCTGCATCCCCAGGTGGGGCAGGGCAGCGGCCTGCGGCAGCTGTTCGGTGATGTCTGGGAATGGACCCACAGCGCCTACGGCGCCTACCCGGGCTTCCGCCCCTTTGCCGGCAACCTCGGCGAATACAACGGCAAATTCATGTGTGGCCAATGGGTGCTGCGCGGTGGCAGCTGCGCCACGCCCCGGGGCCATGTGCGCGCCAGCTACCGCAACTTCTTCATGCCACCGGCGCGCTGGCAGTTCTCCGGCCTGCGCCTGGCCCGGGATCTGGCATGAGCACGGTGCGCGACGCGCTGCAGGCGCTGACCGATCTCACGCCCGGTCGCCAGCAGATCCTTTCTGACGTGGTGGCCGGGTTGTCGCGCACACCGCGCCAGCTGCCGTCCAAGTACTTTTACGATGCACGTGGCTCGCGCCTGTTCGAACAGATCACCCGGACCCGCGAGTATTACCCCACGCGTACCGAGCTGGCCCTGCTTTCGCAGGTACTGCCGGACATCGCCCGCAGCGTCGGCCCGCACCTGCACGTGGTGGAGCTGGGCAGTGGCAGTGGCCGCAAGACCGCACTGCTGCTGGCCGCGCTGCGTGAGCCGGTGGCCTATACCCCCATCGAGATCTCGCGTGCCGCGCTGCTGTCCAGCATCGACCATCTCGCCCCGGCGCTGCCCGAGGTCGAGATGCTGCCGGTCTGTGCAGACTTCACCCGTCCCGTTGCCGTGCCCATGCCCGAACGCGAACCCGCGCGGCGGTTGCTGTTCTTCCCCGGGTCTACGCTGGGCAACTTTGAAGGCGAGGACGCGGTCGCGCTGCTGCGCGCGATGCGCCAGACCATGGGCCGTGATGGCCTGGCCCTGGTTGGCATCGACCTGCACAAGGACCCGGCATTGATCGAGGCGGCCTACAACGATGCGCAGGGCGTCACCGCCGCATTCACCCTCAACCTGCTGGCCCGCCTCAATCGCGAGATCGGCAGCGACTTCGATCTCGACGGATTCCGCCACCGCGCCCGTTACAGCACCGCGCGGCTGCGCATTGAAACCGACCTGGTCAGCCAGTGGGCGCAGGACGTCCGTCTGGATGGCCGCACCTTCCACTTCCAGGCCGACGAGCCGATCCGCGTCGAATACAGCCACAAGTACACCGACGACAGCTTCGAAGCGTTGCTGCTGCCAGCGGGCCTGCAGGTCGTGCGGCGCTGGGATGCTGAAAGCCCGGCCTATGGCCTGCGCCTGCTTCGCGCCCTTTAGCCGCCGCCAGCCCGCGCTGCTTCAGGTTCGCCTACGCTGCGCCTAAGATGGCCCTGCAACGGCAACACGGAGGACGCCATGCCCATTCTGACCACGCTCGGCCTGGCGGCCGTGCTCGCCGCGGCACCCGCTTCGACAGCAGCGCCTGCGGCCAGCAGCGATGCCGCTTTCAGCCGCTGCCTGGCCGTCCTGCAATCGACAGCCGCCAGCCAGGGCATCAGTGCCGACCGCTTCAATGGGATTATCGCCGGGCTCACCCCCGATCCCAGCGTGCTCGGCCTGCTCGACGCGCAGCCGGAATTCACCACGCCGATCTGGGACTACCTGGCCGCGCTGGTCGATCGCCAGCGCGTGGACGATGGGCGCGTCCTGCTGCAGCAGCATCGGGCCCTGCTTGATCGGGTGTCGGCCCAGTACGGCGTCGATCCGGCCACCATCGTCGCGGTCTGGGGCGTGGAGAGCGACTACGGCCGTGTGTTCGGCAAGCGCCCGCTGCTGCAGTCGCTGGCCACGCTGTCCTGTGCCGGCCGCCGCCAGCCCTTCTTCCGTGGTGAGCTGCTGGCCCTGCTCAAGTTGATCGACCGCGGCGACCTGCAGGCACAGGGGCTCACCGGTTCCTGGGCCGGCGCCTTCGGGCATACGCAGTTCATGCCCAGCACCTATGCAGGCATCGCCGTGGACGGTGATGGCGATGGCCGCCGCGATCTGGTCGGCAGCATTCCCGATGCGCTGGCCTCCACCGCCAATTACCTCAAGCGCGCCGGCTGGCGCAGCGGAGAGCCGTGGGGCATGGAAGTGCGTATCCCGCCCGGTTTCGACGCCAGCCAGGCCGGGCGCACCCAGCGTCGGGCGCTGGCCGACTGGCGTGCGCAAGGTGTGACCGCATTGGATGGCAGCGCGTTGGCCCCGGCCAACCTGCCTGCCGACGCGCGCGCGGCCCTGCTGCTGCCGGCGGGCGGCAAGGGCCCTGCGTTGCTGGTGTTCCGCAACTACGACGCGATCTACAGCTACAACGCTGCCGAAAGCTACGCGCTGGCGATCGCCACGCTGGCCGACCAGCTGCGTGGCGGCACGGGCCTGGCCACGGCCTGGCCGACCGATGATCCCGGTATCGGCCGCGATGAGCGCCGCCAGCTGCAGACCCTGCTGCTGGCCCGCGGCCACGACATCGGAAGCGCCGACGGCATGATCGGTACGGCCACGCGTCGCGCTATCCAGGTCGAGCAGCAGCGCCTGGGCTGGGCCAACGCAGATGGGCGCGCGGGACAGCGTATCCTTCGCACTCTGCAGAACGCGCCGCGCACTGCAGCGGTGCCCACGCGTTTCATGCTTCCCAGCAACTACAGTGCCGTGCAATCGCCGGCCATACGGAGTCGATCCCACGTGCAGCAGATCCAGGGTGTACGCAGCGGGCAGTACCAGGGGCTCGATGCCTGGCTGGTGGAAACCGGCGACGCCAGCGCGGCCATCAGTGTGTTTGGCGGCCAGCTGCTTTCCTTCGTGCCCAAGGGCCAGCCGGATCTGATGTGGCTGTCCCCCCGGCGCGCCGAACTGCCCACGCCGATCCGCGGAGGCAGCCCCGTCTGCTGGCCGTACTTCGGCCGCCAAGGCCAGGGCAACGACGTGCCCGCCCACGGTTTCGTCCGTACCGTGCCGTGGGAACTGCAACAGGCCCGTCGCTTGGACGACGGCAGCATCGAGCTCACGCTGGCACCCCCGGTGCTGCAGAGCCTGGACCTGCGATTGAGGATGACTGTGCGTGTAGGCCGCCAGTTGACCCAGCGACTGATCACCGAGAACGTCGGCAGTTCCCCTGCCAGCATCACCCAGGCGCTGCACAACTATTTCCGCGTGGGTGATGCCAGCGCGGTGGATGTGGACGGCGTGGACGGACTGGACTATCTGGACAAGTTCGAGAACTATGCGACGCCGCGTCGGCAGCAGGGCGCCTGGACGTTGCGCGATCCCCGTGATCCCGGGCGCAGCGACCGCATCTACACGCAGGCCAAGGGTCACTATGTCCTGCGTGATCCGGTGCTGAAACGCCGCATCGACATCCGTACGGAAGGAAGCCGCTCGCTGGTGGCGTGGAATCCCGGTGCCGAGGCTGCAGCGAAGATGGCAGATGTGGGTGAGGGCTGGCGCGACTACGTCTGCCTGGAAGCGGCCAACGCCGGACCCGACGTGGTGACCCTGCCGCCGGGTGGCAGCCATGTGCTGTCACAGACATTGTCCGCGGCACCGTGGACACCGGTAACCCGGTAACGAATCAACGCAGCAAGGATGTTTTCATGCAGGACGCACAGTGGTGGTACGCCAACAGCAGGCAGAGCGAAGGACCGGTGGACCTGGCCGCCCTGCGTCGCCTGCAGCAGGATGGCACGGTGACGGCACGCACGCTGCTGTGGCGCGAAGGCATGCCCTCGTGGCGCCCCTTGGCGGAGCTGGAACAGGATTCAACGCCCATCGAGATGGCGCCGGCTCCGGATATCGACACAGCCCCACCGGTTGAGGTCGTTGCGCCAAGTGTCGGCGATCCGTCCGATCCGTATCGAGCCCCCGCCGCTGCACCGGATACGGCTGCCGCCGCGGGGCTGGAGGGCGAGATGGCCTTGTACGCCAGCGTGGTCGGCGGCAACTTCCCGATCTATCGCCAGCGCTGGCGGCTGGATCAGGGCATTGCCACCGCCAGTGGAACCTGGCACTGGCCGGCCTTCCTGCTCGGCCCGATCTGGATGATGTACCGCAGGATGTACCGCCTGGCGGCAATGTGGGTCGGCCTGCTGCTGCTGATCAGCGTGGTGGAGACCTTGCTGGATGTGCCCGAAGGCGTGTCGCTGGTCATCACCATCGCGCTCAGCGTCACCACCGGCACCTTTGGCAACACCTGGTACCTGGCACACTGCCAACGCCTGATCGCCCAAGCCCGTGCCGTCAGCGGCGGCGATGACGCACGGCTGCGCAGCGAGCTGACCGCACGCGGCGGCACCAGCGTGGTCGCCACACTGGCCGCCATCGTCATCTCGGTGGTGTTGAGCACCGTCGGCGCCGCACTGGCGGGGTAGGACAGGTCAGCGGCCCTGACGCGGCCGCAGCACCAGCAGGCACAGCGCACCGGCCACCAGGCCCCAGAACGCCGAACCGATGCCGGCCAGTGAGACGCCGGAGGCGGTGACCAGGAAGGTGACCAGTGCCGCCTCGCGGTCCTGCTCTACTGCCAGCGCACTGGCCAGGCTGTTGGCGATGGTGCCGAACAACGCGATACCGGCCACGCAGGCCACCAGCTCCTTTGGGAAAGCCGCGAACAGGGCGGCCACGGTGGCACCGAACAGCCCGATGACAATATAGAAAGCCCCAGCGGCCATGGCGGCGGTGTAGCGCCGTGCCGGATCCTCGTGCGCATCACGGCCCATGCAGATCGCGGCCGTGATCGCGGCCAGGTTCAGTGCGTAGGCACCGAACGGCGCCAGCAATGTATTGACCACGCCGATCCAGCCGATCAGAGGCGACACCGGCGCGTCATAGCCGGAGGCACGCATCACTGCCACACCGGGGATGTTCTGCGAGGCCATGGTGACCACGAACAGGGGCAGGGCGATGCCGGCTACCGCAGTCCAGGACAGGGACGGGGTCACCCATTGCGGCACCGCCAGCTGCAGCTGCACCTGCTGTGCGTGCAGCAGGTCACGGCTGGCTGCGACCGCGATGCCGACCAGCAGTGTGGCGATGACCGCATAGCGCGGGAACAAGCGGCGTCCCGCCAGCCAGGTGGCGAACATTGCCAGTGCCAGTACCAGTTGGGAATTCATGGCCACGAACACGTCCAGACCGAAGCGCAGCAGCACGCCGGCCAGCATGCCGGCGGCCAGCGCCATCGGCACCCGCTGCATCAATCGTGCGAACACCCCGGAGAAGCCTGCCAGCATGCCAAGCACCGCAGCGAGCAGGAATGCGCCGGTGGCTTCAGCGAGCGAGGCGCCACCGGCACCGACCACCAGCATCGCCGCGCCCGGTGTCGACCATGCGGTCACCACCGGCACGCGATAGCGCAGCGACAGCCCGATGCAGGTGACACCCATGCCCAGTCCCAGTGCCCACATCCATGAGGCGATCTGTGCCTGGTCGGCACCGACAGCCTGTGCGGCCTGGAACACGATCACTGCGGAACTGGCGAAGCCGACCAGCACGGTGATGAAGCCGGCGACCACGGCCGGCACTGAAAGGTCGCGCCACCATGCTTGCCGCACCTGCATGTTCATTGCCGTCTCTCCTTGTTGCATCCGTGCATTGATAGCCGTTGCGGCGTTGACCGCGCAACGCGCGGGCAACGCCGCAGTGATCTTCGAGCGTACGTCATGCCTGAAGTCGCGGCGCTTCTGTCATCACCATGAAAAAAAAGCCTTGACGAAATCTGCAGGATCTCTAGAATTCGCTCCCTTGCTGCAGCGCATCGCTTCTTCGGAAACGGCACGCGAGCAGTGACGCCACCACCGACGAACGAGATGATCGAACGAAGGTGTTGACGGACTCGAAAAGTCCGGCATAATAGGCGGCTCGCAACGACGAAAGGCCTTCGGGTCCAACGACGAAGCAGCATCGGCAACAACGTCCACTTCGGTGAGACGGCCTTGAAAAAAGGTGTTGACGAAGCGGAAAAGCCGGCTATAATGGGCGGCTCGCTACGAAGGAAACTTCGCAGCACACGGGAACGGCGCTGAGGCCACTTCCCCTGATCTTTGAAAGTATGCGCAGGTATCTTGTGAAGGCGCCTGCAGGAAGGATGATTGTCCATCTTGCAGACGTTTGATCAAGCAACTATTAATTGTTTTAAAGCAAGCGATACGTTGCCAGCATCAATCATCTGCAGCTTTAAATTTTGATCTTCGGATCATGTAGTTTTAAGTGAAGAGTTTGATCCTGGCTCAGAGTGAACGCTGGCGGTAGGCC
>NZ_JAWIRW010000013.1:0-93978 GCF_036319985.1 Stenotrophomonas sp. SMYL89 | reverse complement strand
GGTCCGGTTGCGGGAGACGCCGTAAACCCGTCCATGGGGGCTTGGCCGCGGCATCCATGCCGCGGACACTCCCGCAACCGGACCCACCCCGCCTTCGACAGTTTCCGGCGATCTGTCGGTGCTGGTGCGATCGGTGGGTGTCGACCTTGGTCGACACAGTAGATCCACGCCATGCGTGGATGCTCTTCGATCAATTGTCGAAATATTCGAACTCGAACTCGAACTCGATGGAGATTCATCCACGCATGGCGTGGATCCATCAGATCGCGGAAATCTGTCAGAGGTGGGGCGGCATGGGCAGGCAGGACCGTTGGCGGCATGGATGCCGCCATCGAGCCCCCATGGATGGGTTTACGGCGTGTCCTGCCTGCCCATGCCGCCCCACCATCCCTCGGAATGCCAGCTGTTGCTGTTGCTCCGGCCGTGGCTTCGGCAGGTGCAGGGCGCAGCCCTGCCGAAAAACACACATAAAAAAAACAGCAGGCCGAGGCCTGCTGTTTCGGTGTAATGGTGCGCCCGGAGAGATTCGAACTCCCGACCGCCTGGTTCGTAGCCAGGTACTCTATCCAACTGAGCTACGGGCGCCAATTACATAAACTTGTTGTGTTGACCGTGTATGGTGCGCCCGGAGAGATTCGAACTCCCGACCGCCTGGTTCGTAGCCAGGTACTCTATCCAACTGAGCTACGGGCGCGCGGTACACAATCAATTTACTACTTAATTTTACTTCATTTCCAGCGGCGGATGCTGGAAACCTGTCGAGTGGTGCGCCCGGAGAGATTCGAACTCCCGACCGCCTGGTTCGTAGCCAGGTACTCTATCCAACTGAGCTACGGGCGCCCTGCGACAGGAGCGGAATTATGCGGATGTCGGCGCGCACCGTCAACAGTTTTGTGAAAATTTTCATCCAACTGAATGAAAAAGCTGTCAGCCACGGCGTCCGGGGCCTTCAGCCAGGCGAAGTGATCGGCGTGCGTACCCAGTTCCTGCGCGGACAGCACGCGCAGCTGCGCGACCACATTCGGCAGTTTCGCCAGTAGCGTCTGCATCGATCCGGTCGGTGCCAGCCAGTCATGTTCCATCAGCACCGCCTGCGCGCTGCCATGCACGCGCGCCATCTGCGCGTCGAGGTCTTCGTCCATGCCGACCGCGGCGTAATGGTTGTTCAGGCCGACGCGCGCCCAGTCGGCGATCAGGCCGCGCGCCTCGGTGCCGCCGAAGCCAAGGCGACGGCCATGCAGCACGCCCTGGCGTTGCGCGATCCACGGCAGGAAGCGGTAGACCAGCGGCAACAGCCAGCCCCGCGGTGGCGGGAAGCTGCGCCAGAACGGTGAGCCGCTGGCGGCCAGCCATAGCCGGTTGAAGTGCTGCGGATTGCGGCCTGCGTGCACGCAGGCCAGCTGCCCGCCAAGGCTGTGGCCGCCGATGATCCAGGGCAGGGCGCCAGTCTCGTCATCCGCTGCAGCCAGAACGGCCTGGCTGCCCGGCAGATCCTGTTCGAGTACTTCCCGATAGCCCCAGTCCCGCGTGCGCGATGGCCGCAGCGAACTGCTGCCGTTGCCGCGCCACTCATGCAGGTAGACCGCCACGCCCTTCGCCGCCAGTGCCTGCGCCAGCGGCAGGTAGTGGCGCGCAGCCACGCCCAGCGCGGGCAGCCACAGCAGGCGCGCGATGGGCTGTGCGGGCACGCAGGCGATCACTTCGTAGCGATGGCCGTCGTTGCACTGCACGGCGAGGATGCGCGGCGTCAGGCTCATGCGTGCGGTGCCGCGCCGAAATGGTCGAGCACCAGCACTTCGCTGCGGCCCGGCGCATAGCCTTGCTGCAGCCCACGTGCAACGTAGTCGATGCCGGCTTCGCAGGCATTGGCCAGGCTCAGGCCATTGCACAGCTGCGCGGCGATGGCGGAGGCCAGCGTGCAGCCGGTACCGTGCGCATCCAGTGGCAGGCGCGCATGGATGAATTCTTCGCTGCTGACGCCGTCGAAATAGCGGTCGATCACGCGATTGCCTTCCTGCAGGTGGCCGCCTTTCAGCAGCACCGCGCCCGCACCAAGATCGAGCAGGGCCGAGGCCGCCTGCTCGGCGTCTTCGCCGTTGCTGATCTTCCGGCCGACCAGCAGTTCTGCTTCCGGCGTGTTGGGGGTGATCAGCGTGGCCAGCGGGATCAGGCGCTCACGCATGGCCTGCAATGCGCTGTCTTCCAGCAGGCGTGCGCCGCTGGTGGCGACCATCACAGGGTCCAGCACAACGTGGGGCGGACGATGCTTCTCCAGTGCGTCGGCGACGGCGTTGATCACTTCGGCGTTGGCCAGCATGCCGAGCTTCACCGCGTGGATGTCGAAGTCGTCGAAGCACGCCTCCAGCTGTGCGCGCAGGAAGTCGATCGGCGGCACATGCACGGCGATGACGCCGCGGGTGTTCTGTGCAGTCAGCGCGGCAATCGCCGACAGGCCATGCACGCGATGTGCGGCGAAGGCCTTCAGGTCGGCCTGGATGCCGGCGCCGCCGCCGGAGTCGGAGCCGGCGATGGTGAGGGCGGAAACGGGAGTGGTCGGGCTCATCAGGCGATTGTGCCGTGGTCACCGCAAAGGCGGTAGCGTCGCTGCCGGTAGATGGGGTCAGGTCTCTTTTTCGCAGAAAAAGGGATCTGACCCCGAGCGCGCGGCCCTCAATGCCGCCAACGTGCCCACTGCTGGTACAGCACATAGCCCAGCCCGGTCAGGCCGGTCAGCAGGGCCGGAGCGAGCAGGGCGTCGTATTGCCAGCGTACGAACAGCCAGGCGCCGATGACACCGCCGGCGAGGAAGCCGCTGATGATCAGTCCGCTGAGGGTCAGGCGCCGCACCTGCAGCGGCAGCCCGCGCAGCAGGTGGCCGAGGCCGATGCCCAGGTCGGTGAACATGCCGCTGAGGTGGGTGGTGCGCACCACCGCGCCACTGAAGGTGGTGGCCATCGCGTTCTGCAGGCCGCAGGCCATGGCGGCGGCCAGCGCGCCCCAGATCTGGTGTTGTTCAAAGAGCGGAATGGCGATCAGAAGCAGCGCCGATTCCAGCGCCAGTGCCACGCCATAGCGCCGGCCCAGCAGCAGGGCGCTGTCCTGGATCAGCAGGCCGCTGAGCATCGCACCCAGCGAGAACGCGATCAGCAGCCCCCACAGGTGCCCGACGACGCGCCAGTCCCCCTGCGCCAGTGCCATGCCGAGCTGGCTGGTACTGCCGGTCATGTGACTGACCGCCTGGTGCTCGAAACCGAGGAAGCCGACCACGTTGACCATGCCGGCTACGCACGAGAGCGCGACCGCACCGATCCAGACCCAGGTGGGCAGGCGTATTCCCATCGGCGGGGCCCCTCAGGGCCCGCCGAAGCCGCCGTTGAACTGAAGCTCGCTGAAGGTGTTGCTGGCCGGATCGAACACTGCGCCCCAGAACTGTGCGCCGCCATCGCAGGTGCGGATCGCTTCCCGTGCGGGATTCACGCCGCTGTCGTCGTGCGGGAAGGCGTTGATGTAGATCAGCCGCTTGCCGGCACTTTCGATGCCGACGTACTGGCGGTCGAAGTCCAGCACCTTCGGCACCTGTGCTTCAAGCGATGACAGCCGCGCTTCCAGCTGATCGATCTGCTGCCGGCTGGGTGCCCAGTAGCCGCTGACGCGCCCGGCCTCGCGGCCGGGGCTGGGCCGCGAGCAGGTGTCGAGCACCTGCGCGGCGATGATCGGGCGGGTGACGACCCAGGACTGGCCGGTGCGCTCGGCGGTCGGCACGCTGGCCGGGCCGCGCGTAGTGGTGCAGGCGCCGAGCACGGCTGTGAGGGTGATCGCAGCCGTGGGCAGCAGCAGGCGGGTGCAGCGGTTCACAACACCTCCGAAGCGTAATCGGCCAGGCGCGAACGCTCGCCACGGCGCAGGGTGATGTGCGCACTATGCGGCCAGTTCTTGAAGCGATCCACCGCGTAGGTCAGGCCCGAAGTGGTTTCGGTCAGGTACGGGGTGTCGATCTGCTCGACGTTGCCCAGGCAGACGATCTTGGTGCCGGGGCCGGCACGGGTGATCAGCGTCTTCATCTGCTTCGGGGTGAGGTTCTGCGCCTCGTCCAGGATCAGGTAGCGCGACAGGAAGGTGCGGCCGCGCATGAAGTTCATCGAGCGGATCTTGATGCGGCTGGCGAGCAGGTCGTTGGTGGCCTGGCGGCCCCAGGTGCCGCCTTCCTGGTTGTGCGTGAGCACTTCCAGGTTGTCGGTCAGCGCGCCCATCCACGGCGTCATCTTCTCTTCCTCGGTGCCCGGCAGGAAACCGATGTCCTCGCCGACGCTGACCGTGGCGCGGGTCATGATGATCTCGCGGTAGCGCTGCTGGTCCATCGTCTGCGCCAGGCCGGCGGCCAGTGCCAGCAGGGTCTTGCCGGTACCGGCGGTACCCAGCAGGGTGACGAAGTCGATCTCCGGGTCCATCAGTGCGTTGAGCGCGAAGTTCTGCTCGCGGTTGCGCGCACTGATGCCCCACACGGCGTGGCTGCCGTGGCGGAAATCATCGACCAGCGACAGCACCACCTTGCCGTCGCCGACCACGCGGCTTACGCGCAGTTCGACTTCGTCTTCGCCGGGCAGGTAGACGTACTGGTTCGGATACCACTCCTCGCCGTCCTGCGCGAGGATTTCGTAATGGGTACGGCCCTTGTCGCTCCAGCTGCGCAGGTCGTCGCCATGGCGCTTCCAGAAGTCTTCCGGCAGCTCGGTGGCGCCGGTGTAGAGCAGGCTGAAATCGTCCAGCGCGCGGTCGTTCTCGTAGTCCTCGGACACGATGCCGGCGATCGCAGCCTTGATCCGCAGGTTGATGTCCTTGGAAACGAACACCACCGGCAGGTCCGGGGTCTCTTCCTTCAGGGCCAGGATCGCGCCGAGGATGGCGTTGTCCGGGATGACCTTGCCGAAGCTCTTGCCGGCATCGAAATGGCTGGTCTGGAAGCGCAGCTTGCCCGCGCTCTGCTTGCCGCGCAGCTGCAGGCCATTGGGCCGCTGCAGCGGAATGCCGTCGGCCAGGTTGTCCAGGCCCGACGCCTGCACCAGCTCGTTGAGGAAGCGGCTCACCTGGCGGGCGTTGCGGCTCGCTTCGGAGGTGCCCTTCTTGCCGTTGTCCAGCTCCTCGATCACCTGCATGGGCAGGTAGACGTCGTGCTCTTCGAATTTGAACAGCGCGGTGGGATCGTGCATCAGCACGTTGGTATCCAGCACGTAGATGCGCTTGCCTCGGGTCATCGTCGATTCCTGGTTACGGACAGGGAAAAACCACCACGGCCTGCTGCGGGGCAGGGTGATGGCAGACACAGTAGGCAGTGGGACTCACTTGGACTGGGAGGCCTTCAGTTCGGCGAGAACAGCATCGGCATGGCCGGCAACCTTGACCTTGCGCCAGGACTGCACGATGCGGCTGTCGGGGGAAATCAGGAAGGTGCTGCGTTCGATGCCACGTACCTGCTTGCCGTACATGTTCTTCATCTTGATCACGTCGAAGGCGGTGCACAGCGCTTCGTCGCCATCGCTGACCAGCGGGAAGCTGAAGCCCTGCTTGGCACAGAAGTTGTCGTGCGACTTCACCGAGTCGCGCGAGACACCGAGCACGACCGCACCGGCCTTCCTGAACTTCGGCAGCAGCGCATTGAAGTCGATGCCTTCGGTGGTGCAGCCGGGCGTGCTGTCCTTGGGGTAGAAGTACAGCACCAGCCACTGGCCGGCATAGTCGCCGAGGGTGGCCTGGTTGCCACCGGACAGTGCCAGCGGCAGGGAGAGGGTAGTGCTGTCCAGGGTATCGCCGTTGTTCATGAGGTCCTTCTGTCGAGCCTGGGTTGTTTCTACGACAATTGCATGAAACGCCACGCGCCCGTGAGAGGCGCGCGAAAAATCCGCACTTCCGATCAGAATTTCATCGGGTCCATGATCGCGTCCAGGTTCAGGTGGTCGCAGAACTCGAGGAAATCGTCGCGCAGCGCGGCGATGTGCATGTTGGCCGGCACGCCGATGGTGACCTGCGCGCTGAACATCTCCGCACCGGTCTGCATGGCGCGGTAGCGGGTGCTCTGCAGGTTCTCGATGGTGATGCCCTGGCGGTCGAAGAAATCGGCCAGCTGGAACAGGATGCCCGGCTTGTCGGCGGCGATCACCTCGACGATGTACGGCAGCAGGTTGGACTGCGCCTGCTTGGCGGCGGTGCGGTACCAGACCAGCTTCAGGCCTTCCTCGCGCTCGAGCCGGGTCAGCATCGCTTCCAGCTTGGCTACCGAGTCCCAGGAGCCGGTGGCCAGGGCGGTGACCGAGACATCGCGACCGACCGTGGCCAGGCGTGCGTCCACCAGGTTGCAGCCGCTGTCGGCGATGCGGCGGGTGACGGACAGCAGGGGGGACTCCGGATGCGTCGTATAGGCGTTGATCAGGAGGTGGTTTTCGCTCGGCGCGGGGCGCGGGGTGGTGTCGGTCAAGGCGATTCCGGGTAATGCATGCGTTAGTCTGAATGCCCGCCAGAGGCGGGGATCCACCGGTGTCCAGCATACTTGCCCGTGCTTTCGCGCCGCAAGTAACATTCAGGTCGCCCCCGGCCTTTCGTGGCGGGCGTTTTCCCTTTCCAGCCAAGAGCAGCACGTCCTTGTCCCTTTCCGGCCTCATCACCGCGCTGGCGACCCCGTTCCGGGCCGACGGCGCCCTCGATCCCGACGGTTGGCAGCGCCTGCTGCACCTGCAACTGGAAGGTCGCGTCCACGGCGTTGTCGTTGCCGGATCGACCGGCGAAGCGGCAACGCTCACCGATGCCGAGTACGACCTGCTGCTTGCCAGCGCGGTCGAGCGCATCGGCGGCCGCATTCCGGTCATCGCCGGTACCGGCCTGTCGGGCACCGCCAAAACCATCGAACAGACCCGCCGCGCCGCTGCACTCGGTGCCAGCCACGCGCTGGTGGTCACCCCGCCATACGTGCGGCCGACCCAGGCCGGCCTGATCGCGCACTACAGAGCGGTGGCCGACCAGGGTGGGTTGCCGGTCGTGCTGTACAACGTGCCCGGCCGTACCGGTTGCGACATGCAGCCGGAGACCGTGGCCGAACTGGCCAGCCATCCCAACATCGTCGGCATCAAGGAGGCGGTGGGCGACACCGGCCGGGTGCAGGCGCTGCTGGCCCTGCGCAGCCCGCAGTTCGCCGTGCTCAGCGGTGACGACGGCACGGCGGCCCGGTCGATCCAGGCCGGTGTCGATGGCTTGATCTCGGTCGGTTCCAACGTGCTTCCGGGCGCCTACCGCCGGATGTGCGAGCTGGCCGCCGCCCACGACCATGAAGCCACCGGGTCCTGGGACGCGCGCCTGCAGCCGTTCCATGACTTCTGCGGTGTCGAGCCGAACCCGATTCCGGTCAAGGCGCTGCTGCGCCGTATCGGCATCGGCCACGACCTGCGCCTGCCGCTGCTGCCGCTGTCGGCGCCGCACCATGCGGCTGCCGACCATCTTGCCGGCGACATCGCCGCCCTCGAAGCCCTTTCCAGCCACTGACCTTTCGTCTTGGTCTGACCCAGGAGATTCACATGCGTCAATCCGTTTCCACTGTCCGCGTGCTGTCCTACGCCCTGCTTGCTGTAGCTGTTGCGGCCGGCACCACCGGTTGCTTCAAGCGTGGCGTCAAGGGCGACTACGCCCTGGCCCCGGAAATGCGCCCGCTGGAAGTTCCGCCGGACCTGAACCTGCCGGCCACGACCGGTGACAACAAGGTGCCGGCGCTGGTTTCGGCCACCAAGCCGGCAGCGCCGGCGGCCGCGGCTCCGGCCGTTGGCAACACCGGCTTCACCATTGCCGGTGGCAAGGATGAGGCCTTCGCCAAGGTCGGTACCGCGCTGGAAGGCGTGCAGGGCGTGACCATCGCCAGCCGCGCCCAGCTGCTCGGCTCTTACGACGTGGCCTACGAAGGCAGCAACTTCCTGGTCCGCGTGGTCGCCGTCGATGCCGGTGCCTACATCTCCGCGGTCGACCCGCGTGGCCTGCCGGCCACCGCCGAAGCGCCGGTGAAGCTGATCGCCGCGCTGAAGGCGAAGCTGGCGCAGTAAGGGCCAGCCAGCTCGCTGGGTGTGGGCGTGGGCCCGCCGCTGATTGGCTGCGGCGCGGGCGTGGCCCGGTGAGCGTGAAGCGCGGCCCAGGATCCGCCGGGCATGGCCCGGCGCTACCGGAAATGGAAAAGGGCGCCCAAGGCGCCCTTTTTCGTTGCTGTTGCTTGCGCCTCAGCGCTCCAGCAGCTTCAGCTTGTCCGGCTTGCCATCCCATTCGCCGGCGTCGGCCGGCGGGTCCTTGCGCACGGTCAGCACCGGCCATTCTTTCGCCAGTTCGGCGTTGAGGGCGACGAAGCCTTCCTGGCCGGCGGGGACATCGTCCTCCGGGAAGATCGCATTGACCGGGCACTCCGGCTCGCAGAGGGTGCAGTCGATGCACTCATCCGGGTCGATCACCAGGAAGTTCGGGCCTTCGTGGAAGCAATCCACGGGGCACACTTCCACGCAATCGGTGTGTTTGCACTTGATGCAGTTTTCGGTGACGACAAAGGGCATGGGCTGGAGGTGGATCGATTCCTGAACCCGCCAATTCTAGAACAGGTTGGCCCCCGGTGTCGGCGCAGGGCGGAAATCGGGCGTCTGGCAGGCGCGGCCGTGGTGGTCATTGGCGGCAGGGCAGGGCCTGTGCGACGCTGCGGGGCGATCGGTCACCCATCGTGGCCGGATTCCCTTCCCAGCAGGATCGTCCATGTCCCAAGCCCAGCCCGGCACCGCGCCCCACGGCGGTGAGAACACTGCATTCATCGTCCTGATCAGCTGCGTGGCCACCCTTGGTGGATTCCTGTTCGGCTTCGACAGTGGTGTCATCAATGGCACGGTCGACGGCCTTCGCCAGGCCTTCAACTCCAGCGAGGCGGCGCTCGGTTTTGAAGTCGCTTCGATGCTGCTGGGGTGCGCGATCGGTGCCTTCCTGGCCGGCTGGCTGGGGGATCGCCTGGGCCGTCGTGGCGTGCTGATCGTGTCGGCACTGATGTTCCTGGTGTCGGCGCTGGGCGCCGGTGCTGCCCACGCCTCCTGGCTGTTCATTGCTGCACGCGTGCTGGGCGGCTTCGCGGTGGGGGCGGCCAGCGTGATGTCGCCGGCCTACATCGCGGAGGTGGCCTCGGCGCGCTATCGCGGGCGTCTGGCCACTGTGCAGCAGATGGCGATCATCTGCGGCCTGTTCGCGGCGTTCCTCAGCAACTACCTGCTGGCCCGTGCAGCCGGGGCCTCGACCGAGCCGTTGTGGCTGGGCCAGGAGGCCTGGCGCTGGATGTTCTGGATGCAGGCGCTGCCCTCGGGGCTGTTCCTGCTGCTGTTGCTGGTGATTCCCGAAAGTCCGCGCTTCCTGGTCGTGAAGGGGCGCCCGGAGCAGGCGAGGGCGGTGCTGTCGCGCCTGTATGGTGAGGGCACGGCCGCGACCAAGCTGGCCGAGATCGAGGCCAGCCTGGCCCAGGACCAGCACAAGCCGCGCTTCGCCGACCTGCACGACAAGGTCACCGGCAAGCTGCGCCCGATCCTCTGGGTCGGCATCGGCCTGGCGATGTTCCAGCAGCTGGTCGGCATCAACGTGGTGTTCTACTACGGCGCAGTGCTGTGGCAGGCGGTCGGCTTCTCGGAAAGCGACGCGCTGTTGATCAACGTGCTGTCCGGTGCGCTGAGCATCGGCGCCTGCCTGCTGACGGTGCTGTTGATCGACCGCATCGGGCGCAAGCCGCTGCTGTGGATCGGCTCGGTCGGCATGTCGGTGGCGCTGGTGCTGATGGTGGTGGCCTTCGCCAGCGGCAGCCTGGCCTACGGTCGCCTGCAGCTGTCCGACGGCATGGGCCGGCTGGCGCTGGTCGCGGCCAATGTCTACGTGGTGTTCTTCAACATGTCCTGGGGCCCGGTGATGTGGGTGATGCTGGGCGAGATGTTCCCGAACCAGATCCGCGGCCCGGCGTTGGCCGTTGCCGGTGCGGCGCAGTGGACCTCGAATTTCGCGATCACCGTGACCTTCCCGATGCTGCTGGCCGGCATCGGGCTGGCCGGCGCCTATGGCATCTATACGGTGGCGGCCATCCTCTCGATCGTCTTCGTGGTCCGCTACGTGCGCGAGACCAAGGGCAAGGAGCTGGAGCAGATGGAAGGCTGACGGCGACTGGCTTCGGTTGCATTCCGTTGGCGCCTGCCTGTCCAGAGTGTGAGGGGGCAGGCCGCCCTCTCCAGGACACGCAAAAGCCCATCCATGGTGCTCGATGGCACCTTGCTCGCGTGCGCTGTCCTGCGCACGCGGCAAGACCAGGGTTGGGCTCCTGCCCAACCCGTCGGGCGCATGCGCCCAACCCATGGCGCCAACGGTCCCGGCTTGAGCTGCCCCGCCTTCGCGTCAGGCATTGCGGTTCTGGCGGACGCAGGTCTGCGCGTCGGGATTGAATTGGCTGCGGAGGGGCGAAGCTGTTCGTGCCGCCTTCGCGGGAAACTGTCAGGAGGGGGGGGGGGGGGGGGGGGGGGGGGGGGGGGGGGGGGGGGGGGGGGGGGGGGGGGGGGCGGGGGGGGGGGGGGGGGGTGGGGGGGGGCGGGGCGGGCCACCCTGGCCTGGACCGTTGGCGCCATGGATGGCGCCATCGAGCACCATGGATGGGCTTTTGCGTGTCCAGGCCAGGGTGGCCCGCCCCCTCAAACGCAGGAACAGGCAGGCGCCACAGCGATCAATCTTCTGGAGTCGCAAACCCGGAAAACAGAAAAGCCCGCGCGAGGGCGGGCTTTTTCGGTTCCTACTGCGGCGACTGGCGCTCCCTAGGGGACTCGAACCCCTGTTTTAGCCTTGAGAGGGCCACGTCCTAACCACTAGACGAAGGGAGCGTAACTGTGTCGCTGCCGAGGCAGGAGCGCTAGTATATGCACCTCGATGCCATTGGGCAATCCCGAAACTTCAACCGGAAGCGCCAACATCATTTCCTCTGCTACATCACCGTTCAGCCTGCGCGTCATCCCGCGCGACCAGCACACGATCTCCCGCAAGGACATCAGCCCGAACGCCCTGCGCGTGCTTTATCGCCTGCGCGATGCCGGCTTCGGCGCCTACCTTGTCGGCGGCGCGGTGCGCGACCTGCTGGTCAATGGCCAACCCAAGGATTTCGACGTGGCCACCGACGCCACGCCCGAACAGGTCAAGCAGCTGTTCCGCAACTGCCGCCTGATCGGCCGCCGGTTCCGCCTCGCCCACGTTGTGTTCGGCCGCGAGATCATCGAAGTCGCCACCTTCCGCGCCAACAGCGATGACGGCAGCGGCGACCGCGAGATGGAAAACGGCATGCTCGTGCGCGACAACGTGTACGGCACCATCGAAGACGACGCCATCCGCCGCGACTTCACCTGCAACGCCCTGTACTACGCCATCGAGGACTTCTCGGTGCGTGACTACACCGGCGGCTTCGAAGACGTGCAGGCGCGCCTGATGAAACTCATCGGCGACCCGGTACAGCGCTACCAGGAAGACCCGGTACGCATGCTGCGCGCCGTGCGCCTGGCGGCCAAGCTCGGCTTCCAGATCGAAGAGGGCACCGCCGCGCCGATCCCGCAGCTGGCCGGCCTGCTCAACGAAGCCGCGCCGGCACGCCTGTTCGAGGAAGTGCTGAAGCTGTTCCTGTCCGGGCACGGCGTGGCCAGCTTCGAAGGCCTGGAGCGTTACGGCCTGCTCGACGTGCTGTTCCCGGAAAGTGCCAAGGCGCTGAAGTCCAACCGCACCGGCGCGCTGCGCCGCATGCTGGTCGAGGGCCTGGCCAACACCGATGCGCGCGTGGCCAACGACGAGCCGGTCTCGCCCGCGTTCCTGTTCGCGCTGCTGCTGTGGCCGGCGTTCTGCCGCGCGCAGGCGACCCTGCTCAAGCAGGGCGTGGCACCGGAGGAGGCGCAGCGTCGTGCTGCCGACCGTGTGACCGTACAGCAGCTGAGCACCATCGCATTGCCGCGCCGCTTCTCGCTGCCGATGCAGGAAATCTGGCTGCTGCAGTCGCGCTTCGGCTCGCGCCAGCGCAAGCGCGTATTCCGTACGCTCACGCACCCGCGCTTCCGCGCCGCGTTCGACTTCCTCAGCCTGCGCCAGGTGGCCTCGGCCGAGCACGCTGCCGATGTTGAATTCTGGCGTGAGGCACAGGCCCAGTCCGGCCGCGAGCTGGAATCGTCGCTGGATGCGATGCACAGCGAAGAGGGCGATGACGAGAACGGAGCACCGCGCAAGCGGCGCCGTCGTCGTCGCCGTCCGGGTGCCTCGGCCGGTGCAGCTGGCGAATAAGCAATGACGCCTGCGTGGATCGGCCTCGGCGCCAACCTCGGCGATGCGGCCACGACTGTCGGCGCGGCGATCACCGCGCTGGACGGCCTGCCCGGGACACGCGTGCTGCAGGCCTCGCGCCTGTACGTAACGCCGGCCTGGGGCAATGAAGACCAGCCACCGTTCGTGAACGCGGTGGCCGCGGTCGAAACGTCACTGGCAGCCGATGAACTGCTGCAGGCGATGCTGGCGCTGGAGCAGCGCTTTGGTCGCGTGCGTGACGCGGCGGTGCACTGGGGGCCGCGCGCGCTGGACCTGGACCTGCTGCTGTATGGCGCGCAGGTGCTCGACCAGCCCGGCCTGCAGGTACCGCACCCTTACATGCACGAGCGTGCCTTCGTGTTGGTGCCGCTGGCCGAAATCGCGCCGGATCTGGCCATTCCCGGGCATGGCCGCGTGCGGGATGCAGTGATGCGGGTGGATGCCTGCGGGATCGCGCCGATAGGGTGATAATGCCCGGGTTATCTCCCCCGGTTATCAGCACATGAGCACCCACGCAGACAGCAAGCCCTGGACCGTTCCCGCCCTGGCCGAGGCCAAGCGCAACGGCCAGAAGCTGGTCATGTTGACCGCCTACGACGCTGGCTTCGCCCGCACCTTCGATGCCAATGGCATCGACCTGATCCTGATCGGCGATTCGCTGGGCATGGTCGTGCAGGGCCATGATTCGACCCTGCCGGTGACTGTGGCCGACATGGTCTACCACACCCGCGCCGTGGCCCGCGTGCTGCAGCGCGCGCTGCTGGTGGCCGACCTGCCGTTCGGTGCCGATGCCACCCCGGAACGCGCGCTGGATGCCTCGCTGCAGCTGCTGCAGGCCGGTGCCGAGATGGTCAAGATCGAAGGTGCCGGCTTCAAGGTCGACATCATCCGCTACCTGGTCGAGCGCGAGATTCCGGTCTGCGCCCATCTGGGCCTGACCCCGCAGTCGGTATTGCGCCTGGGCGGCTTCAAGATCCAGGGCCGTGGCGATGCCGCGCGCCAGCTGGTGGAAGATGCCAGGGCGGTGGCCGCCGCCGGCGCCAGCATCATGGTGCTCGAATGCGTGCCGACCCCGGTCGCTGCGGAAGTGACCGCGGCGGTGGATGTGCCGACCATCGGCATCGGTGCCGGCCCGCAGTGCGACGGCCAGGTGCTGGTGCTGCACGATTTCCTCGGCCTGGACAGTGGCCATCGCCGCCCCAAGTTCGTCAAGGATTTCCTTGCCGAAGGCGGCTCGGTGGCCGGTGCCACCCGCGCCTATGCCGACGCCGTGCGCGACGGCAGCTTCCCCGACGAACAGCACGCCTACGCTCAATGATCCAGACCTTCAACGAGCTCGGCGCGCTGCGCGGGCAGATCGCCCAGTGGAAGCGCGAAGGCCTGCGCGTGGCGCTGGTGCCGACCATGGGCAATCTGCACGGTGGCCACCATTCGCTGGTGACCCTGGCCCGCCAGTACGCCGACAGGGTGGTGGCGAGCATCTTCGTCAACCCGACCCAGTTCGGGCCGAACGAAGACTTCAACCGCTACCCGCGCACGCCCGAGGCCGACGTGGCCGGGCTGGAGCAGGTCGGCTGCGACGCGGTGTGGTTGCCCAGCGTCGAGGCCATGTACCCGCTGGGCGTGGACAAGACCACGCAGATGCACACGCCGGGCGTGAGCGAGGTGCTGGAAGGCGCCAGCCGCCCGGGCCACTTCGATGGCGTCTGCACGGTGGTGGCGCGCCTGTTCCTGCAGGTGCAGCCGGATGTGGCCGTGTTCGGCCGCAAGGACTACCAGCAGCTGGCCGTGATCAGGCAGATGGTGGCTGAGCTGTCGTTCCCCATCCAGATCGTCGGCGCCGAGATCGTGCGCGACGAGGACGGCCTGGCCAAGAGTTCCCGCAACCAGTACCTCAGCGCAGAACAGCGCCCGGTTGCGACGACCATCCACCGCACGCTGCTGGGCATGCGCGAAGGCTACGTGGCCGGGTACACGCGGGCGCAGATCGAGGCCGACGCCACGGCCGCGCTGCAGGCAGCTGGTTTCCAGGTCGACTACGCGGTGCTGCGCACGCCCGAACTGGCTGAGCCGACCTTCGATGGCGGCGGCCGCGTGGCGCTGATCGCCGCGCGCCTGGGCACGACGCGCCTGATCGACAACCTGGAATTCTGAGCCGCACCTGGCTCCTGGGCGCCCCGCGGGGCGCCTCTCACCATCCCACGGACGGGAGACTGGAAATGAAGGAACCGGACACTGACGCGGGCCGCCTCGCCCAGGCCTCGATCCTGGCGGTGCTGGCGGCCGGCATGCTGCCGGCCCAGCTGTTTGGCGGCCTGTTGTTCGCGCTTGAATTCAGGCGTACGCCGATGCCTGCGCTCACCGGTGGGGGGCTGATGTTCGTGCTGGCAGCCTGCAATGCGATTGCCGTGCTGCTGCCGATGGCATTGATCCAGCAGTCTCAGCGACGCCTGCGCCGGGCCGGTTTCGTGCTGGCCGGCTTTGGCCTTGGCGCGCTGGCGATGGCCACCTGCGGCTGGCCGGGTGAAACCCAGGGCCCCCTGCTGCACCGCCTGCGCTATGTCGATACCTTCGATGTGATCAGCTACGCCTTGATGGTGCTGGCGGCGGGTGGCCTCGGCCTGGTTGCCGGGCTGGCCTTCCATGCGGTGTTCCGCCTCTGGCTGGAGGGTGCCTCCGGCCGCGCTCCGGCAATGCCGCCGGGCGAGGGCACCTGAACGGCCTTCAGCGTCCTGCCGCAGACCCCTGACGATGGCCAAGCGGGTGCTAGAATCCGCTCTTTCCTTTGCCGTTGCAGCGCCCCCATGCACCTGTCCCTGCTCAAGACCAAGATCCACCGCGCCACCGTCACCCATTCCGAGCTGAACTACGAAGGCTCGATCGCCATCGATGACAACCTGCTGGCTGCCACCGGCATCCGCGAGTTCGAGCAGGTGCACATCTGGGACGTGACCAACGGTGCGCGCTTCTCGACCTATGCCATCCGCGCCGAAGCCGGCAGCGGCGTTGTCTCGCTCAACGGTGGCGCCGCGCGCCACGTGCAGGTCGGTGACATCATCATCATCGCCGCGTTCGCCAGCATGACCGAGCAGGAAGCCGACATCTTCAAGCCGAAGCTGGTGTACGTTGATGGCAAGAACCAGATCACCCACACCAACGACACGATCCCGACCCAGGCCGCATGACAACGAACAACGGATTCGACTCGCTGCATTCCCACGCCCAGCGCCTGAAGGGCGCAAGCATCCCCAGCCTCCTCGCCGCCGAACCCGGCCGCGTGCAGGACCTGGCGCTGCGGGTCGGTCCGTTGTACGTCAACTTCGCCCGGCAGAAATACGATGCCGCGGCGTTGCAGGCATTGCTGGCTTTGGCCGCCGAACGTGATGTCGGCGGTGCCATCACGCGCCTGTTCCGTGGTGAGCAGGTCAACCTGACCGAAGGTCGCGCCGCACTGCACACCGCACTGCGCGGCGACGTGGTCGATGCGCCGGTCGCGGCCGAGGCCTATGCCACCGCGCGCGAAATCCGCCAGCGCATGGGTGTGCTGGTGCGCGCGCTGGAAGACAGCGGCGTCACCGACGTGGTCAGCGTCGGCATCGGTGGTTCCGATCTCGGTCCGCGCCTGGTCGCCGATGCGCTGCGCCCGGTCAGCGGTGCGCGCCTGCGCGTGCATTTCGTGTCGAACGTGGACGGCGCCGCCATGCAGCGCACGCTGGCCACGCTGGATCCGGCCAGGACCGCCGGCATCCTCATTTCCAAGACCTTCGGCACCCAGGAAACCCTGCTCAACGGGCAGATCCTGCACGACTGGCTGGGTGGCAGCGAGCGCCTGTACGCGGTCAGCGCCAACCCCGAGCGTGCGGCCAAGGCCTTCGCCATCGCCGCCGATCGCGTGCTGCCGATGTGGGATTGGGTCGGTGGCCGTTATTCGTTGTGGTCGGCGGTTGGTTTCCCGATTGCGCTGGCCATCGGTTTCGAGCGTTTCGAGCAGCTGCTGGACGGCGCCGCGCAGATGGATGCGCACGCGCTGGACGCGCCGCTGGAGCGCAACCTGCCGGTGCTGCATGGCCTGACTGACATCTGGAACCGCAACGTGCTGGGCCATGCCACGCACGCGGTGATGACCTACGACCAGCGCCTGGCGCTGCTGCCGGCCTACCTGCAGCAGCTGGTGATGGAAAGCCTGGGCAAGCGCGTGCAGCGTGATGGCCAGCCGGTCACCACCGATACCGTGCCGGTGTGGTGGGGCGGGGCAGGTACCGACGTGCAGCACAGCTTCTTCCAGGCGCTGCACCAGGGCACCAGCGTCGTGCCGGCCGATTTCATCGGCTGCGTGCACAACGATGATCCGTACACGATCAATCACCAGGCGCTGCTGGCCAACCTGCTGGCGCAGACCGAAGCGCTGGCCAATGGCCAGAGCAGCGACGACCCGCACCGCGATTATCCGGGGGGGCGCCCGAGCACGCTGATCCTGCTCGACGCGCTGACCCCGCAGGCGCTGGGTGCGTTGATCGCCATGTACGAACACGCCGTGTACGTGCAGTCGGTGATCTGGAACATCAACGCCTTCGACCAGTTCGGTGTTGAACTGGGCAAGCAGCTGGCCAGCGGCCTGTTGCCGGCGCTGCAGGGCGAGGATGTGGCGGTAGCCGATCCGATGACCCGCGAGATCCTCGCGCAGCTGAAGCGCTGACGCCTCCTGTAGGGTCGAGCCATGCTCGACTCTACAATCCGGTAGCGCCGGGCCATGCCCGGCGGAGGCGACGCCGTGTCACCGGCTCGGGTCGCGTTCCGGGCTGGGTCGCTTGGCCAGCTTGCGCTGCAGCGAACGCCGGTGCATGCCGAGCAGGCGTGCGGCCGCTGATACGTTGCCTCCGGTTTCGTGCATCGCCTGCTGGATGTGTTCCCACTGCAGGCGGCTGATCGGCGTCATCGCATCGGGCACTTCCATTTCGCCGTCGTCGGCCGGGCCGTCATCCTCCTCGCCCAGGGCGCGCAGGATCATCGGTACCGTGGCCGGCTTCGGCAGGTAGTCGTCGGCCCCGAGCTTGATCGCTTCCACCGCGGTGGCGATGCTGGCGTAGCCGGTCACCAGCAGGATCCGCATGTCCGCGCGCAGGGCGCGCAACGGTTGGATCAGTGCCAGGCCGGAGTCGCTGCCCAGCTTCAGGTCGATCAGGGCGAACGCCGGCGGGTGCTGGCGGGCCAATGCCAGCGCGCTGGCGGCATCCTGCGCGGTCTGGGTTTCAAGCCCCTTGCGGGCCAGGCTGCGCTGCAGGGTGCGCAGGTACAGTTCGTCGTCGTCGACCAGCAGGCCGAGGGTTGAGGCGCTCATGGGGTTTCCTCGCGTGGGGCCAGCGGCAGGCGGAAGCCGACGCGGCTGCCGGCCCCTTGGGCCGGGCGCATCCACATCTCGCCGTCGAGGCGTTCGATCGTGGCATGGGACAGGGCCAGGCCGACCCCCATGCCTTCACTCTTGCTGCTGCCGAACAGCTTGCCCGGCAGTACCGCGGCGCGCGCGTTGAAGCCGTGGCCGTAGTCGCGTACTTCGCCGATCAGATCGTCGCCTTCGATGCGCAGGTCCAGGTCCACGCGCGGCCGGCCGGCCTGTTCACCAGCATCGGCGGCATTGTTCAGCAGCACCATCAGCAGGTGGCCCACGCCCGGGTCCAGCGGCAACCGCAGCGGCGCATCGTCGTTGCGGTGCAGGTCGATGGTCGGGCGCACCAGCCGCCATTGCTCCAGCACCTGCTGGGCGCTGGAATGGCTGCGTCCGGGTGCATCGGCCGAGGCCGGTGCGGCCAGCGCCAGCACGCGCTCCCGGCACTGCACCAGCAGTTCGCGCAGCGTTTCCATGTCCTCGCGCACTTCCGGTTCTTCGCTGCGCTCGGCCACATCGTCGGCAAGCAGGGTCATGGTCGCAAGCGGTGTGTTCAGTTCATGGGCCACCGAGGCGGCATGAGTGGCCAGGGCGACGATGCCCTCGTTGCGTGCGAAGCGCTCGCGCAGGGCCGACAGTTCCAGTTCGCGCTGGCGCAGCGCAAGGGCCAGCCGGGTCGAGAAGGCCAGCACCACCGCTGCGGAGATCAGGAAGTTGGCGACCACGCCCCAGCGGTTGAGGTCCTGCGCGCGGAAGTAACCGTCCGGCAGCGGCTGGCCGAAGACGCCACTGCTGGCATAGCCGAGCAGGCAGGCCAGTGCCACCGCCAGCGCCCAGCGCAGGGGCAGGGCGAACGCAGCCAGCGCGATCAGGATCAGGAACAGCGAGCTGAACGGATTGGCCATGCCACCGCTCCAGCCGACCATCCAGGTCAGGATGATCACGTCCACCAGGATGTGGCCGAACGCGGTCAGGGGCGCGGTATCAGCCGCTTCCGGGCGCAGCTGGGTGTAGATGTTGAACAGGGTCAGTACGGCCACGCCGGCCCACAGTGGCAGCTGCGGCAACGGCAGGCCCAGCACCCAGGTGGCGACCAGGATGGTGGCGGCCTGGCCGCCCACGGCAAGCCAGCGCAGGCTGCACAGGGTACGGAGAAACGGGGCGTCGGGACCGGTCATGCACGCTCATCGTATGCGTTCACGGGCGAGCGTGCCTGCGACAATAGGCCGCAGCCGTGCCGCCGGCTGAATGCGAGTCACCCCGAATGCGGGGGCGGGCGGTAGAATGCGCCCATGCACGACGCCGTCACCCGCCCGACTCCGCCCTCCGATGCCACCTCCTGGCCCCGCCGCCAGACCCATGCCGTGCAGATCGGCGGGGTCACCGTAGGCGGGGGCAAGCCGGTGGTGGTGCAGTCGATGACCAATACCGACACTTCCGATGTCGCCTCCAGCGTGAAGCAGGTGGCCGAGCTGTGGCGTGCCGGTTCGGAGATGGTGCGGTTGACCGTCAACACCGTTGAAGCCGCTGCGGCGATTCCGCGCATCGTCGAGAAGCTGGCGATGATGGGTATCGATGTACCGCTGATCGGTGACTTCCACTACAACGGCCATCAGTTGCTGACCGCCGAGCCGGCGTGTGCCGAAGCGCTGGCCAAGTACCGCATCAACCCGGGCAACGTCGGCTTCGGCAAGAAGAAGGACCTGCAGTTCGCCCAGCTGATCGAGTTCGCGATCCGCTACAACAAGCCGGTGCGCATCGGCGCCAACTGGGGCTCGCTGGACCAGGCCCTGGCGGCGAAGCTGATGGACGAGAACAACCTGCGCGAACAGCCCTGGGACGCCGGCCGCGTGCTGCGCGAGGCGCTGATCCGCTCGGCGCTGGATTCGGCCGAGCAGGCAGTGGAGCTGGGCCTGCCGCGCGATCGCATCGTGCTGTCGGCCAAGGTCAGTGGCGTGCAGGAGCTGATCGCGGTGTACCGCGACCTGGCCCAGCGCTCCGACTTCGCCCTGCATCTGGGCCTGACCGAAGCGGGTATCGGCAGCAAGGGCATCGTGGCATCGTCCGCGGCGCTGAGCGTGCTGCTGCAGGAAGGCATCGGTGACACCATCCGCATCTCGCTGACCCCGGAACCGGGCCAGTCGCGCACGCAGGAAGTGATCGTCGCCCAGGAGCTGCTGCAGACCACCGGCCAGCGTGCCTTCACGCCGCTTGTCACGGCCTGCCCTGGTTGCGGCCGCACCACCTCCGAATTCTTCCAGGAGTTGGCCAAGGTGGTGCAGAACCACGTGCGCGAGAAGATGCCGCTGTGGAAGATCCACCACCCGGGTGCGGAAAACATGACCCTGGCGGTGATGGGCTGCATCGTCAACGGGCCGGGCGAGTCGCGTCACGCCAACATTGGCATCTCGCTGCCGGGCACGGGTGAGACGCCTGCGGCACCGGTATTCGTCGATGGCGAGAAGAAGGTGACCCTGCGCGGCGACAACATCGCCCAGGAGTTCGTCGCCCTGATCGACGATTACGTCGAACACAAATATGTCCGAAGCGCCGGATAAGCCTGCGATCCTCGCCGCACCGGAGTCCGCCTCCGGCTTCCGCCACTGGATGGCGCGCAACGCCTGGCGCCTGGTCCTGTTGTTCGGTGGCCTACTGCTGCCGTTGGCAGGCTTTGTTGCCCTGGCGGACGAAGTGCACGAGTTTGAATCGTTCCATTTCGACGCGCCCCTGCTGTGGCAGATGCATGGTCTGCATTCGCCGTGGCTGGACCGTTTCTTCGTGCTCATCTCGAAACTGGGCTACGAGTGGTTCCTGATCCCGGCCGACGTGCTGATCATCGGCGCGCTGCTGGGCTTCCGGCGCTGGCGCGAGGCGACCTTCGTCGCGGTCAGCTTCGTGGGATCGGCGCTGCTGAACATGGGCAGCAAGCAGTTCTTCCAGCGCCAGCGCCCCAGCCTGTGGGAATCGATTGCGCCGGAGTCGACGTTCAGCTTCCCCAGCGGGCACGCGATGGGCTCGATGACCCTGGCGGTGACCCTGGTGCTGCTGGCCTGGAACACCCGCTGGCGCTGGCCGGTCCTGATGCTGGCACCCGCGTTCAGCCTGCTGGTCAGCGTGTCGCGGGTCTACCTGGGGGTGCATTACCCCTCCGACATCCTGGCCGGATGGTGTGCCGCGCTGGTTTGGGTGGTAGGGTGCTATCTGGTCATGTTCAGTCGCCGGCACCCTTGGCGACGTCACGGCCCGCCGCCAGCGAAGGCCAGCGAAGCACCACCACAGGGGGTTTGACGTGGATGGCCCTTGAGGGACGTCTACGTGATAGATCAGTTGTTTCGTTGCAGCAGGTTCTGCAAGACAGGGGCAAGCACAACGCGCGGTTATGTGATGCGCAAGGCAGATCGCCGGCGCCACATTCCGGACGCGCTTGCAGGGTATCGGCACCCTGCCTAGCTTGACCTGCAATGGCCGCATTCGAAGAGGTACGTGAATGACGATTCGAGTCTACCTGGTGGATGACCACGCACTGGTCCGCACCGGTATGAAGATGATTCTGTCGGGGGAAACCGACATCGAGGTGGTGGGCGAAGCCGAGACCGGTGAGGACGCACTGCGCGAGGTCCGCCAGCTGTTGCCGGACGTGGTGCTGTGCGACCTGCATCTGCCGGGCGTGAGCGGCATGGAAGTGACCGAGCGCATCGTCCGCAGCCACCGCAATACCCGCGTGGTGATCGTGTCGGTACTGGAAGACGGCCCGCTGCCCAAGCGCCTGCTCGAAGCCGGCGCGGCCGGTTACATCGGCAAGGGCTGCGATGCGCAGGAACTGCTGCGTGCGGTGCGTGATGTGGCGGCCGGTCGTCGCTACCTGGGCACCAGCATCGCGCAGAATCTGGCGCTGTCGACGGTGGAAGGCAATGGTTCGCCGTTCGACAACCTGTCGCCGCGCGAGCTTGAGGTGGCGCTGTTGCTGACCCAGGGCCTGCGCCAGGAAGACATCGCGCGGCGCCTGAGCCTGAGTGCGAAGACGGTCAACACGCACAAGGCGCGGCTGTTCGAGAAGATGGGGATCCACGACAACATCGCGTTGGCGCGGATGGCCAGCCAGTACGGGCTGGTGGATCCGGCACGGCCGCTGTAGGGGATTCGGCCAACGGCTGAGTCCCTCGCGGTGTGCGGCAGGATTCGTGTGGTTGGCCCTGCGGAGGGATTGCGCAGGGGATGCCGTGAATCCATCCCTGGAGGCTCGGGCGCGCCATCCATGGCGCTTACGCCCCTGCGCAATCCCTCCGCAGGGCCACGGACAGTTTCCGTGCGCGTCCACCGCGGAATGAAGAAGGAAGAGCAGGAGCGGGTCGCGGGGGGGGGGGGGGGGGGGGGGGGGGGGGGGGGGGGGAGGGGGGGCGGGGGGGGGGGGCACGCCCCCGCGCGGGTGAGTTGGGGCGCGCGGCGCCCGCAGGTGGTGGGGGTGGGGCGCCATAGCCCCCCGGGAATGGCACCCGACCCCGATCCTCTTGTCAGTGGCCGCGAACGCGCTTGATGATCTTCGCGGCGTCGGCGGCGCTGGCGCGCACCTTGTCCCATTCGCCGTCGGCGATCCAGTTGCCCGGCACCATCCACGAACCACCGATGCAGACCACGTTCTTCTGCTCAAGGTACTCGGCAGCGGTATTTTCGGTGATGCCACCGGTCGGGCACAGCTTGAGGTCGGCGACCGGGCCGGCCAGGCCCTTGATCATTGCCAGCCCGCCTACGGCCGTGGCCGGGAACAGCTTGCACACGCGGAAGCCGCGCGCGTAGAGCGACAGCAGCTCGGTCGGCGTGGCCGCGCCCGGTACCACCGGCAGCGGAGCAGCGGCCAGTGCATCAGCCAGCGCTGGCGGTGTGCCCGGGGTCACCAGGAAATCCGCACCCGCGTCGATGGACTGCTGCATCTGCTCCACAGTCAGCACCGTGCCCGCGCCCACCACTACATCCGGCAGCTCACGCTTGAGCATCGCCAGCGCTTCCATCGCCACCGGCGTCCGCAGCGTCAGCTCGATGGCCGGCAAACCACCTTCCAGCAGCGCCGCACTGACCGCCCGCGCCTGGTCCAGCGTATGAATCGTCACGACCGGCAGGATGCCCGCCGCATGCAACAGCTCCGCCGCCTTCACCTGATGTTGTTCGATACCCATGCTTTTGCCCTTGCCTTTGCTCTTCTTGATTCAGTGGCCGCAGCGCAGATGACGCGCCGGGAATTGTCCAAGGGCAGTAGAGCGCCCTGGCCGGGCCCGGGAGCGGCCTGGATGCCGCGATCGAGCCCCCATGGATGGGTTTACGGCGTGTCCCGGCCAGGGCGCTCTACTGCCCAGGCCGGGAAGCCTGCCGCGGCTTTTCGCTTCAGGCGTCCTTCGCCTCATGCGGCGCCGCCGCCGCGGCCGCATCGTGCCCCAGCTCATACTCCGCGTCGTAATCCCACGGCCCGCCATCGGCCGCCGCCGGCCCGCACGAAATCGAGATCGCCCCCTGGTCCGCCGGACCCACCACGCGACGGTTGATCGCGAACAGATTGCGGCCCAGATCATGCGCGGCCGGCGCGGTGTTCGGTGCCAGCGAACGTGCGGCCCATTCCGCCGCATCCACCAGCACTTCCAGCGTGCCAGCCTCGCCATCCAAGCGGATCATGTCGCCTTCGCGCACCTTGGCAAGCGGGCCACCACGCGCCGCTTCCGGCGTCACATGGATGGCCGCCGGGATCTTGCCCGAGGCGCCGGACAGGCGGCCGTCGGTGACCAGCGCCACGCGCCGGCCCTGGTTCTGCAGCAGGCCCAGCAGCGGCGCCAGCGAATGCAGTTCCGGCATGCCGTTGGCACGCGGGCCCTGGTAGCGCACCACCGCCACGAAATCCTGCGGCAGCAGGCCACCGGCGTGCAGCTTGTTCAACACCTGCGGTGCATCCACCACCACCGCCGGTGCTTCGATCGTGCGGTACTGCGGCTTCACCGCCGACAGCTTGATCAGCGACTTGCCCAGGTTGCCGCGCAGCAGGCGCAGGCCACCTTGGTGTTCGAACGGGTTGTCGACACCGCGCACCACTTCGTCATCGGCGCTGCGTTCCAGGCCTGGCAGGTAGACCAGCTGGCCGTCGCGCAGCTGCGGTTCGCGCGCGTAGTCGGCCATGCCGCCGCGCGCCACGCTCACGAGGTCGCCGTGCATCAGGCCGGCCTTGATCAGCTCGCCGAACACGAACGCCGGGCCGCCGGCCGCAGCGAAACGGTTCACGTCGGCATCGCCGTTCGGATAGACGCGGGCCAGCAGTGGGATCAGCTGCGACAGCTCGTCGAAATCGTCCCAGGTCAGCACGATGCCGGCGGCACGTGCCACCGCGATCCAATGGATGGTGTGGTTGGTCGAACCGCCGGTGGCCATCAGCGCGATGACCGCGTTGATGATCGCGCGCTCGTCGATGATGCGGCCCAGCGGACGGAAGTCATCGCCCAGCGCGGTGATGTCCAGCGCGCGTTCGGTGGCTTCGCGGGTCAGTGCATCGCGCAGCGGCGTGCCCGGGTTGACGAACGACGCACCCGGCAGCTGCACGCCCATCGCTTCCAGCAGTACCTGGTTGGAATTGGCGGTGCCGTAGAAGGTGCAGGTGCCGGCGCCGTGGTACGAGGCGGACTCGGCTTCCAGCAGTTCTTCGCGGGTGGCTTCGCCGGCAGCATAGCGCTCGCGGACTTCGGCTTTCTGCTTGTTCGGGATGCCCGGGGTCATCGGGCCGGCCGGCACGAACACCGCCGGCAGGTGGCCGAAGGCCAGCGCGCCGATCAGCAGGCCCGGCACGATCTTGTCGCACACGCCGAGGTAGACGGTGGTGTCGAACATGTCATGGCTGAGCCCGATGGCGGTCGCCTGTGCGATCACATCGCGCGAGAACAGCGACAGTTCCATGCCGCCACGGCCCTGGGTGACGCCGTCGCACATCGCCGGCACGCCGCCGGCCACCTGCGCGGTGGCGCCCAGTTCGCGGGCGATCTCGCGGATCTGCTCGGGATAGGTTTCGAACGGCTGGTGCGCCGACAGCATGTCGTTGTAGGCGGTGATGATGCCCAGGTTCGGCGTCACGCCACCGCGCAGGCGGCTCTTGTCGGTGCCGCCGCAGGCGGCGAATCCGTGGGCGAGGTTGCCGCAGCTCAGGCGGCTGCGGAACGGGCCCTCGCGCAGGGAGGCGTCGATCGCGGCCAGATAGGCGGCACGCGAGGCGGCGCTGCGGCGGATGACGCGCTCAGTGATGGCTTGCAGTTGCGGATGGAGGCTCATTGGCTACCGGCGTTCGTGGTGGCGAGAGGCAAGCGGCGGCATGCGCCGCCGCCGACATCAATCAGCCCAGTGGACGCGCAGGCGCGCGCCGTCCAGGTTGATCGCATTGAGGATCGGGTACTGCTGGGCGTTGTTGCTATCCAGCGCCTGGCGCAGCACCTGCAGCTTCTGCTTGCCGCGCAGCAGCAGCAGGCGCTGGCGGCACTGGCGCAGGCCGTGCGGGGTCAGCGTGATGCGCAGCGGCCACTGGTTCGCGCCCGGGCAGCCGGTGGCATCCAGCGCTGCGTAGGGCAGGGTGCTTTCCAGTGCACGGGCCAGGTCCTTCGAACCCGGGAACAGCGAGGCGGTGTGGCCGTCGTTGCCCATGCCAAGTGCCACCAGGCTCGGCGGTTGGCTGTGCTGGGCCTGCAGGTTGGCGGTGTAGACGCATTCCGGCAGCGGCTTGCCAATCCGCACAAGCGGATCGAAGTGGGCACCCTCGGCGCGCTTGAGCAGGTGTTCGCGCACCAGCCAGGCATTGCTGTCGCGATCCTGCGGCGACAGCCAGCGCTCGTCGGCCAGGCTCACTTCAACCCGGTCCCAGTGCACGTCCAGTTCGGCCAGCGCCTGATACACCGGTGCCGGCGTGGTGCCACCGGACAGCAGGATGCGCGCGCGGCCCACTTCATTGATGTCGTGGTTGAGGGTCTGCGCCATCTCGGCGGCTACCGCTTCGATCCAGCCATCGGCATCGCCGTGGTGGATGAAATCGATGCGGTCGTCGTGGAAGGTGGGGCTCATGCGGCAACTCCTGGTGCGTCACGTTCGGCGTCGGCGGCATAGGCAGCGGCGCCCAGCAGCCCGGCGTGAGGATGCATCACGGCCAGCGACGGAACCCGCGCCATGATCGAAGAGAACCGCCCCTTGTGTTCGAAGCGCTGGCGGAACCCGGAGTGCTGCAGTGAATCGAGCATCTTCGGGGTCAGTCCGCCGGTCAGGAACACGCCGTCCCAGGCGCCTTGGGTCAGTACCAGGTCGCCGGCAATGGCGCCGAACACCGCGCAGAACACATCGACGGTGCGCATTGCCTGCGGATCGCCATGCAGGGCGCGGGCGGTCACGTCCACCGGTTGCAGCTGGCCCGGATCGATGCCGGCCATCTCGCACACCGCGCGATGGATGTTGACCAGGCCGGGGCCGCAGATCAGCCGCTCGTTGGAGACGCGCCCGAACTGCTCGGAGAGGATCTCCAGGATGCGGATCTCTTCCGGAGTACCCGGTGGGAAGCTTACATGGCCGCCTTCGGTTTCCAGCGGATAGCAGCGGCCGTGACGCAGGATCAGACCACCGACACCGAGGCCGGTACCCGGCCCGATCACCGCGTAGTTGCGCGGTTGGCCCGGCTTGCCCGGCACCCAGGCGGCACCGCCCACCTGGACCACGTCGTCGGGTTGCAGCAGCGAGATCGCCATCGCCTGCGCGGCGAAGTCGTTGATCAGGTGCAGTTCGTTGAAGCCCAGCATTGCTGCGGTACGGCTGCGCGAGATCACCCACGGATGATTGGTGATGCGTGCCTCGTCGCCGTCGACACGCCCGGCAACCGCGAACACGCCGCGGCTTGCGGTGGCACCGATCTGTTCCAGGTGGTGGTGCGCGGCATCCCCCAGCGACGGGAACTCCGTCACTGCGTATTCGCGGATGCTCTCCTTCAGCAATGGCGCGTCCAGCGAGGTGTCGGCCAGGGCGAAGCGCGCATTGGTGCCACCGATGTCGGCGACCAGCACCGGCTGCGAGCTGGCACTCATGCCGAGGCTCCGCTGTCCGGTGCGTCCACGCCCTGCGGCAGGAACTCCGTTGCGTTGCTCGGGCCCCACTGGCCAGCGGGGTAGGGTTCGAGCGGCAGCTTGGCTGCCTTCCAGGCATCGGCCACGCTGTCGATCCACGCCCAGGCGGCACGCACTTCGTCGTCGCGCACGAACAGGGTGTGGTTGCCGTTGAAGGCGTCCAGGAACAGGCGTTCGTAGGCGATGCGGCGATGAAGGCCGGTCGGCACCGACAGTTCCAGTTCCAGCGGATGCAGTTCCAGCGCGCCCCATTCCGGGCCGGCCAGGCTGCTCATCAGGCCCAGTTCGATGTTCTCCTGCGGCTGCAGCTGGAATACCAGGCGGTTCGGCGCGGCCTGCGCACGCTGCGGGCGCTCGAACAGCCAGTGGGTGACCGGCTTCAGCGTGACCACCACGCGGGTGGTGCGTTCGGGCAGGCGCTTGCCGGTGACCAGGTGGAACGGCACGCCGCTCCAGCGCCAGTTGTCGATATGCGCGGTGACGCCGGCGAAGGTTTCCACGTCGCTGCCTTCCGGCGGCTGGTAGGCCTGGGCCGGCTGGCCGTTGATGCTGCCGGCGGTGTAGCGGCCACGGATGCTGTCACGCGCGGCGTGCCTGGCATCGAGCGGACGCAGCGCACGCAGTACCTTGACCTTTTCGTCGCGGATGCGGTCGGCTTCCAGCGAGGCAGGCGGCTCCATCGCCACCATGCACAGCAGCTGCAGGATATGGCTCTGCACCATGTCGCGCAGCGCACCGGAACGGGCGTAATAGGCATCGCGGCCATCCACGCCTTCACTCTCGGCCACCAGGATGTGCACCGATTCGATGTAGTTGCGGTTCCACACCGCTTCCAGCAGCGTGTTGCCGAAGCGCAGCGCGATCAGGTTCTGCACCGCCGCCTTGCCCAGGTAGTGGTCGAGGCGGAACACGCGGTCCTCGTCGATCCACTGGCCGATGGTGGAGATGATCTCCTCGGCGCTCTCGCTGTCGCTGCCGATCGGCTTCTCCAGCATCAGGCGTGCCGGTGCGGCAAGTGCGCCGCCCTTGGCCAGGCCTTCGCAGGTGGAGATGTACAGACCCGGCGGGATGGCCAGGTAGCTGACGCACTTGCGGTGCACCAGGTCGGAGACCGCGGCGGCAACCGAGTCGACGTCGCGCAGGTCCACCGAACGGTAGTCGATGCGGCGCAGCAGGGCACTGATGTCGTCCTGCGTGGCCATCGGCATGGCCTGCTGCAGGCGCGGGCGCAGGATGTCATGGAAGGCTTCGGTGTCATGCCCGGACAGGGCCAGTGCGCGGATGCGGAAGTCCTCCGGCAGCAGGCCGTCGCCAAGCAGGCGAAGCAGCGAAGGGAACAGGTAGCGCTGGGCCAGATCACCTGTGGCACCGAACAGGAAGAGGGTGTCGTGCATCGCTCGAGTTTCAGATCCGGGTGACATCGTTGTCAATCGCTTCATGGCTGGGTTCGGGGGACATCCGCGCAACTGCCTGTCCGAGGTTCGTCAGGGGCGATCTCCGGGGTAGCGGGAGACCGTTCCATTCGAAACCACTGCCCCGGCGGAAGCTTCGTTCCACCGCCGACGCAGATCGGTGCGCACCGATCATCGGATAGTGCCACGTGAAAACGTTTACATGGCAGAATGGGCAACTGTATTCGATTGCAGTGCTCGCCGTCATGCGGCAAGCGCGCAATCATCACTGCCATCGGGAGGGCCGAGGCAGTCCCAAAAGACAGCCCGGCTTCGGGCGGACCGGATAGGTGATATGGCAAAAGTGCAGTTGCAGGGTGTGCGCAAGGTCTATGACAACGGCCAGGTCGCGGTGAAGGACGCCACCTTCGAGGTCGCCGATGGCGAGCTGATGGTGCTGGTCGGCCCGTCCGGCTGTGGCAAGTCGACCCTGCTGCGGATGGTGGCTGGCCTGGAGGAGATCAGCGGCGGCACGCTGAGCATCGGCGACCGCGTGGTCAACGACGTGGCGCCGAAGGACCGCGACATCGCCATGGTGTTCCAGAGCTACGCGCTGTACCCGCATATGACCGTGGCCGAGAACCTGGCCTTCGGCCTGAAGTTGCGCGGCCATGACAAGGCCACCATCGACAAGCGCATCGCCGAGGCGGCGCAGACGCTGGGCCTGACCGAGATGATGGACAAGCTTCCCAAGGCGATGTCCGGTGGCCAGCGCCAGCGCGTGGCACTGGGCCGTGCGCTGGTGCGCGAGCCGGCGGTGTTCCTGCTGGACGAGCCGCTGTCCAACCTCGACGCCAAGCTGCGCCACAGCGTGCGCACCGAGATCGCGCAGCTGCACCGCAAGCTGGGCACCACGATGATCTACGTGACCCACGACCAGGTGGAAGCGATGACCCTGGGCCAGCGCATCGTGGTGCTGAAGGACGGCATCATCCAGCAGATCGATACGCCGATGGCGCTGTACGACCGCCCGGCCAACCTGTTCGTGGCCGGTTTCCTCGGCAGCCCGGCGATGAACGTGCTGCGTGGCACGCTGCAGGGCGACGCCGGTGGCGTGACTGTGGTCGACGGCGACTGGCGTGCACCGCTGGGCCAGGCCACGATCGATCCGGCGTGGCTGCAGAAGCCGATCGCGGTGGGCGTGCGTCCAGAGCACCTGCAGCCGGCGACCGCCGACGATGCGCATGCGTTCAGCGCGCGCATTGAAGGCATCGAACCGGTCGGCAACGAGATATTCGTCAACCTCAGCAGTGGCCAGCACGCGCTGACCATGCGCGTGGCGCCGCAGGCGTTGCCTGCGGTGGGCGAGGACATCCGCGTAGCGATCCACCCGCAGGGCCTGCATTTCTTCAACGCGGAAACCGGCGAGCGCCTCTGACCCTGTAGAGCCGAGCCCACGCTCGGCTGTATTTCATGGAGAAGCCGAGCATGGGTTCGGCTCTACAGAAGGTGGGTTCAGTAGATCGACGCCATGCGTGGATGAAGCGGTAGCGCCGGGCCGTGCCCGGCGTGAACCTCAGCGTGCCAGGCCATCCAGCAACGGCACGCGCTGCGCCACGGCGCCACCCACCTGCAGCTCGGCGTCGCCGGCCTCCAGTGGCAAGACCGCCAGCGCCAGCTCACCGGCCACGCTGGCAATCGTGCCCAACGCGACGCCGTCCTGCTGCACGCCATCGCCGGCCTGCGCCGGTGCGGCTGTCTGAAGCAACTGCACCGCACGCTTGGCCTTGCCGAGGAAGTGGGTGCGGGCAACGATTTCCTGGCCCGGGTAGCAGCCCTTCTTCACGCTGTAGCCGTTCAGGCGGTCCAGGCCCAGCTGCTGCGGGGTCCACACTTCGCGCTGGCTTTCCTCCAGCCGCGGAAGGCCGTAGCGCAGGTCGGACTGGCGCCAAGCCAGGGCGAAAGCGGCCTCATCGGTTTTGCTGCCGGCGGCAAAGGCATCAGCGGCGCCAATTCGCAGGGTGCGCGGCAGTGCGTCGCTGCCCAGATCCAGTTCCCAGTCGTCCGCTGCAGCGTGCGCAATCGCGGCGCCGCTGGCGGCCTCCGGCGCAGTGAACGCGCCGGCCACGGCCAGATCGCTGCGCACCTGCACCTTCACCTTGCGACGGAACACGAAGCGCTGCAGTTGCGACGCAATCGCATCGGCATCGCCGTCGGCCAGCACCAGCATCACGTGGTCCTCGGCCAGCCGAAGCAGCTGGAACACCGCCAGGGTGCGGCCCTTGGCGCTCAGCCAGGCACTCCACTGCCAGTGCTGCAGGGGCAGGGCGGTGACATCGCTGCTGAACTGGGCGTGGGCGAAGACAGCCGCATCCGGGCCTTGCAGGCTCAGCAGCTGGTGGCCGGGCAGGCGCGGATATCCGACGAAAGCAGGGGGCAGGTTGTCAGGCACGTGAACGAGGTCTAAAATTTGTGCGTTGCGAGACCGAACATGATAGGCCAAACAACCCCCACTCCCGACGACGAATCTGAAGCCCCGCTGGTCCCTGCGGCACCCGTGCCCGTGGAACAGGAAAAGGCGGAGGAATTCGGCGGCCGCGGCGGACTTGATCCGGTGCGGTATGGCGATTGGGAGAAAAACGGACGCTGCATCGATTTCTGATCAGCATTGAGCCAACGCGGCCGCGTGCCGCCCAGCCGAGACAACGAGCCCAGCGAATGGCGACCAGACAACGCCCACTTTCCCCGCACCTTCAGGTGTATCGCTGGCAGATTCAGATGGCCACCTCGATCCTGCATCGAGCTACTGGCATCTTTCTGTCTGTTGGTGCCCTCATCATCGCTGCCGGCCTGCTGGCGCTGATGATGGGGCCCGAGTCCTGGAACTGCTTCACCGGCCATGCCGGGGCCTGGTATGGCCGCGTGTTCCTGTTCGCGTGGACATGGTCGTTCGCCTATCACCTGTGCAATGGCATCCGCCACGTCGTGCAGGACTTCGCCATTGGTTTCAGCATCCCCGCCTTCATCCGCAGCAGCTGGCTGTCGGTCATCGGCAGCCTGGTGATCACCCTGCTGGTGTGGGCCTATGTGATGTTCGGAGGTGCCGCGTGAGCAAGTTCCGTACCCCGTTGAAGAACGTGCGCGGCCTCGGTTCGGCCAAGACCGGCACCGAGCACTTCGTGCACCAGCGCCTGACCGCCGCCGCCCTGGTGGCACTGGGCATCTGGTTCCTGGTCTTCGTGCTGGGCCTGCTGGGCTCGGACTACGCGACCGCCGCCGCCGCCGTGGCCAAGCCGTGGAACGCCGTGCCGCTGATCGGCCTGCTGATCGCCATGTTCTGGCACGCGCAGCTCGGCATGCAGGTCGTGCTGGAAGACTACATCCACGAATCGCTGCTGGCCCTGGTGCTGCAGACCGCGGTGAAGTTCGTCGCCGTGCTCGGCATGATCGTCAGTGTGTTTGCGGTGGGCCGCATCGCCCTCGGCGTTGCCTGAGCCCAGGCACCTACACAGGAATCCAGATTAGATGTCCGCTTACAAGATCACCGAACACAAGTACGACATGGTCGTGGTCGGCGCCGGCGGTGCCGGCCTGCGCGCCACGTTCGGCCTGGCCGCCAAGGGCCTGCAGACCGTGTGCCTGACCAAGGTCTTCCCGACCCGCTCGCACACCGTTGCCGCCCAGGGCGGTATCTCGGCCGCACTCGCCAACATGGGCGAGGACGACTGGCGCTACCACTTCTTCGACACCATCAAGGGGTCGGACTGGCTGGGCGACCAGGACGCCATCGAATACATGTGCCGTGAGGCTATCCCGGCCATCATCGAGCTCGAGCACTACGGCGTGCCGTTCTCGCGCACCGCCGAAGGCAAGATCTACCAGCGTCCGTTCGGTGGCATGACCACCAAGTACGGCGAAGGCCCGGCGGCGCAGCGTACCTGCGCGGCGGCCGACCGTACCGGCCACGCGATGCTGCACACCCTGTACCAGCAGTCGCTGAAGCACGACGCGCGCTTCATGATCGAGTACTTCGCACTCGACCTGATCTTTGACGATGAGGGCGCGTGCCGCGGTGTGCTGGCCCTGGACATGTCCGACGGCACTCTGCACCTGTTCCGCGCCCAGGGCGTGGTGCTGGCTACCGGCGGCTACGGCCGTGCCTACTTCAGCGCCACCTCGGCGCACACCTGCACCGGCGACGGTGGCGGCCTGGCCATGCGTGCCGGCATCGCCATGCAGGACATGGAGTTCGTGCAGTTCCACCCGACCGGCATCTACGGCGCCGGTTGCCTGATCACCGAGGGTGTCCGCGGTGAAGGTGGCATCCTGCGCAACAGCAGCGGCGAGCGCTTCATGGAGCGCTACGCGCCGCATTACAAGGACCTGGCCTCGCGCGACGTGGTCAGTCGTTCGATGACCATCGAGATCCGCGAAGGCCGCGGCGTCGGCGAGCACAAGGACCACATCCTGCTCGACCTGACCCACCTCGGCCCGGGCGTGATCGACGAGAAGCTGCCGGGCATCGCCGAGAGCGCCCGCATCTTCGCCGGCGTCGACGTGCACAAGCAGCCGATCCCGGTCATCCCGACCGTGCACTACAACATGGGCGGCATCCCGACCAACTACCACGGCGAAGTGGTGCAGAAGGTCGGCGACAACGACAATGCCGTGGTGCCGGGGCTGTACGCCATCGGTGAAGCGGCCTGCGTGTCCGTGCACGGCGCCAACCGCCTGGGTTCGAACTCGTTGCTGGACCTGGTGGTGTTCGGTCGTGCGGTGGCCAACCGCTGCGCCGAGACCATCAAGCCGGGCGCTTCGCACAAGCCGCTGCCGGCCGATGCCTGCGACAAGGCGCTGGGCCTGCTGGACAAGCTGCGCCACGCCAACGGCGATACCCCGACCTCGGTCATCCGCGATCGCATGCAGCGCACCATGCAGGCCGACGCGGCCGTCTTCCGCACCAGCCAGACGCTGAAGGAAGGCTGCGAGAAGATGGACAAGATCTTCGACTCGTTCCAGGACGTGAAGGTCTCCGACCGTTCGCTGGTCTGGAACTCGGACCTGATCGAGACCTACGAGCTGAACAACCTGCTGCTCAACGCGGTGGCGACGATCAACTCGGCCGAACAGCGCAAGGAAAGCCGCGGCGCGCATGCGCACGAGGACTATCCGGACCGCGACGACGTCAACTGGCAGAAGCACACCCTGGTCAGCGTCGACGAGAAGGGCAAGTGCAGCTTCGACTACCGTCCGGTGCACATGTACACGTTGACCGACGACGTGTCCGTGGTGCCGCCGAAGCCGCGCGTGTACTGATCCGACCCCGCCTACCATGCAATCCGCGCCCACGGGCGCGGGCCGCCTGAGCCAACGAGAGCAGCCATGGCCGAGTTTTCACTCCCCAAGAATTCCAAGATCACGAAGGGCAAGCACTTCCCCGTCAAGAACGGCGGCAAGAACGTGCGCACCTTCAAGATCTACCGCTGGAGTCCGGACGACGACAGCAACCCGCGCACCGACACCTATGAAGTCGATCTGGACGCCTGTGGCCCGATGGTCCTGGACGCCCTGATCAAGATCAAGAACGAGATTGATCCGACGCTGACCTTCCGCCGCTCCTGCCGCGAAGGTATCTGTGGTTCGTGCGCGATGAACATCGACGGCACCAACACCCTGGCCTGCACCCGAGCCATCTCGGACTGCGGCAAGAAGGAAGTGCCGATCTACCCGCTGCCGCACATGAACGTGGTCAAGGATCTGGTTCCGGACCTGACCCACTTCTACGCGCAGTACGCCTCGATCAAGCCGTGGATCCGCACCCAGACCCCGGCACCGCCGGACCGCGAGCGCCTGCAGTCGCCGGAAGACCGCAAGAAGCTGGACGGCCTGTACGAGTGCATCCTGTGCGCCTGCTGCTCGACCAGCTGCCCGAGCTACTGGTGGAACGGCGAGCGTTACCTCGGCCCGGCGATCCTGCTGCAGGCCTACCGCTGGATCATCGACTCGCGCGATGAGGACACCGGTGCGCGCCTGGACGATCTGGAAGATCCGTTCAAGCTGTACCGCTGCCACACCATCATGAACTGCGCCCGGACCTGCCCGAAGGGCCTGAACCCGGCGTTGGCGATCGCCGAAATCAAGAAGCTGATGATGGAACGCCGCGCCTGATACGGTCCGGCTGTACCGGGTAGAGCCACGCCACGCGTGGCTGCACCACCTCAGTAGAGCCACGCCATGCGTGGCTTTGCTGTATCTGGAGAAACACGATGGAAGAAGACGTTCTGCTGAAGAAGCTGCGCTGGCGCTGCCGCCGCGGCATGCGCGAGCTGGACCAGCTGTTCGGCCGTTACCTCGACCACGAATGGAGCGCTGCGCCGACAGAAGAGCGCGAGGTTTTCCTGTTCCTGCTCGACTGCGAGGACGATAGGTTGTGGCGCTGGTTCATGGGCTATGAGGCCTGCCCGCATGCGCACGCAATCCCCCTCATGCAGAAGATCCTCGCCCTCAAGCCTTGAGTGGCGGCCCTCACGGCTGCAGGCCGCGGCCCAGCTGGCGGTGCTGCTGGCCGCCCCCTGGCTGCTGCGCGCATCGGACCTGCCGCCGCGCCTGCTGATGCCCGCGGTACTGCTGGCCTGGGCCATCGGCGTGACCGAACTGGCCTGGCGACAGCGCAGGCCACGTGTGCAGGTGCTTCTGCCGGCGCCAGCCGAACCGCTGCAGGTGGCGGGGAAGGAGGTGGCGGCGCCGCAAATGGTGGTGCGCGGCCCCTGGCTGCTGCTGCTCTGGCGTGAGGATCGGCGCCGCCGGCGCCTGCTGTTCTGGCCGGATGTGCTCGATTCCGGGCAGCGACGTGAACTGCGACTGGCCGTCGCCGCACGCAGCGTTTCCCGTCGGCCCCGGTCGATGGCACCATAAGCTGAATTGACCGGCGTGCCTGCATGTTCAAACCCATCCCCGTGGCCATCGGCCTGCGCTACCTGCGCGCCAAGCGCCGCAACGGCTTCATCTCCTTCATCTCGATGGCATCGATCCTGGGCATCGCGCTCGGCGTCACGGTGCTGATCACCACCCTGGCGGTGATGAGCGGTTTCCAGAAGGAAATCCGCAGCCGCCTGCTGCAGATGACCGCGCACACCACCATCAGCCGCGACGGCGAGCCGATGCCGGACTGGATGCGGGTGGTCGACGTGGCCAACAAGGATCCGCGCGTGGCCGGTGCCGCGCCGTACATCGAGATCCAGTCGATGATCAGCGGCCCGCGCGTGCAGGGCGCGATCATCCAGGGCATCGATCCGGCGCTGGAACCGAAGGTGTCGGTGATCGACAAGAAGATCACCAAGGGCAGCTATGACAGCCTCAAGCCGGGCAGCTTCAACGTGCTGCTGGGCAAGGAGCTGGCGATCTGGCTGGGCGTGGACGTCGGCGACCAGGTGCTGGTGACCTTTGCAGAAGTGCAGGGCACGCCTGCCGGCGCGGTGCCACGGATGAAACGCTTCACCGTCAGCGGCATCTTCGAGGCCGGTTACAACGAAGTCGACCGTGGCGTGGGCTTCGCCAACATGCAGGACCTGGAGCGCGTACTGCGCAGCGACGGCGCCACCGGCGTGCGCCTGAAACTGCACGACATGGATCGCTCGCTGGAAGTGGGCGTGGATCTGGCGCAGAACCTCGGTGGTGCCTACCGGGTGAGCGACTGGACCCAGCAGAATGCCAACCTCTACCACTCGCTGCGCATGGAGAAGGTGGTGATGGGCATCCTGCTGTCGCTGATCATCGCCATGGGCGCCTTCAACCTGGTCTCCTCGCAGGTGATGCTGGTGACCGACAAGCAGGCCGACATCGCCATCCTGCGCACCCTCGGCCTGACCCCGGGCGGGGTGATGCAGGTGTTCATGGTGCAGGGCTCGCTGATCGGCATCTTCGGCACGCTTGCCGGCCTGATCGGTGGCATCACCCTGACCCTCAACCTGGAGCGCATCCTCGGCGCCATCGAGAGCGTGTTCAACGTCAAGCTGATGCCGGAGGATGTCTACTACATCACCGGCCTGCCGACCGACATGCAGACCGGCGACGTGGTGGCGATTACCGTGGTCGCACTGCTGATGAGCTTCCTGGCCACCCTGTACCCCGCCTGGCGGGCGGCACGCACCCAGCCGGCGGAGGCCCTGCGTTATGAATAAGGTCTTCAACCGCGGCGATGAAGTGATCCGCGCCGAAGCACTGGGCAAGACCTACGCCGAAGGGCGCATGCAGACCCCGGTGTTCGATGGCCTGGACCTGACCGTGACCGCCGGCGAAACGGTGGCGATCATCGGTGCCTCCGGCGCCGGCAAGAGCACGCTGCTGCACCTGCTGGGCGGCCTGGACATTCCGACCGCCGGCGAGGTCTACGTGACCGGCCAGCGCATGTCGGCGCTGTCGGACACCGCGCGAGGCCTGCTGCGCAACCAGGCACTGGGCTTCGTCTACCAGTTCCATCACCTGCTGCCGGAGTTCACCGCGCTGGAAAACGTGATGATGCCGGTGCTGCTGGCCGGCACCGCGGTGGCCGAGGCGAGCAGCCGCGCCACCACGCTGCTGGAAGCGGTCGGCCTCGGCCACCGCCTCGATCACAAGCCAGGCGAACTGTCCGGTGGTGAGCGCCAGCGCGCCGCCGTAGCCCGTGCACTGGTCAATCATCCGGCCTGCGTGCTGGGTGACGAGCCGACCGGCAACCTGGATGACCGCACCGCCGGCACCGTGTTCGAGCTGATGCTTGAGCTCAACCGCGCACGTCACACCAGCCTGGTGCTGGTCACCCACGACCGGAGCCTGGCGCGTCGCCTGGACCGGGTGCTGGAGTTGCGCGAAGGGCGCCTGCACGCGCTGGCCCATGCCGACGTCTGAGGCGCTGGGCCCGCTTTGGTAGAAGCCGACCTTGGTCGGCTGCTCCTGCAGGGCAAGCGCCAACCAAGGTTGGCGTCTACCGGAATCCGGCGTTCCGGGCCCGCTTTGATAGAGGCCGACCTTGGTCGACCAGGGCAGCCGCCGACCAGCGGCTGAATGGGGCTGCCGGTCGTCGCGCCGGTGTTGCCAGGCCAGGCGCATGATGGCGGCAGTTCCCCGAGGAGATCGCCATGAAGACCCCGCTTCTGCTGGCCGGCCTCTGCCTGGCCCTGGCCGCCTGTGCCACCACCGGTCGGATCAGCAGCACTGAAAAACTGGCCCTGTACCGCGCCCATGCGGGCGCGCCACAGAATGACATGCAGTTCTTCGGCAGCCTCAATGGCTGGACCGAACTGGGTGACAGCGCGCTGGCGGTGTGGACCCGGCCCAGCGAAGCTTATCTGCTGGAGTTGAGAGGCCCCTGCCAGGACCTGCCGTATGCCACCGCCATCGGCCTGACCAGCCAGATGGGCCGCGTGTCGTCGCGCTTCGACAAGGTGCTGGTGCGCGACCCCACCGGCGGCCCGCGCATGCCGTGCTTCATCGACAGCATCCGCAAGCTGGACGTGAAGGCACTGCGCGCCTCCGAGCAGGAGCTGCGCCAGGCGCAGGTGCAGGAGCGCGAGGAAGCCACGAAATAGCGGTTGTGCCGGCCGCTGGCCGGCATCGCACAGATGCCAGGTTGCCGGCCAGCGGCCGGCACTCCCTGTGGGTCAGGCTTCCGGCACGAAGCCAGCCGGCTTTTCCGCGTCCTTCTCGAACAGGAACTTGACCAGTTCGCCTTCCAGGAACGCGCGATGCTCCGGCGTGCGCGGCGACAGCCGGTTCTCGTTGATCAGCATGGTCTGGTGCACCAGCCACGCGGCCCAGGCCTGCTTGCCGATGTTGTTGAAGATGCGCTGGCCCAGCTCACCGGGGTAGGGCACGAAGTCCAGGCCCTCGGCATCGCGTTGTTCGTACTGGCAGAAGACGGTTCGGGGCATGGCACTCACTCGTGGTTGCGGGATTTCTTGGAGGTTCGTTTCGGCGTCTTGATCGTGGCGCCGTCGAGCAGTTTGCGGATCGGCGCCGGAAGGCCCAGCGCGGGCAGTTCGTCGACAGCCACCCAGCGCAGCGTGGGTTCTTCCACGCGCAGTCCGTGTACCTGCCGTGACAATACCTGCAGATGCAGCTTGTAGTGGCTGAAGGTGTGCTGCAGCACCGGCAGTTCGTCGGCATCTTCCAGCGAGCCGTCGACATGCGTGTCGAACCAGTCCTGCAGGTCACTGCCCGCCTCGGCCTGCGGCAGCGTCCACAGCTGCGCCCAGATGCCGGTGTCCGGCCGCTTCTGCAGCAGCACGCGCTGCTGGGCGTCGCGCAGCAGCAGGGCGACCGCTTCGCGTTCGGGCAGCGTCTTGCTGGGCTTGGGCGTGGGCAGATCAGTGGTGCGGCCTTCACGGCGTGCCACGCACTGGTCCTGCAGCGGGCAGATGACGCAGGCGGGTTTGGCCCGGCTGCACACGGTGGCGCCCAGGTCCATCTGCGCCTGGGTGTAGTCGGCCATGCGCCCTTCCGGCACGTGTGCCACGTGCGCCTCGGCGATGGCCCACAACTGCTTCTCGATGGCCGGCAGGCCGGGGAAGCCGTCGATGCCGTGGTAGCGGCTGAGCACGCGCTTGACGTTGCCGTCGAGGATCGCGAACGGGTCGTTCCAGGCCTGGCTGAGGATCGCGCCGGCAGTGCTGCGGCCGATGCCGGGCAGGGCGTGCAGTGCATCGAAATCGCGCGGCAGGTCGCCGTCGTGCAGTTCCACGCAGCGCTTTGCAGCGGCATGCAGGTTGCGTGCGCGGGCGTAGTAGCCGAGCCCGGCCCACTGCGCCATCACCGCGTCGTTGCTGGCGGCGGCGAGGTCGGGCAGGGTCGGGAAGTGCTGCAGGAAACGCTGGAAATACGGGATGACCGTGGCCACCTGGGTCTGCTGCAGCATGATTTCCGACAGCCAGACCCGGTACGGGCTGCGCGGGTGCTGCCAGGGCAGGTCGTGGCGGCCGTGGTCGTCGAACCAGTGCAGCATGCGGGCGACGAAGTCGTCTTGCTGGGCGGTGTCGGCGCTGGCGTGCGGCTGGCGGGGCATCGATGTTCCAGAGAGGCAGCCACCCGTGGGTTCACCCTTGTAGAGCCACCCCATGGGTGGCCGCACCAGAGTGCGGTGGCTGCACGGTGTATCAGGCGCCCAAAGCTTCAGGCAGCAGGGCGTCGACGAAGGCTTCCGGATCGAACACGCGCAGGTCTTCCGGGCGCTCGCCGATGCCGGCAAAGCGGATCGGAATGCCGAACTCGCGGGCCAGCGCGAACACCACGCCGCCCTTGGCAGTGCCGTCCAGCTTGGTCACCACCAGGCCGGTCACGTTCACCGCAGCATTGAACTGGCGCAGCTGCGACAGCGCGTTCTGGCCGGTGGTGCCGTCGATCACCATCAGCACTTCGTGCGGGGCGGTGGGATCGATCTTGCCGAGCACGCGGCGGATCTTGCCCAGCTCGTTCATCAGACCGGACTGGGTGTGCAGGCGGCCGGCGGTATCGGCGATCAGCACCGAGGTGCCGCGGGCCTTGCCGGCCTGCAGTGCGTCGAATGCCACCGAAGCGGCATCGGCGTTCTGCCCCTGGGCGACCACGGCCACGCCGTTGCGCTCGCCCCAGGCCTGCAGCTGGGCCACGGCAGCGGCACGGAAGGTGTCGCCGGCGGCCAGCATCAGGCTGTGGCCGTCATCCTTGAAGCGCTTGGCCAGCTTGCCGATGGTGGTGGTCTTGCCGACGCCGTTGACGCCGACGGTGAGCACCACGAACGGCTTGGCGTTGCGGTCGATCACCAGCGGCTTGGCCACCGGCTGCAGGATCGCGATCAGCTCGGCGCGCAGCGCGGCCAGCAGCGCATTGGCATCAGCGAACTCGCGCGACTTCATGCGCTTGCGCAGGCCTTCGACCAGGTCGGTGGTGGCGCCCACGCCGACGTCGGCGGTGATCAGTGCGGTTTCCAGCTCGTCCAGCAGGTCGTCGTCGAGCTTGGGGTTGCGCGAGAACAGGCCGCCGAAGCTGCGTGCGATGACGCTGTTGCGCAGGCGTTCGCGCCAGCCGGGCTTACCGGCCGGCGCCGGAACGGCGTCGACCGAAGCGGCGGCTGGCAGGTCGTCGGCGGCCGGTGCCGGAGTGGATTCAGGCGCCGGTGCCGGTTCGATGGCCGCGGGCGCGATGGGAGCGACGTCGATCACCATCGGAGCTGCCGGAACCGGAGTGGCTGGAGCCTGAATCACCGGAGTGGGCTCGACAGCAACTGGAGCGACGGCTGCTGGGGCCGGCTCGACCGGCGCAGGCTCGACCGGTACGACTACAGGTGCTGGTTCTTTGTCCTCGACCGGTGCGGCCGACGGGAACGCCGCCGCCAGCTCTTCAGCCGAGTAGTGCTGGGTCTTGGGTGCCTCCGTTGCGGGGGCATCCTGGGGCTTCTTGCGGCGGAAAAAACTGAGCATTGGCAAAAGGCGCTGAAATCAGATGGATATGCTACCACTCGGGCCTGTCCGGCCGATGTGGACTCAAGGTCGCGGCCCGCCGGCCGTTAACCGGTCCGGAGGGCTGCGCAGTGCGGCCCGGAGACCGCCATGAACAACGTGATGGGAACGGCACTCAGCGGCATGCGCGCGGCCCAGCAGGGTGTTCAGGTGGCCGCGCACAACGTGGCCAATCTGGCGACCCCGCATGCCGAGCGCCTGCAACTGCAGCGCAGTGCGGTGGAGCAGGGCGGAGTGGAGACGGCGGTGGCCACCACCGGCTCCGATCCGGGCGCGCCACTGGGTGATCTGCTGGCGGCCAAGGCCGAAGTGGTGGCTTTCGCTGCCAACGCCGCAGTGATCCGGCGGCAGGACCAGATGCTGGGCTCACTGCTGGATCGCCAGGCCTGAGCAACCCGCCTCGGCAGGTGCCAACCTTGGTTGGCACGCCCGACCCGCCTCGGTAGGTGCCAACCTTGGTTGGCACTCATGGAGCAGTCGAGCATGGCTCGACTCTACAAAAGCGCGTCACCAAGGTTGACCTCCACCCTGCCGATCAGGCCGACAGCTCCAGCAGCAGCTTGTTCAGGCGTGCCACGTACGCGCCCGGGTCCTTCAGGCTGTCACCGGCGGCCAGTGCGGCCTGGTCGAACAGCACCCGGCCGAGGTCGTCGAAACGTGCGCCATCGCCTTCGGCGTCCAGCTTGGCGATCAGCGGGTGACCCGGGTTGATCTCCAGCACCGGCTTGCTTTCGGGCACCTTCTGCCCGCTGGCTTCCAGGATCTGGCGCATCTGCAGCCCCAGGTCCTGTTCGCCGATGGCCAGCACCGCCGGCGAATCGGTCAGGCGGTGCGACACGCGCACCTCGGCCACGTCGTCGCCCAGCACCGTCTTCAGGCGCTCGACCAGGCCCTGCTTGTCCTTGGCGGCCGCTTCCTGTTCCTGCTTGTCGGCCTCGCTTTCCAGCGCGCCCAGGTCGAGGTCGCCGCGGGCGATGTCGACGAAGCCCTTGCCGTCGAAATCGGTCAGGTAGCCCATCAGCCACTCGTCGATGCGGTCGGTCAGCAGCAGCACTTCCACGCCCTTCTTGCGGAACACTTCCAGGTGCGGGCTGTTGCGCACCTGGCTGTAGCTCTCACCGGTCAGGTAATAGATCTTGTCCTGGCCTTCGGCCATGCGGCCGATGTAATCGGCCAGCGACACGGCCTGCGCATCGGCGTCGCCACGGGTGGAGGCGAAGCGCAGCAGCCCGGCCACCTTCTCGCGGTTGTTGTAGTCCTCGGCCGGGCCTTCCTTCAGCACCTGGCCGAATTCCTTCCAGAACGTGGCGTACTGCTCAGGCTTGTCGGTGGCCAGCTTCTCCAGCATGTCCAGCGAGCGCTTGGTCAGCGCGGCCTTCATCGAGTCGATGACCGGACCGGACTGCAGGATCTCGCGCGAGACGTTCAGCGACAGGTCGTTGGAATCGACCACGCCCTTGATGAAGCGCAGGTACAGCGGCAGGAACTGCTCGGCCTGGTCCATCACGAACACGCGCTGCACGTACAGCTTCAGCCCCTTCGGCGCGTCACGGTGGTACAGGTCGAACGGCGCGCGGCCGGGCACGTACAGCAGCGAGGTGTACTCCAGCTTGCCTTCGACCTTGTTGTGGCTCCACGCCAGCGGGTCGCTGTGGTCGTGCGCCACGTGCTTGTAGAACTCGTTGTACTCGGCGTCGCTGATCTCGGTGCGCGGGCGGGTCCACAGCGCGCTGGCGCGGTTGACGGTCTCCCACTCGATGGCGGCGCCTTCTTCGCCGCCTTCCTTCGGCATCTGGATCGGCAGGCCGATATGGTCCGAGTACTTCTTCAGGATGCTGCGCAGGCGCCAGCCATCGGCGAAGTCGTGCTCGCCGTCCTTCAGGTGCAGCACGATGCGGGTGCCGCGCTCGGCCTTGTCGACGGTGGCCACTTCGAAATCGCCTTCGCCACGCGAGGTCCAGCGCACGCCTTCGCCTGCAGCCAGGCCGGCACGGCGCGAGGTCACTTCCACTTCGTCGGCGACGATGAAGGCGCTGTAGAAGCCGACGCCGAACTGGCCGATCAGCTGCGAATCCTTCTTCTGGTCGCCGGACAGCTGGCGCAGGAAGTCACCGGTGCCGGATTTTGCAATCGTGCCCAGGTGGGCGATGGCTTCGGCGCGGCTCATGCCGATGCCGTTGTCTTCGATGGTGATGGTATGGGCGGCGGCGTCGAAGCTGACGCGCACGCGCAGCTCGCTGTCGCCTTCCAGCAGGGCAGGCTGGGTCAGGGCCTCGAAGCGCAGCTTGTCGGCGGCATCGGCGGCGTTGGAGACCAGCTCGCGCAGGAAGATCTCCTTGTTGGAGTACAGCGAGTGGATCATCAGCTGCAGCAGCTGCTTGACTTCGGTCTGGAAGCCAAGGGTTTCGGTCTGGGTGGTCTCGGTCATCGATTAAGGCTCCATGTGCAATGCCGCGCCAGCGCGTGCGGCCTCGCCAAGGGGTATGGCTGATTGTCCCGAAATCAAGGGGTTGGTCGGGCAGGGCTTGCAGCCCTGCACCTGCAGAGGCCGATGCAACAGCAACAGCGGGCTATCCGTGGGATGGCGGGGCGGTGTGGGTGGGCAGGACACGCCGTAAACCCCCCTCCGGGGGCCGGCCCAGCCGCTGGCGGCTGTGCGTTCGGGCGCTTGCGAAGCGGTGCTTCGCAAGCAAAGCGCCCTCACCCATGGGGGCTCGATGGCGCCTTGCTCGTGTGCGCTGTCCTGCGCACTCAGCAAGACCGGGGTTGGGCGTCCTGCCCAACCCGCCCGAGGCATGCCTCGGGCCCATGGCGCCAACGGTCCTGCCAACCCACACCGCCCCGCCTCTGACAGGTTCACGCGGCTGTTGGTAGGTGTCGACCTTGGTCGACACATCTGTCAGATATCGAAATAAAACTGGGGTCAGATCCGTTTTCCGCAGGAAAACGGATCTGACCCTGCCTGTATGTCGAGCATTGGATCGCGTCTGGGGTGGAGCCCCCTGAGTCAGGGGGCGGCCGCGAAGCGGCGGGGGTGTGGAAGCTGGTAAGTGGGGCCCGCGTTTCGCGCAGCGAAGCGTGGGAGCGACAGCGCGCATGCGTTGGCGCGTCCCCGGGCGCCGCCCGGACGACTACAATCCCGCTCATGCTGAAATTCTCGAATGAACCCCGCCGGGGGCGCCTGTGAGCGGCCGTGCGGGCAACGACGGCCAGGTCCGCATCATCGGCGGGCGCTGGCGCAACACCCGCTTGCCGGTGCCGTCCCTGCCCGGGCTTCGGCCCAGCAGCGACCGCGTGCGCGAAACCCTGTTCAACTGGCTGATGCCCAAGCTGGGCGGTGCACGGGTGCTGGATCTGTTCGCAGGCAGCGGGGCGCTGGGCCTGGAAGCGGTGTCGCGCGGTGCCGCCCACGCCACCCTGGTCGAGCGTGATGCTCAGCTGGGGCGCAATCTGACCGCCGCCGTGGCCAAGCTGCAGGCTACCGAACAGGTCACCCTGGTGCAGGCCGATGCCCTGCGCTGGCTGCAGGACGCGCCGGCGCAGCAGGCCGATCTGGTGTTCATCGATCCGCCGTTCGCCGATGGCCTGTGGCAGGACGTACTGGCCCAGCTGCCGCGGCACCTGGCCGCCGATGCCTGGCTGTACCTGGAATCGCCGGCCGGCCACGTGCCGGTGCTGCCGCCGGACTGGCTGCTGCACCGCGAGGGCGGCACCCGTGAGGTGCGCTTTGCCCTGTACCGCCGCGCCGCTGCTACACTTTGACTTCATCTGAACATCTGCATCCGCCCATGACCGTGGCCAACCGCCGCATCGCCGTCTACCCCGGCACGTTCGACCCGATCACCAATGGTCATATCGACCTGGTCAGCCGGGCCGCGCCGCTGTTTGAGAAGGTCGTGGTGGGCGTGGCGCAGAGCCCGTCCAAGGGCCCGGCGCTGCCGCTGGAACAGCGCGTGCAGCTGGCGCGTGGCGCACTCGGCCACCATGGCAACGTCGAGGTCATCGGCTTCGACACCCTGCTGGCCCATTTCGTACGTTCGGTCCAGGGCGGGGTGCTGCTGCGCGGCCTGCGCGCGGTGTCCGATTTCGAGTACGAGTTCCAGATGGCCAGCATGAACCGACACCTGATCCCCGAGGTCGAGACCCTGTTCCTGACCCCGGCCGAGCAGCACAGCTTCATTTCGTCCTCGCTGGTCCGCGAGATCGCGCGCCTGGGCGGCGACGTGTCCGGCTTCGTGCCGGCCGCGGTGCTCGAAGCCCTGCGCAAGGTCCGCGAAGCGAAGGCGGCACAGTCGTAAGCCCCGCTGTACCCGCACCCCATTACGTACAACACCACGCACCATTCCGGGAGGAAACCCATGAACACCACCATGCGCGCGATGCTGATCGCTTCGTTGGCCCTGGCCTTCACCGCCTGCAAGAAGGAAGAGGCCGCTCCGGTCGACGAGGCCAAGCAGGCCCTGGTCGCCCCGGCCAAGGATGACGATGCAGGCTGGAAGAAGTACCTGCAGGAAGTGGCCATCCAGAACATGGGCAACATCACCAACAGCCCGTTCCTGTACTACCTCTCGCCGGAATCGGACCCGGACTTCCAGTCCAAGTACGAGCGCCAGACCGAGAGCGCGACCCAGGCCGTGGCCCGTGGCGTGCAGCCGGGCAACATGCTGGCCTTCGGTTCGTCGGCCTCGGGCAAGATGGCTGACATGATCCAGGCCGTGTTCAAGGACGTGTCGCCGGATTCGATGAAGGGCGTGCGCGTCGTCTTCATCGGCCAGTCGGCCGACAACGCCCGCGTGCAGGCTGCCATCCAGCCGACCGGTGCCGAGTACATTTTCGTCGAAGCCAAGTAATACCGAGCCATGGCGGCCATGTTCCGGCATGGCCCGGGCGGCGCTCCGCAGGGGCGTCGCTGATGACCTGACCGGCCCGCGCGCCCGCGCTGGCCGGTCCTTTGTCCCAGGGCGCGGGCGAGGAGTATCGCCGTGTCGCTGAAAATCAACGAGCTCTGCGTCAACTGCGACGTATGCGAGCCGGCCTGCCCGAACCAGGCCATTGCGATGGGTGAAACCATCTACGTGATCGACCCTGCGCGCTGCACCGAATGCGTGGGTCATTTCGACGAGCCACAGTGCGTGGTCGTCTGCCCGGTCGAGTGCATCGATCCGGACCCGGAGATCGTGGAAACGGAAGACCAGCTGCTGGCCAAGCTGCGCCAGCTGCAGCACGATCACCCCGAACTCTATGCGGAGCCCCCATCCGAATGAAGACGCTGATCGTCCGCCCCCTGTTGCTGCTCGGCCTGCTGCTGAGCCCGATTGCCTGGGCCGACAGCCCGGCCCGTGCCGAGCGCCCCGATGGCGCGGCCATTGCCAGTGGGCACGCGCTGGCGACGCAGGCCGGCATCGACATTCTGGCGCAGGGCGGCAACGCCTTCGACGCCGCGGTGGCAGTGTCGTCCACGCTGGCGGTGGTCGAGCCGATCAGCTCCGGCCTGGGCGGTGGCGGCTTCTTCCTGCTGCATGACGCGGCCACCGGCAAGGACGTGATGCTGGACGCGCGCGAGACCGCGCCGGCCGCTGCAACGCCGCAGGCCTTCCTCGACAAGCAGGGCAACCTCGACCGTGACCGCTCGGTCAACGGTGCCTGGTCGGCCGGTATTCCGGGCCTGCCTGCAGCGCTGGTCGAATTGTCGGCCAAGCATGGCAAGCTGCCGCTGTCGGCCTCGCTGCAGCCAGCCATCCGCATCGCGCGCGAAGGTTTCCCGGTGTACGACCGCATGGCCAAGGGCTATGCCTCGCGTCGTGAGGTGATGGAGCGCTATCCCGGCACGCGCGAGGTTTACCTGCGCAACGGCAAGCCGATCGCCACCGGTGACCTGTTCAAGCAGCCGGAACTGGCGCAGACGCTGGAGCGCCTGGCCGCGGGTGGCTTTGATGGCTTCTACAAGGGCCAGACCGGAAAACTGCTGCTGGCCGGGGTGAAGCAGGCTGGCGGCAAGTGGACCGCTGAAGAGCTGGCCGGCTACCGCGTGAAGCAGCGCGAGCCGATCGTGTTCAACTACAACGGCTGGAAGATCACCACTGCGCCGCCGCCGTCGTCCGGTGGCATCGCGCTGGCCAGCATGCTGCAGATCCTGGAAGGCTGGGACATCAACAAGATGGACCCGGCGCACCGCACCCACCTTGTGGTGGAGTCGATGCGCCGTGCCTACCGCGATCGCACCTTCTTCCTCGGCGATCCGGACTTCGTGCAGATCCCGCAGAAGGTGCTGACCAGCAAGGATTACGCACAGGGCCTGCGCGCCACCATCCATCCGGAGAAGGCTACGCCCAGCGACCTGCTGTCGGGCAATCCGACCCCGCTGGAAGACGACGAGACCACGCACTTCTCGATCATCGACCGCGACGGCAACCGTGTCGGCGCCACCCAGACCGTCAACCTGCTGTACGGCTCGGGGCTGATTCCGAAGGGCACCGGCGTGCTGCTGAACAACGAGATGGACGACTTCGCGCTGAAGCCGGGCACGCCCAATGCGTTCGGTGTGATGGGCTACGAGGCCAATGCACCGAAGCCGGGCAAGCGCATGCTCAGTTCGATGACGCCGACCTTCATGGAGAATGCCGACAAGGTGGTGGTGCTGGGCACCCCGGGTGGCAGTCGCATCATCACCATGGTGCTGCTGGGCATCCTCGGCTACGACGCCGGGCTGGATGCGCAGCAGGTTGCCGCGCTGCCGCGTTACCACCACCAGTGGCTGCCGGACCTGATCGAAGCCGAGGACGATGCGTTCGACGCGGCGACGGTGAAGCAGCTGCAGGCGATGGGCCACAAGATCGACCTGCCGGGCAACGTCGCCGCCGGCGGCCGCGGTTCCAGCCACGTGTGGGGCAACCTGCAGACCGTGGAATGGGACCGCAAGGCCAATAGACTGTTCGGCGGCAGCGACCCGCGCAACCCGGTCGGCAGCGCCCAGGTCGTGCCGGCCCGCTGATGCGGCGGTAGCGCCGGGCCATGCCCGGCGGACGCAAACCTTGAAGCCCCGCCACGGCGGGGTTTTCTGTTTTCTTCCTAGCGATTATTTAACGAGCCGGCGCCGATAATCAGCCCATGAAACTCTGGTCTATTCGTGGAAACTCGCAACGCCTCGATGGCGGCGCGATGTTCGGCAACGCGCCGCGTGCGTTGTGGGAAAAATGGGCGGCACCGGACGAGCTCAATCGCATCGAGCTGGCCTGCCGTGCGCTGCTTGCCAGCCCGCTGGAAGGCAAGACAGTGCTGTTTGAAACCGGTATCGGCGCATTTTTCGATCCGCGCATGCGCGAGCGTTACGGTGTGCAGGAAAGCCAGCACGTGCTGATCGATTCGCTGCGCGAGGCCGGTTTCGAGCACGAGGATATCGACGTGGTGGTGCTCAGCCACCTGCACTTTGATCACGCCGGTGGCCTGCTGGCGGCGTGGAGCGAAGGGCGTGAGCCGGAACTGCTGTTTCCCAACGCGACCTATGTGGTCGGTGCGCAGCATTGGCAGCGCGCCATGCAGCCGCATCCGCGCGACCGCGCCAGCTTCATTCCGGAGCTGCCTGGCCTGCTGCAGGCCAGTGGCCGCCTGGAAGTGGTGGACGGCGAGTACTCGAAGGTACTGGGTCGCAGCGTCCGCTTCAGCTACAGCGATGGTCACACGCCGGGGTTGATGCTGGCCGAGATCGTCGGCCATGCGCACGCCGGCGAGGATGCGCACGGCGGGGTGGTGTTCTGTGCCGACCTGATTCCCGGCCGCTCCTGGGTGCACGTACCGATCACCATGGGCTACGACCGCAACGCCGAACTGTTGATCGACGAGAAGCGGCAGTTCCTTGAGGACAAGCTGGCGCGCAACGTGCATCTGTTTTTCACCCACGATCCGCAGGTGGCACTGGCGCAGCTGGGGCGCGATGACAAAGGCCGTTTCGTGACCCTGCACGAGCAGGGCGAACTGAAGGCGCGCGCGCTGGGGTGAGGGGTGTTGTCGGCGGGGCTTGCAGCCCCGCCTCTGACAGTTGGCTGCGATCTATCGGGGTCGGATCCCGTTGCTGCGCAACGGGCTCTGACCCCATTCGATTGAACTGGACGAGCGATGCTACGAGGCCTTCAGGCAGCTGCTCATGAAGGTCTTGCGCGCATCACCGGCCAGCTTCTTGGCACCCGCGTCAGCGTTGCACTTGCGCATGCGTTCCTGCTGCGCATTGGCCGGCTTGGCTTCGGCGGCGTGGCCACTGAGGCAGGAACTCTGCGCGGTCTTGTAGGCGTCACCCTTCAGGCCCTTGTTCTTGGCCGAGCAGTCGGCCATGCGCTGCTGCTGCGGCGTGGTGGCATTGGCGGCCAGGGGCAGGCTGACCAGCAGGACAGCAGCCAGCAGGAATGAAGCTTTCATCGGGGACACTCCAAGCGGTGGCGGGTGCGCGGAGCATTGGCCTGCTGGCAGCAAGGCCACGTGAAGAAACGTGCCCCGGCCGCCGCAGCCGGCCTGTAGTACAGCGCTTGGGGTAGCGCCTGGGGTCAGATCCCTTTCGGCACGAAAGGGCTCTGACCCCGGTTCGCCGGATCAACCGACGCGGGTACCGAAGATGCGATCACCGGCATCGCCCAGGCCCGGTAGGATATAGCCCTTGTCGTTGAGCTGGGCGTCGATGGCCGCGGTGTAGATCTCCACGTCTGGGTGCACGGCCTTGACCGCTTCGATGCCTTCCGGCGCGGCCACCAGGAAGATGCCCTTGATGCGGCGGGCGCCGGCACGCTTGAGCATGTCGATGGTGGCGATCAGGGTGCCGCCGGTGGCCAGCATCGGGTCCAGGATCAGCGCATCGCGCTCTTCCAGTCGGCCGGTCAGGCGCTCGAAGTAGGGCACCGGCTGCAGGGTTTCCTCATCGCGCTGCAGGCCGACCACGCTGACGCGCGCGGCCGGGATCAGCGACAGCACGCCGCTGAGCATGCCCAGGCCGGCGCGCAGGATCGGCACCACGGTGATCTTGGCACCGGCGATGCGCTGCACGGTGACCGGGCCGGCCCAGCCGGGCAGGGTGTGCGGTTCGGTGTCCAGGTCGGCGGTGGCCTCGTAGGCCAGCAGGGTGCCCAGCTCGTTGGCCAGTTCGCGGAAATCCTTGGTGCTGAGCGCGGCGTTGCGCATCAGGCCGATCTTGTGCTGCACCAGCGGGTGGCGCACTTCGACGATCTTCATGGTCGGGAAGGGGAAGAAGGAGAGAGGCCGCCATTTTGCCGGATTGGGCGCACAACCCCAAACCGGGGCCGGAGACGGCCTGCATGAAATGTGCAGATGCATGTCATTGCCATGCAACCTTGCGGACATACCGTGCAGACCCATTCTTAACAGGAATGGGGATTCCCAGTGCATATCAAGACTCCGTTGGCCGTTGCCATCACCCTGACCCTGGCGATGGGGGCTGCCGCACCGCTGCAGGCCGCCGGGCAGCAGGCGGTCGCCGCCACCGGCGCCGTGGCCGCCGATGCGGTCGACCTGGACCGCATTGAAGTGCGCGCCCAGCTTGAATCGCAGATCCGCGCAGTGGACCTCAAGCGCAGCAGCGACGCGATCGAAGACGCGGTGTCCTCCGACGCGCTGGGCCAGTACCCGGACAAGAACGTGGCCGAGTCGCTGCAGCGGCTGCCGGGCATCAGCGTCACCCGCGACCAGGGCGAGGGCCGCTTCGTGGTGATCCGTGGCCTGGATGCCAATCTCAACAGCGTCAGCGTGGATGGCATCGCCGTGGGTACGCCGGAGGATTCCAGTCGCGCCGCCCCGCTGGACGTCATCCCGTCCGATTCCACCGAGCGCCTGCGCGTGGTGAAGTCACCCACCCCGGACATGCCCGGCGACGCCATCGGCGGCGCGGTGCTGGTCGAGTCGGCCTCGGCCTTCGACCGTGACGGCCGCAGCCTGCGTGGCAAGATCGAAGGCAGCCATCAGCAGCTGTCCGGTGAAACCAGCCCGAAGGCGGCCTTCAACTACAGCGAAGTGTTCAACGACACCTTCGGCGTGGCGCTGGGCGTGAACTACCAGAAGCGCAAGTTCGAGTCGGACAATACCGAAGTGGAGTACGACGGCGAGGATGACGCCGCACCGGGCGACGTCACCGCGATCAACCTGCAGCACCGCAAGTACGAGATCGAGCGCAAGCGCATCGGCGCCAACCTCAACCTCGACTGGCGCCCGAACGAAGACAGCAGGTACTACCTGCGCACGCTGTACAGCCAGTTCGACGATGCCGAAACCCGCCAGCGCGTGATCTTCAACTTCGACGACGCGAAGATGGTCAAGACCGGCACGGACCAGTACCGCCTGGATGGCATGCCGAAGGATTCGATCGACAAGCGCATGCGCTATCGCACCAAGAAGGAAAACACCTTCGCGGCCAGCCTGGGCGGTGAGAACAAGCTGACCAACGCCGTGGTCGACTACAAGGTGGGCTACACCCGCACCGAAGAGCGGGTGAACGATGAGATGGAAGCGCGCTTCAAGCTCAGCGGCAAGGCCTTCAATGGCACGCTTGACCAGAGCAGCCGCCTGCCCAGCTACAGCTTCGACAATCCGCAGTGGCTGGACAACAGCAACTACGCCTTCGACCGCTTCGTGCTCTCGCCCAAGCAGGTCAATGACAAGGAACACAGCGCGCAGGTCAACGTGCGCTTCGACGGCGACAGCGGCAGCATCAAGATCGGCCTGCTGGGCCGCTGGCGCGACCGCGACGTCAATGTCGACGAGAACGAACTGCGGGTCGGCCCGAAGGTCGCGCTGTCGAGCTGGAGCACCTCCTCGCCCGAACACCGCCATGGCAACCTGGGCGACGCCATGGACTCGGCGGCGATGCGCGCGTTCTGGGCGGCCAATGGCAGCCAGTACAGCGCCCGACCGCAGGACATTGGCGGCAACGCGATGACCTCGCTGGAAGAAGACTACGTGGCCAGCGAGGACATCTTCGCCAGCTACGCGATGGGTACCTGGGACATCGGCGCACTGCGCATCATCGGCGGCGTGCGCGTGGAGAACACCCAGTTCAAGGCGACCGGCAACCAGGTGGACGTGGCGGCCAACGGCCGCAGCTTCACCGTCACCCCGCGCGTGGCCAACAGCAGCTACACCAACGTGCTGCCGGGCCTGCACCTGCGCTACGACGCCGCAGACGACTGGGTGCTGCGTGCCTCGGCCAACAAGACCGTATCGCGCCCCTCGTTCGGTGACATTTCACCGCGCGTGGGCTACAGCCGGGGTGACGAGGAAGTGCGCCTGGGCAATCCGGAACTGGACCCGTACGAATCGAAGAACATTGACCTGTCGGTGGAGAAGTACATCGGCACCAGCGGCATCGTCTCGCTGGGCCTGTTCCACAAGTCGATCGACGGCTACATCGTGGAAACCGTGCGCACCAATGATCCGGCCTACGGCGGTTTCGACGTGACCCAGCCGATCAACGGCCGCAAGGCCACCGTGCGTGGTGCCGAGTTCAACTGGCAGCAGCAGCTGGCCTTCCTGCCTTCCGGCCTGGATGGACTGCTGGTCGGTGCCAGCGGCACCTGGCTGGACACCACGTTCGATGCCGGCATCAAGGACCGCCCAGGCGAGGACTTCACCCTGCCACGTGCCTCCAAGCACGTCTACAGTGCCCATATCGGCTATGAGAAGTACGGTCTGAGTACGCGGCTGGCGGCGGTATACCGCAGCGAGTACCTGGACAGCATCGGCAAGGGCCGCGCCTTCGACATCTACGTTGCGCCGAACACCCAGCTCGACTTCTCGCTGGACTACAGGTTCACTCCACGCGTGAGCATGTACCTGGAAGCACAGAACCTGCTGGACAAGCCGCTTGAGCTGTACCAGGGCACGCGCTCGCGCACGCTGCAGATGGAAGAGTATGGCCGTACCTACGTGCTGGGCCTGAAGGTGGCACTGTGATGGGGCGTCGCATCACCGTCATGGCCGCGGCGCTGACGGCTGCCCTGCTGGCGGGCTGCACGCCGGGCTCCAGCAACGATCCGTCCGTGGCCAAGCCCGGGGCAAAGGCCACGGCCGAGCGTGCGGTGACCACCATCGCCGAGGCATTCCTTTCGCCGATGACGCCGGCCGACAACATCGATTCGCCCGCCGCCTGGCGTGCACCTGACGGAAAGCTGTGGCTGATCGCCACTGCCAAGGCCACCGACAAGCTGGTGGTCTACGACGGCAGCAGCGGCCAGCACCTGCGCGACGTAGGCAGCAGCGGCACCGCGCCAGGGCAGTTCGACCGCCCAAACGGCATCGCGGTGACCGACGATCTGCTGTGGATCGTGGAGCGCGACAATCACCGCGTACAGGTACTGGGCCTTCCGGACTTCACCCCTCTGGCGACCTTCGCTGCGGACGACCTGCGCAAGCCGTACGGGCTGTGGGTCGACCGCCGTGCCGATGGCTACAGCGTCTACGTCACCGACTCCTGGGACAACGGCGAGGATGCACAGGGCCGTGACATCCTGCCGCCGCTGGAGGAACTGGACAAGCGCGTGCGCCAGTACCACGTGACCCGCGACGGTGCGAAGGTCGAAGCGAAACTTGTGGCCAGCATTGGTGACACCACGGAGGCCGGCGCCCTGCGCGTGGTCGAATCGATCTGGGGCGACCCCGAGAACGACCGCCTGCTGATCGCCGAGGAGGACGAGAGCTACGCCAGCGAGTTCAAGGTCTACACGTTGGCGGGGCGTTTCACCGGCACCACCTTCGGCCGTGATGTGTTCAAGGCACAGGCCGAAGGCGTGACCCTGCGCACCTGTGGCAAGGACGGCTGGTGGATCACCACCGAACAGGGCAAGCAGCGCAGCGTGTTCCACTTGTTCGACCGCCATACCCTGAAGCCCGTCGGCGCGTTCCAGGGCAATACCGTGGCCAACACCGATGGCATCTGGATGATGCAGCAGCCCAGCGCGCGCTTCCCCCATGGTGCGCTGTACGCGGTGCACGACGACCAGGGCGTGGTGGCGTTCGACTGGGAGAGCATCGCCAAGCAGCTGGCGCTGCCGCTGGAGTGTGGCGCATGAGCCGGCGTTGCGTGATGCGCACGCTGGTGTTTGGCCTGCTGTTGGCCGTGCCGTCGCTGTCGTTCGCGGCGGCTGAACCGAACACCCAGGTGCCGGCGGGCAGCCGCCATTACGCGGCAACCACGGTGCCTGACCGCATCGTGGCTTCGCCTGCAGCCGATCCCAGCCACGGTTTCGCCGTGGCCTGGCGCACCGACGGCAGTGTGCAGGCGCCGCTGCTGGAAATCGCCCTGGCCGGTGATTCACCCGCCATCGAGGGCATCCGCCAGATCCGTGCGACGACCCGCACACTGCAGACAGAAAACGGTGTATCGCACCATCATCGCGCCGACATCGATGGCCTGAAGCCGGATACGCAGTACGTCTACCGCGTGCAGGGCAATGGCAGCTGGAGCGCCTGGAACCAGCTGCGCACGCTGGCTGCGCCCGACCAGCCGCTGACCCTGCTGTACTTCGGCGATACCCAGAACAAGAACGTCAGCCATGTCAGCCGCCTGGTGCGCGCTGCGCAGAAGGCCGCACCCGGGGCACGCCTGAGCCTGTTCGCTGGCGATCTGGTCAGCGGCGGCGACAACATGGATGACAGCGAGTGGGGGGAGTGGTTTGCCGCCACCGGTTGGCTCGCGCAGGAAACGCTGGTGGCGCCGGCGATCGGCAACCACGAGTATTTCGAGGAGTTCGAGGACACCCCGCAGGAGCGCCGCGTGCTGGGCAGGCACTGGCCGGTGACGTTCGCGCTGCCGGGCAATGGTGCTGCCGCCGCACGGCAGACCAGCTACTGGTTCGATGCGCAGGGCGTGCGCGTGGCGGTGGTCGATGGCACTTCGGCACTCGACCTTGGCACGGCCAAGGCACAGGCGCAGTGGCTGGACAAGGTGCTGACCGGCAATCTGCAGCCGTGGACCCTCGTACTGCTGCACCAGCCGTTCTATTCGCCGCGCGAAGGCCGCGAGAACGCCGCGCTGCGCGACGTGCTGCTGCCGGTGGTACGCCGCCACAACGTCGATCTGGTGCTGCAGGGCCACGATCACACCTATGGTCGCCGTGGCGAAGGGCAGGCCGCGACGCCTCAGTACGTGGTGACTGTAGCCGGACCGAAGCAGTACCGCCTGTCCGATGAAGCGCGCAGGACGATGAACCCAGTGGCCGAAGACACCCAGTTGTTCCAGGTGTTGAACATCGACCCGCAGCGCTTGCGTTATGAAGCGCGCACCGTGACCGGCCGTCTCTACGATGCCTTCGAACTGCGCCGCGATGCCAAGGGGGGGAAACAGCGCATGGAGCTGACCGAAGGCCGCATCACGCCGCGTGACTGCCCGCGTGCGCAGACTGCCAAGGGCCGCGCTGATCGCTGCTGGGAATGAGGAGATCCAGATGAAAACCGTACGCCGTCTTGTCCCCATGGCTGCCATCGGCGGGGCCCTGCTCCTGCTCGCGACAGCGGTGACCGCTGCCGATACCGTGCTGCATCCGTTCCTGGTGGCCCAACCAAGGGAAGCCCCGCAGGAAGTGAATCTGGCGGTGGAGATTCCGGCCGGCAGCTTCACCAAGTACGAGATCAAGGAAGACGGCCTGGTGCATGTGGACCGCTTCCAGTCGATGCCGGTCGCCTATCCGGCCAACTACGGTTCGATGCCGCGCACGTTGGCTGGCGACAACGATCCGCTGGACGCGCTGGTGCTGACCCGTGAACCCCTGTACCCGGGCGTGATCGTGCGCTTCCGGCCGATCGGCTACCTGAAGATGATCGACGGCGGCGAGCACGACGAGAAGATCATCGGCGTGCCGACCGACAAGGTTGACCCGACCTACGCCAACATCCGCGACCTGGCCGATCTGCCGGAGATCGAACGACAGCGCATCGAAGCGTTCTTCCGGGTCTACAAGGACCTGCCGGCCGGGCGCAACCCGGTGCGGCTCAACGGTTGGGGCAACGCCGCCGAGGCGCGGGCACTGATCAGCGAGGCGATGCAGCGCTTCGAAAAGTAGATCCACGCCATGCGTGGATTCAGTCCAGCAACATCTCGATGAACGACTCGGCCTGCAGGCGGTGGCCCAGTACCCGGGCCACCGCCTGTACGGCTGCCTCCTGGTGTTCAGGACGGATGCCGCCATCGTCATCGTCGTTGTAGAGGTCATCGCCGGCACCGAGGTATACCGTGCCGGCCGCCGCCAGCACAGCCATCAGGGTCGGTACGTCGGCAGCGATCTCGCCGGCATCCCGCAGGCCGGCGCCGTGATGGCTGAACAGCACGTGGCCATCATCCAGGTCGAGGATGAACGGATCGGCACTGCGATCGGCAATCACCAGCCAGTTCGATGGCCAGTCTTGGATCGGCTCGCCGCTGATGCCGTGCCAGCGATAGCCGGCCTGGTGACTCCACAGGCGCTGCAGCGGCGGTATCCAGATATCGAGGCCCGGAAGGGTGATGCCGGCGTTGCCCACCTTCGCATTGATCTCATGACCCAGGGGTCCGACCTGCGCGTAGAAGCATGCCAATACAGGCGGTAGCGGGAAAGGTCCCTGCCAGTCACCCTCGTGCTGGGCCCGTAGCAGGCCGAAGCGGGCGAATGGGGCATGCAGATCATCCATGGCGGGGTCCAACGAGGAGCGGCCCGGCAGCCTAGCAGACGGCGTCTGCGTGCAACGCCTTCACCGTCGCTGGCTATCATGTCCGCCTTCCACAACGAAGGCGGTGTCTGTGTCGGTAGCGTTGGTATGGTTCCGCCGTGATCTGCGGCTGCAGGACAATCCGGCCCTGCAGGCCGCGCTGGATGCCGGTCACGACGTGGTGCCGGTCTACATCCATGCGCCGCACGAAGAAGGCGATTGGGCGCCGGGTGCCGCCTCCGATGCGTGGCGCCACCGATCACTGGCCGCGTTGGATGCGGACCTGCGCGCGCGGGGGTCCTCGCTGGTGCTGCGCAGCGGTGACAGCCTGCCGACGCTGCAGGCCCTGATCGAACAGAGCGACGCAGAAGCCGTGTACTGGAACCGCAAGTACGAGCCGGCCACGCAACCTCGTGATGCCACCATCAAGCGCACGCTGCGCGAGCAGGGCATCGATGCGCAGAGCTGTAATGGCAGCCTGCTGTTCGAGCCCTGGGACATCGCGACCCAGCAAGGGCAGCCGTACAAGGTATTCACCCCGTACTGGCGCAACGTGCTAAGCCATTGGCGGTTGCCAGCCTTGCAGGCTGCACCGGAGAAACTGCCGGCACATGAGGTCGACAGCCGCGCGCTGGACGCGCTGCAGCTGGCGCCAGCACTGGACTGGGATACCGGCTTCTGGGAGCACTGGCAGCCAGGCGAGGCAGGTGCGCTGGAAGCACTGTCCGTCTTTGAAGACGGTGCCCTGCGCGGGTACCGCCAGCAGCGCGACCTGCCGGACCGGGTCGGGACCTCGCGGCTGTCGCCGCACCTGCATTTCGGCGAAATCGCACCCTGGCGCATCGCCCACGCGCTGGAAGGGCTGCGCAGTGCCGGCACCGACGCCGACATCGATGGCTACCTGCGCCAGCTGGGCTGGCGCGACTTCGCCTACCACCTGCTGCATCACTTCCCGAAGACGCCCACCGACAACCTCAACCCGCGCTTCGATCGCTTCCCATGGGCAACGCCCAGTGACGCGCAGCTGCGCGATTGGCAGCGCGGCAACACCGGTGTGCCGATCGTCGATGCAGGCCTGCGCGAGCTGTGGCACACCGGCTACATGCACAACCGGGTGCGGATGATCGTCGCCAGCTACCTGTGCAAGCATCTGCGTGCGCACTGGCTGCATGGCGCGCGATGGTTCTGGGACACCCTGCTCGATGCCGACCTGGCCAACAACACGATGGGCTGGCAGTGGGTGGCGGGAACCGGTGCCGATGCCGCACCGTATTTCCGTGTGTTCAACCCCGTGACCCAGGCCGAGAAATTCGATCCGCAGGCTCGGTACATCAGCCGCTGGGTGCCCGAACTGGCCGCACTGCCGGTGAAGGCACGATTCGCGCCCTGGCAGCATCCGTTGCTGCTGGCGGCGCATGCACCGGGCTATCCACGCACGCCGCTGGTGGATCTGGCCGCGGGCCGCGACGCCGCGTTGGCGGCTTACCGCCAGTCGGGGGCAGGGTAAAGAGCGACCTGAGCGATCCGGTCAGTTAGCTGAACGTGGGCCTGTCGCGGTGCCCGATCATCATTCCGGCATCGCATCGGGCTGTTTATTCTCTTTGCGCCCGCAGGCCGCCGGCCGACCGGAAACCAAGGAGAATCTCATGATCCGCAACACCACCCGCAACGTCGCACTGGCCCTGATGAGTGCGGCCGTCCTGTCGGCCTGCGCCACCGGCGGCTCCTACGTACAGAGTGACCAGTACGGCAACCCGACCGAGCAGCAGAACCGCACCGGCCGCAACGCCCTGATCGGCACCGCCATTGGCGTGGCAGCCGGCCTGCTGACCGGCGACAGCGCCACCGAGCGTCGTCAGCATGCCCTGATCGGTGCCGGTATCGGTGCGCTCAGCGGCGCCGCCGTCGGCCAGTACCAGGATCGCCAGGAACGCGCGCTGCGCGAGCGCACCGCCAACACCGGCATCGATGTGCAGCGCCAGGGCGACAACATCATGCTGAACCTGCCGGACGGCATCACCTTCGACTTCGGCAAGTCGACCCTGAAGCCGCAGTTCTACGGGTCGCTCAACGGCGTGGCGGGCACCCTGCGCGATTACAACCAGACCATGATCGAAGTGGTCGGCCATACCGACAGCATCGGCAGCGACGCGGTCAACAACCGCCTGTCGAAGGAACGTGCCGACTCGGTCGCGCAGTACCTGATCGGCCAGGGCGTGCAGAGCGTGCGTATCGAAACGCTGGGCGCCGGCAAGTCGTACCCGATTGCCGACAACAGCACCGATGCGGGCCGTGCCAAGAACCGCCGTGTCGAAATTCGTGTGATTCCGCTCAAGCAGTAACGCGCAGCGTTACAGTTCCGGCGTAGCCGGAACGAAAATGCCGCCCTTGCAGGCGGCATTTTTGTAGGTGCCGAGCTTGCTCGGCACACCGATAGCGTTCCCGTTTGCGGCTTCTCCCTACGGCGCCGACCAAGGTCGGCATCTACCGGAAACCGGGCGCACCTGGAACGAAAATGCCGCCCTTGCAGGCGGCATTTTTGTAGGTGCCGAGCTTGCTCGGCACACCGATAGCGCCTGTAGAGCCGAGCCACGCTCGGCTACCTCTTCTGGTAGATGCCGACCTTGGTCGGCGCCGTTCGAAAAGCAGTCGAGCATGGCTCGACGCTACAGAAAGCGACATCGCGCGCCCGGGTAGATCCACGCCACGCGAGGATACCCTCGGTCATGCCGCCGAAGCGGCCACCTTCTCCAGGATCCGCTTGCCGCTGCTTTCCAGTGCAGCGTCTTCCTTTTCCTTCTGCTGCTGCGCCAGCTTCGCACCCGGGCACTGCGCCAGCATGTAATTGGCGTCGAAGTTGAGCTTCTCGACCAGGAAGTCGACGAACGCACGCACTTTTGGCGAGACCAGGCGGCCACCGGCGAACACGGCGTTGAAGTCCACTTCCGGACCGGTCCAGCCAGCGAGCACGCGGCGCACCATGCCCGATTCGACGAAGGGCTTGGCCATCACGTCGCCGGTCAGCAGCAGGCCTTCGCCACACACCAATGCCCCATTCAACGCAGACATGTCGTTGGCGGTCATCAGCGGGGTGACCGGGAAGTCGCGCAGTTCACCGCCGTTCTCGCCCAGCTGCCAGGTGAAGCGCGGCGAATTACCCGTGTGGTACGGCTTGCGCATGGCCAGGATGCGATGGAACTGCAGTTCTTCCGGGTGCAGCGGTTCGCCATAGCGCTCGATGTAGGCCGGGCTGGCGAACACCTGCGTACGCAGGCTACCCAGCTTGCGCGCGACCAGGTTGGAATCGGGCAGGGCCCCCACGCGCAGCGCAAGGTCCGCTTCACCTGCAATCAGGTCCAGCTTCTCGTTGCCCATGTGCATGTCCAGGCGGATCTCCGGGTACTGCGCATGGAACTGGCCCAGCAGCGGGGCGATCCAGGTGATGCCGATCGAATAGGGGACGGTGAAGCGCAGCCAGCCGCGCGGGCCGGACTGCAGCTGGCTCACCGCGCTCTCGGCTTCTTCCAGTTCGCGCGCGATGCGCTGGCAATGTTCGTGGTAGATCGAACCGGCTTCGGTCAGGCCGAGGCGGCGCGTGGTCCGGTGCAGCAGGCGCGCGCCCAGGCGCGTTTCCAGCTCCTGCACTTTGCGGCTGACCGTGGTCTTGGGCAGGCCGAGCGATTTGGCAGCGGCGATGAAGCTGCCTTGCTCGACCACTTTGACGAAGATCAGCGTCTCGTTGAGATCGTGGGACATGGTCGGGGATCCTGGACGTCGGGGATGGGACAATCGTGACAGAACGATTGGACCGGGAGCGGGATGATTATTCCCCTTAATCAGGACTAATCAAGTAAAGGTTTGAGGTCTATCGTGGCGCCATTCGTTAATTGGAGCCCGTCCGCCATGAGCCTGCGCAACATTCTTGCCCGACTCCGGAACGCCGGCCAGAACACCCTGGACCTGGCGATGACCGTCGAAGCCCGCCCGAGTTCCTTGGTACACAAGGACTTCCGTGAGTTTACCGCGCCCATGCGTCAGCAGCGTGGCGGCGCCCTCCGCCTGGTCCCTCACAAGGGTGACCGACTGCGTCGAATCGGGACTATCCCGGATATGGGAGGAAATGTCCCGTGAATGGGATGCTGACGCCCGAAGTCCTGGTCTTGGGCGGCACCGGTGCCGTCGGCCAGGGTGTGGTGGGCGCGCTGCTGGAGGCCGGCAGCCCGGTGTTGGTTGTCGGCCGCGATCCGGGCCGGCTGGCGGCGCTGCACGAGCAGTTCGCCGATGAGCCGGGCCTGGAGACGGTGCTGGGTTCGCTCAGCGACGACGGATCGGCGCGCGCGCTGGCCGAACGCATCGCGCAGCGCCCGCGCCCGTTGGCGGCAGTGATCGCCGCAATGGGTGGGCCATACCGCCGCGGTCGCGTGGTCGACCGCAACGGTGACGAACTGATGGGCGCGATGCAGGCCGATCTGATGCCGCACGTGCACGCGGTGCGTCACCTGCTGCCGCTGCTGCAGGACAACGTGCATGCACGGCGCTACGTGATGATCGGCAGCCCGGCCAACGCCAAACCGTGGGCGGGTTACGGCGAGACCTCGATCACCACCGCCGCGCTGCGCATGTACGCGCAGGTCGTGCACCAGGAGGCGCAGGCGCTGGGCGTGCGTGCGCAGATGCTGGAAGTCTGCAGCCCGGTCTGTACCCCGGCCAACGCGGCCAATGCCTGCATCGAGTGGCCCAGCTCGCTGCTGGTGGGTCGTCGCGTGGTCTCGCTGCTGGATGGTTGCCGCGACAACCGCGCCATCGTCCGCTGTGACAGCAGCGATGCCGAACTGCCGCGTGGCCTGCTGCACTTGGAAGTTCCCCCTTTGTGGCGCGATACCGCAGGCGTCGCTTGACCTCGACCATGGTTGAGGTCGCAGTATGCGGCGCCGATTTTTGCAACACGTTCTCATATAGCTGTACCACCCCTCCGTACGGATGCATGCCATGACTTCCCCCAATACCACCCCACATCGTTTCGGCCATCGCATCGCGATGGTCGGCGTGTCGATCCTCGCTGCGGCCGTGCTGGCGGCGTGCAGCGGCGGCCATGCCGAAGAAGCCGGTGCACCGCCTCCGCCGCAGGTCAGCGCAGCGCCGGTGCTGGTCAAGCAGGTCAGCCAGTGGGACGAATTCAGCGGCCGCGTCGAAGCGGTACAGAGCGTTGAACTGCGTCCGCGCGTGTCCGGCTACATCGACAAGGTCAACTACGTCGAAGGCCAGGAAGTGAAGAAGGGCGAAGTGCTCTTCACCATCGACGCGCGCAGCTACCAGGCCGAGTACGATCGCGCTGCCGCCGAACTGGCCCGCGCACGTACCCAGGCCACGCTGGCCCGCAGCGAGTCCGAGCGCGCCAAGCGCCTGTCCGAGCAGCAGGCGATCTCCACCGAGACCGCCGAGCAACGTCGTGCCGCCGCTGACCAGTCCGGTGCCGCCGTGCAGGCGGCGCAGGCCGCGCTGGATGCGGCCCGGCTCAATCTGGAGTTCACCAAGGTGCGCGCACCGATCGACGGCCGTGCCGGCCGCGCGATGGTCACCGCCGGCAACCTGGTCACCGCCGGCGACAGTGCCAGCGTGCTGACCACGCTGGTCTCGCTGGATACCGTGTTCGTCTACTTCGATGCCGACGAAAGCACCTTCCTGCGCTATGCCCAGATGGCACGCAAGGGCGAGCGCCCGAGCGAGCGTGACAGCGAGCTGCCGGTGAAGGTCGGCCTGTCCGGTGAGGAAGGTTACCCGCACTCGGGCAAGGTCGACTTCCTCGACAACCAGGTCGCCCGCAGCACCGGCACCATCCGCGTCCGCGCACTGCTGGACAACGCCGACCGCCAGTTCACCCCGGGCCTGTTCGCCCGCGTGCAGCTGCTCGGCAGCGGCCAGTTCCAGGCCCTGCTGATCGACGACAAGGCCGTGCTGACCGACCAGGACCGCAAGTATGTCTACGTGGTCGACAAGGATGGCAAGGCCCAGCGCCGCGACATCCAGCTCGGTCGCACCGCCGACGGCCTGCGCATTGTCGAACACGGCCTGGCCGCGGGCGACAAGGTGATCATCGACGGCGTGCAGAAGGTCTTCATGCCGGGCATGCCGGTGCAGGCCAAGGCGGTGGCGATGCAGCCACAGGCCGCGCCGGCACCGGGCCGCGATGCCACCGCCGCCCTGAAGCATTGACCCGCCGTCTCCTGATCCGCGTCCCCGCTTAGCTGCCGGCGCCAGCGGCAGCCTTCCCTGCCTTCGTCATCTCGGCGAGGGGCAGGGTGGCTGTTGCCCGCCGAATGCCTTTCCCAGGAATTCCTCCATGGACTTTTCCCGTTTCTTCATCGACAGGCCGATCTTCGCGGCGGTGCTGTCGATCGTGATCTTCGCCGCAGGCCTGATCACGATTCCAATCCTGCCGATCAGCGAGTACCCGGAAGTGGTGCCGCCGTCGGTGGTCGTGCGCACGGTCTATCCGGGCGCCAACCCCAAGGTCATTGCCGAGACCGTCGCCACGCCGCTTGAAGAAGCCATCAACGGCGTCGAAGGCATGATGTACCTGAAGTCGGTCGCCGGTTCCGACGGCGTGCTGCAGATGACCGTTACCTTCCGCCCGGGTACCGACCCGGACGCGGCGGCGGTGAAGGTGCAGAACCGTGTGGCGCAGGCGCAGGCGCGCCTGCCCGAGGACGTGCGCCGGCAGGGCGTGACCACGCAGAAGCAGTCGCCGACCTTCCTGATGGTGGTGCACCTGACCTCGCCGCAAGGCAAGTACGACACCCTGTACCTGCGCAACTACGCCCGCCTGCACGTCAAGGACGCGCTGGCGCGTATTCCGGGCGTCGGTGACGCGCAGATCTTCGGTGGTGGCGACTACGCCATGCGCGCCTGGCTGGATCCGGACAAGGTGGCTTCGCGTGGCCTGACCGCCAGCGACGTGGTGCGCGCCATGCGCGAGCAGAACGTGCAGGTGTCGGCCGGCCAGCTCGGCGCCGAACCGCTGCCGGACAGCAAGTTCCTGACCCTGATCAATGCCCAGGGCCGGCTGAAGACCGAAAAGGAATTCGGCGACATCGTGCTCAAGAGTGGCACCGATGGCGAGATCGTGCGCCTGTCCGACGTGGCCCGCCTGGAACTGGGTGCGGGTGACTACACCCTGCGCTCGCAGCTGGACGGCAAGAACGCGGTCGGTATCGGCATCTTCCAGTCGCCGGGTGCGAACGCGCTGGAAATCCGCGACCAGGTCATCTCGACGATGGACGAGATGCAGAAGACCATGCCGGCCGACGTGAAGTACGAAGCCGTGTATGACACCACCATTTTCGTGCGCGACTCGATCAAGGCCGTGGTCTCCACGCTGCTGGAAGCCATCGCGCTGGTGGTGCTGGTGGTGATCCTGTTCCTGCAGACCTGGCGCGCTTCGATCATCCCGCTCATCGCGGTGCCGGTGTCGGTGGTGGGTACCTTCGCCGCGTTGTACCTGCTGGGCTTCTCGATCAATACGCTGAGCCTGTTCGGCCTGGTGCTGGCGATCGGCATCGTGGTCGACGACGCGATCGTGGTGGTGGAGAACGTCGAACGCAACATCGAAGAAGGCCTGTCGCCCACCGCGGCGGCACACCAGGCCATGCGTGAAGTGTCCGGCCCGATCGTGGCGATCGCGCTGGTGCTGTGTGCCGTATTCGTGCCGATGGCGTTCCTGTCCGGTGTCACCGGCCAGTTCTACAAGCAGTTCGCGGTCACCATCGCCATCTCCACGGTGATCTCGGCGATCAACTCGCTGACCCTGTCGCCGGCGCTGGCCGCGCGCCTGCTGAAGGCCCACGGCGCACCGAAGGACGGCCCGAGCCGCCTGATCGACCGCCTGTTCGGCTGGGTGTTCCGTCCGTTCAACCGCTTCTTCAAGTCCAGCTCGGAGAAGTACGAACGTGGCGTGGCGCGCATCCTCGGCCGTCGCGGCGCGGTGTTCGTGGTCTACGCGGTCCTGCTGGTCGGTACCGGCGTGATCTTCAAGCTGGTGCCGCCGGGCTTCATCCCGACCCAGGACAAGCTGTACCTGATTGCCGGCGTGAAGCTGCCGGAAGGTTCGTCGATCGCGCGTACCGATGAAATGCTGCGCAAGGTCGCCAAGATCGCCCAGGAAACCGATGGCGTGGCCCACACCATCTCGTTCCCGGGTCTGAACGCGCTGCAGTTCACCAACACGCCGAACACCGGTGTGGCGTTCATTCCGCTCAAGCCGTTCGCCGAGCGTCATGGCCGTACCGCTGCGCAGATCAATGCCGAGATCAACCAGAAGATCGCCGGGCTGCAGGAAGGCTTCGCCTTCGCGATGATGCCGCCGCCGATCCTCGGCCTGGGTAACGGCAACGGCTACCAGATGTTCATCGAGGACCGTGGCAACCTGGGCTACGGCGCGCTGCAGAACGCCGTGCAGGCGATGCAGGGCACCGTGGCGCAGACGCCGGGCATGGCCTTCCCGATTTCCAGCTACCAGGCCAACGTGCCGCAGCTGGATGCCGAGGTGGACCGCGTGAAGGCGAAGGCACAGGGCGTGCAGCTCACCGAGCTGTTCGACACCCTGCAGACCTACCTGGGTTCGGCCTACGTCAACGACTTCAACCAGTTCGGCCGTACCTGGCAGGTGATCGCCCAGGCAGATGGCCCGTTCCGCGAGACGGTCGAGGACATCGGCAAGCTGCGTACCCGCAACGACCGCGGTGAAATGGTGCCGATCGGTTCGATGGTCACCATCAAGCAGACCTTCGGCCCGGACCCGGTGCTGCGCTTCAATGGCTACCCGGCAGCGGACCTGGCCGGTGAAGCCGACCCGCGCCTGCTGTCCTCGGCCGAAGCGATGAACAAGCTGACCGAGATTGCCGGCAAGGTGCTGCCGGTGGGCATGACCACTGAATGGACCGACCTGAGCTACCAGCAGGCCACCCAGGGCAAGGCCGCCTTCATCGTGTTCCCGGTGGCGATCATGCTGGCCTTCCTGGTGCTGGCCGCGCTGTACGAGAGCTGGTCGCTGCCGCTGGCGGTGATCCTGATCGTGCCGATGACCCTGCTGTCCGCGCTGTTCGGCGTCTGGCTCACCGGCGGTGACAACAACGTGTTCGTGCAGGTCGGCCTGGTGGTGCTGATGGGCCTGGCGTGCAAGAACGCGATCCTGATCGTCGAATTCGCCAGAGAGCTGGAGATGGGCGGCAAGGGCATCGTTGAAGCGGCGCTGGAAGCCTGCCGCCTGCGTCTGCGCCCGATCGTGATGACCTCCATCGCGTTCATCGCCGGCACCGTGCCGCTGGTGCTGTCGCACGGTGCAGGCGCCGAGGTGCGCTCGGTGACCGGTATCACCGTGTTCGCCGGCATGCTGGGCGTGACCCTGTTCGGCCTGTTCCTCACCCCGGTGTTCTACGTGGCCCTGCGCAAGTTCGTCACCCGCAATGGTGGTGGCCAGCTGGTGCAGCACGGCGAGCCGACCATCCACCACTGACATGGAACCCCGTCGCCGCCGGTCATTGGCCGGCGGCGGCTTTCCCCTCACAAGGCATGAATCCATGAACACCCATCAGAACAAGATCGCGCTGGTCACCGGCGCCACCCGTGGCATCGGCCTGGAAACCGTGCGCCAGCTCGCCCAGGCCGGTGTGCACACGCTGCTGGCAGGTCGCAAGCGCGACACGGCAGTTGAGCTGGCACTGCAGCTGCAGGCTGAAGGCCTGCCGGTCGAAGCCATCCAGCTGGACGTGACCGATGCAGCCAGCATCGCCGAAGCGGTCGAGCAGGTACGCCAGCGCCATGGCCGCCTCGACATCCTGGTCAACAACGCCGGCATCATGATCGAGAACCCGGCGCAGGCGCCGTCGGAGCAGTCGCTCGAGACCTGGAAGCGCACCTTCGACACCAACGTGTACGCGCTGGTGGCGGTCACCCAGGCCTTCCTGCCGCTGGTCAAGCAGGCCAAATCCGGCCGCATCGTCAACGTATCGAGCATGCTCGGCTCGCAGACCCTGCACGCCGACCCGGCGTCGGGCATCTACGATTTCAAGATCCCGGCCTACAACGCCTCCAAGGCAGCGGTGAACAGCTGGACCCTGAGCCTGGCCTACGAACTGCGCAATACCCCGATCAAGGTCAACACCGTGCATCCGGGTTACGTGAAGACCGACATGAACGGCGGCAACGGCGAAATCGAAATCAGCGAAGGCGCACGTTCCAGCGTGGAAATGGCGCTGATCGGTGAATCCGGCGCCAGCGGCAGCTTCACCTACCTGGGCGAGGTGCTGCCATGGTGATGCGCACGTTGGCGATGGCCGTCTCCAGCCTGGTGCTGGCAGGCTGTGTCAGCGTCGGCCCCAACTACAAGGCGCCGGTACAGGAGCCTGTGGTGCTGCAGGGTGCGCAGCAGCCGGTGTTCAGCACCACCTCGCCGGTTGCCAGCTGGTGGGCGCAGTTCGATGATCCGGTGCTGGAACAGCTGGTGCACGGTGCACTGTCGGACAACCTCGACCTGCGCGTGGCGGTGGCCCGCGTCGGCCAGGCCCGTGCGGTGTTCGTCGAAAGCCGTTTCGACCAGGCCCCGCACATCACCGCAGGCGGCAGCTACGACCGCCGCAAGCAACCCGATCCGCAGCTGGGTGGGCAGCGGGTGTTCAGTGAAAGCTACCAGCTCGGCTTCGACGCCGGCTGGGAGCTGGATCTGTTCGGCCGCAAGCGCCGTGCTGCAGAAGCCGCGCGCGCCGACCTCGACGCCGAGCAGGCCAACCTGGCCGATGCACAGGTGCTGGTCGCCGCCGAAGTGGCGCGCAACTACTTCGAGCTGCGTGGCACGCAGAAGCGCATCGCCGTGGCCCAGCACACCCTGGCCAACCTGCGCGATACGCAGAAGCTGACCGAGGCGCGCTGGGAGCTGGGCGCCGGCAGCGAGCTGGATGTGCAGAGCAGCCGTGCCCGCCTGAAGGCGATCGAGGCCGATATCCCGCTGCTGGAAGTGGCCGAGACGCAGTCGCGCAACCGGCTGGCGGTTCTGCTGGGCCAGCGTCCGGAAACGCTGACCGCCATGCTTGCGCCGCACGACGTGCCGGCATTTGCCAAGGCGCTGCCGCTGGGCGATACCCGCGAGCTGCTGCGCCAACGCGCCGACGTGCGCGTGGCCGAGCGTCGCCTGGCCGCCGCCACCGCGCGGGTGGGCGTGGCCACTGCGGACCTGTTCCCGCGGCTGTCGTTGTCCGGTTTCGTCGGCTTCCTCGGCGGCGACGCCAGTGGCCTGGTCAATGGCAACAACAAGGCCTGGTCGCTGACCCCGTCGCTGAGCTGGGCCGCGTTCGACTTCGGCACCGTGCGTGCACGCCTGCGTGCCAGCAAGGCTGAAGCCGAGGGTGTGGCTGCGCAGTATGAGCAGGCCGTGCTGTTGGCACTGGAAGACACCGAAAACGCGCTGACCCGCTATTCCAAGCAGCAGGCGCGGCTGGCGATCGTGGTCGAGCAGGCGCAGGCGGCACGACGTGCCGAATCGCTGGCGCAGATCCGCTATCGCGAGGGCTCGGAAGACTTCCTGACCCTGCTGGATGCGCAGCGCACGCAGTTGGCGGCGGATGATGCATTGGCGGCGGCCGAGGCCGAAGTCAACGTCAGCGTGGTTGGTGTGTACAAGGCGCTGGGCGGCTGGGGGCAATCGCCGCAGCAACCCAGCGTGGCGCAGCTGCAGTAGGCATGAGGGGACGGAAGCCGCGGCTTCCGTCCCTTTCTGCTTCAGGGCCAGAGATTGGCCGGTACTGCGCGTTCGCGCATGCGCACGATGCAGAAGCGATGGCCGGTGGGCGCTTCCATCACCCACCAGCGTTTGACGAAGCCGATCCGGCGCGCGCCGAGCTTTTCCAGTCGATCTGCCTCGGCATCGATGTCGTCGCTCTCGATGTCCAGGTGCACCCGTGAAGGATGATCGACGCGCTGTACTTCCACGTTCAGGCCCGTGGGCGCCCCCTGCAGGTCGGCGTACTCGGCGCCATCTTCGGCATACGATGGCTGCGCCTGCAGACCGAGTGCGGCCGCCCAGAAGCGTGCGCCTTCGTCAGCGGGCGTGTCCTGGCAGTCGATGATGAATCCGGCCAGACGGCTCTGGTGCGCCATGACGTCCTCCGCAGATTGGGAATGGAGGCAGGGTAGCGCGTCGCGTGCTGTGGACGTTGTCACAGTCATGACGTTTCTGACTCTGCCGGAATCGGGGCCCGCGGTGTAACTAGTGGGGCAGATTCCAGGAGGGCAGGCGATGAGCGATGACAAGCGCGATACCCAGCGCATGCTGTTCGGTGATCCGGGGCCGCCTGGTGCAGGGCTGTCGGTAGCGGTCGTAGTGCTGATGGTATTGGCTACGATGGCGGCTGCGATCGGCTTCGTGCGCCTGCCGGACCAGATGCTGGGGCTGGGCCTGATCGGCATCTCCGTGTTTCTGGCGGTCGGTGCCCGCATCTGCCAGGCACGCAACCAGCATCAGGCGCTGTACCGGCTGATGTCGCGACAGCCGCCGCCGTAGCTGCGGCTGCCGCGCAGGTTCAGTGTTCCGGCCAGTCCAGCTCGACCACCAGCGGGAAATGATCCGACGGCAATACACCGTCGATGCGACGGTCATCGGTGACGAAGCTGCGTGCATGGAAGCCGCGCACCAGCACCCAGTCCAGCTGCACGGTGGCCTTGCCGGTGAAATCGTGGAAGGTCAGGCGTGGTCCCTGCGGAGCCTTCACCTGGGTACGGGTGTCCTGCAGCAGGCGGGTGAATGCCTTGTAGGTGTCACCACCGGGCTCGCTGTTGAAGTCACCGGTCAGGACCACCGGCAGGTCGGCCGGCAGGGTTGCCAGATGCTTGCCGATCAGTTCGGCACCCTTAACCCGGCGCGGCTCGTCCTCGTCGCGGTAGGGCAGGTGGGTATCCATGAAGTAGAAACGACGGCCATCGTCCAGGCGCCGGAACAGGGCCCAGGTGACCATGCGCGGGTACAGGTTGCCCCAGGTGATGCTACCGGGCACCTCCGGCGTATCGGACAACCAGAAGTTGCCGGATTCCTCGACGGCCAGCACCTTGCTGTCGTAGAACACGCCCATGTGTTCGTCACCGCTTCCGCCGCGGCGGCCTTCGCCGAACCAGCGGTAACCGGGCAGGTGCTCGGACAGGAAGTCGGCCTGCTCCTTCACCAGCTCCTGGGTGCCGATCACGGCCGGGTGTGCATCGAGGATGACCTTGACCATGGCATCGCGACGGTCCGGCCAGCGCTTGCCCGGTTCGGTATCAGCCGGGGTGCGGACATTGAACGACATCACTTTCAGTGGCGCCGGTGCGGCGGCCCAGGCAACGGCAGGCAGAACAAGCGCCAACAGCGCACACAGCGCAGGGCGATGGAAGCGCGACAACATCGTGGAATCCCTCCATTCCATGAAAACGGTTTCATGGAGCATGCCATGGAAGGCGAGGGCAGCGGTATGCCGGGATGGGCGGATGGCAGGTGCCGGGCGGGCGGTGAAAGCGCCGCCCGGCAGATCGCGCGGGCGCGATCAGGGGTCGTACATCATCCCGTTTTCGTCACGGTTGTAATGCCCGGTCACTTCGCGGGAACCATCGTCGTAGACCACGTACGTGGTGCAGCGTTGGTGGAACACGTTGCCAGCGACTTGGAAGGGCACGCATTCTTCCTGGACCTCGACAACTTCAGCGGCCGTCGTGGTGGCGACCGGGGCCAGCAGCGACACGGCCAGCACGGCGGCAAACGAACAGGCCGAGAAACCCTTATGCAGTCTCATCCTCACGCTCCTTGTTGATGGGGGCTTACATCAAGTAGGGATTGCCGTATTCGTCGATCCAGTACTCGGTGAGGAAGATATCGCCGTCGGCATCGGGCATGGTCACGATGCAGTGCTGGTGGATGCGGTAACGCTCCACTTCAAACGGTTCGCAGCGGGTCACGCTGCCGGGCGGGGAGGTAACCCCCGCGCGTGCGGTACCTGCAGGCATCATTCCAGCGACTGCTACAACCAACGCGGCCATCGTGGCCAGTTGCAGTTTCATAAGCATCATCCTTGCTTTCTGCAATCGCGCACATGCGCATGGCGTGTGTAACACGCGAACCAGACCGCCGGAAGTGCCTCGCCGCGATCAGTCTTCGATCTCGCCGCGACGGCTGGCGGCACGCACTGCCTGCGCGGTGGTCGCCACACCCAGGCGTTGACGCGCGTGGCGCAGATGGTTCTCCACCGTGCGCGTGGAAAGCCCAAGCGTGGCCGCGATCTCAGCCTGCCGGCGGCCGGCGGCAACCCAGCGCAGCACTTCGCGCTCGCGGTTGCTCAGCGCGCTTCCCGAAAGCTCGGCAGGCGATTCGGCCAGATGGCGTGCGGCTCGGAATGCTGCGGTTGCAGCAGCTTCCAGCTGCAGGCGCGCGCTGGCCGACGCGTCGATCGATGTCCCGGCAAAACTGATCGCGCCCTCCAGACCGGTGGTTCCGAATACCGGCACCTGCAGACCGTGCAGGCCTTCACCACGTGGCTGCGTCACCACCTGATAGCGTTCGCCACGAACGCCCTGGCGCTTGCTCCAGAAGAACGGCGCGTCACTGTCCAGTACGTGGCGGTTGACCGGACAGGCGTGCAGATAGCGCGCAAGGTCGGTACTGCTGCCGTCGCCGAACCAGTCGCCCTCGATCCAGTACACGCGTTGTGTACCGCGCTCCAGCCCGGTGCCGGTGGCGAACACCAGCACGCGGTCGTAGCCGAGTGGTGCCGCGATGCCTCGCAGGGCCGCGCCCACCGCACTCAGTGAGCGGGCGCGTTCCAGTTCCAGCAACGCCTGCACCAGTTCGCTCATCCGGGTCAGCGGCTGGCCAGGGCGTCGAGCAGCGTGCGCGCTGCCAGCTTGCCCAGCGCATTACCAGCCAGCGGACTGTCGCCGGTCAGCAGCAGGCGATCCTGCAGCACGCTGCCGTCGATGCCATCGTTGACGATCTGCACACCCTGCTGCGCCAGGCGCTCGCCGAAGAACCACGGCAGCTGCCCGGGCATGTAGCCGATCTCTGGCGTCTGCCGGTCCATCGCATCGGGGAAGGCACAGATGCGGTAGCCGCGGAACAGCGAACCGCCATCGGCCTCGTCCACGCCTGCAGCCAGCAGTGCGGCCGGACCGTGGCACAGGGTGATGATGTGGCGTTGCTGGGCCATCGCCCAGTGCAGGACGGCCTTCACCGCGCGGCTCTGCGGCAGCCCGATCAGGGCGCCATGGCCGCCGGGGATGAACACGGCGGCATAGTCCGAATCCGCATCGAGCCCGGTGACCACCTCGTCCAGCGGCAGCGGCTGACGGAAGCGCGACTCGTAACGTTCGTACAGTCCGCCGATCTCCGTGTCCTCGCGCGGGAACGCCCACCACTCGAATTTGGCGGCGTTGCCCGACAGCGTGGCGACATCGATGCCGAAGCCGGCCTTGTCGAGGTGGTACATCGGCAGCAGGGTCTCCACCGGATGATTGCCGGTTGAGAACAGGTGGCCATTGGCGGTGGGCAGGTAGCGCTCGTCGGCGGCGATCATCAGCACCTTCCAGCGACCGTCGCGGCGTGCGTCCGGATAGTCGGCGCCGGACAGGTTGCTCCTGGGCGATGTGAACTGTGACAGCGAGTAGGGCGACGGGAAGAAGGCATCGCGCTCGGCCGGGTCGGGGCTGGGCTGGCGGCTGGGCTCTTGCGTGGTCATGCGGACCTCCTGCGGGGAATGTGAGGCCAGCATAGGAGGGCGGGTGCGCACGCGCGATGAGGGATTTCCCTCAGTCGGATGTCGCCGGTGCCTGTTGGCGCCAGGCATTCGGGCTCATGCCGAACGCGCGGCGGAACGCACGACTGAATGCGGGTTCGGACAGATACCCGACGTCTCCTGCAATCTGCGACACCCGTCGGTTGCCACTGCGCAACATCTGCGCGGCCAGCTGCAGTCGCGATTCAGTCAGATAGCGCATCGGTGACATGCCGGTGGCGAGGCTGAATCGCTGCGCGAAATTCGAGCGGGACTGATTCAGGCACGCTGCAAGTGACTCGACGGTCCATGCGTGTGCGGGCTGGGCCTGCATCAACGCCAATGCTCGTCCGATCAGGGGGTCGGCCAAGGCGTGCAGACGCTGGCAGTTGTGCGGACCGGACGTTCCGAGCCAGTAGCGCAGGGTCCAGACAAACAGCAGGTCGAGCAGGCGTGACAGCATCAAGCCGCTGCCCAGCGTAGGCCGGGACGCTTCAGCCTGGATCGCGGCCAGGGTTACCGCCATCCAGTCGGCCGAATTGGCGGGAAATCCGCTTGGCATCCGGTCCACCCCTGGGACATGCAACCAACCGGGCAGGGCATCGAGCAGCAGACGGCTGCCGGGGCCATCGAACCCGAACGATGCGGTGGTCAGATGGGCCGGCCCCTGCGCGTCGGCGGCGCAGTCGATGCGATGCGTCCGGCCATGCGGCATCAACAGCAGCTCGCCCGTACGCAGCGGCACGACGGCCCTATCTGCATGCAGCCGCGCCGTGCCGTGCTCGATGAAGTGGAAGCACCCCTGGCCTTCGGCAATGGCGAGTGATCCGCCGGGTTGCATGACGTGGCGGCTGATGTCGCCGCCCTGCATGCGCGACGACTGGAAGATCGCAAACAGTGCGTCGGACCCAGCCTGGAGCGCTTCGGTGTTGTGGAGCCTTGGCATGGTTTTCAGGAGTCCGTGCATCGCCGCTGGCGGGGGCGATCCGTAGTCTGGTCAGGAGGCTTCAGGCAGCGCGGGCTGCTGCCAGCCAACCATCCCATCCAAGTGAGGAGTCCTGCAAGATGAGCAAGCCAAGCATCATTCTGGTTCATGGTTTCTGGGGCGGTGCCGCGCATTGGGCCAAGGTGATCCTGGAGCTCGATCGCCGAGGTTTCCACGACCTGCATGCCGTGGAACTGCCACTGACATCGCTGGCCGACGACGCGGAACGCACCCGCCGCATGATCCGCCAGTTCCAGGGGCCGGTGCTGCTGGTCGGCCATTCCTATGGTGGAGCCGTGATCTCCGAGGCCGGAAACGAACCCAACGTGATGGGGCTGGTCTTCATTGCCGCGTTTGCGCCGGATGCGGGCGAGAGCCCCGGCGGCATTACCCAGCAGCAGCTGCCCGAGGCGGCGGCCAACCTGGCGCCAGACAGCGACGGTTACCTGTGGCTGCAGCCGGGCAGGTTCCACGAGAGCTTCTGCCAGGACCTGCCGGTCGACGAGGCGCGGGTAATGGCGGTCACGCAGAAGGCGCCTCTGGCGAGCACGTTCGGTGATGCCATCAGCGATCCAGCGTGGCGGTACAAGCCGAGCTGGTACCAGGTCTCCAGCGCCGATCACATGATCCATCCCGACAACCAGCGGCGCATGGCGGCGCGCATGCAGCCGCGTGCCACCCTCACGCTGGATGCCAGCCACGCGTCGCTGGCATCGCAGCCGGTAGCAGTGGCAGATCTGATCATCGACGCTGCAGCCGGCGGAGAAGGCTGAGCAGTTCGCGCCTGCCGCAGTGGCGGTGTTCCGGCAAGCCCGGGCACCGCCGCTGTGATGCGGCCGCGCTGGACAGCCAGCGGCCGTGATGATGTGGGCTACCTGTTCTGGCGGTCGTGCTCCTGCATGTCCTCATGCAGGATCCGCCGCAGCTCAACGATGGCCGGCGTGGCTTCCTGCACGCTGTGACCGGACACGATCACCTTCTCCGAGTCCGCGTGCGGCAGGTGCGAGCTCCAGTAGGGCACCAGTCCGTCGTCGGTCTTTTCCAGCGGACCATCGGCCTTGGCGCGCGCGATGATCGAGTGGTAGTGCACCTTCGGCGACATCGGCAGGTCGGCCACCGCGCGGACGAAGGGATCATCCTTGTCCAGGTTCTGGATGCTGTTCATCTGGTAGCCGTGCTTGCCGTCATTGCGGTCGATCTGACCATCGTTGGCAATGGTGGCCACGTCTTCCAGCACGGTCAGCGGCAACCGCACCAGGCGTCCGATCCAGCGGCCCAGGCGGGTGCCGGCCACGTCGGTGCCACGGTGCGGCGTGGCGATGAACACCACGCGCGACACTTCCGGTTCCGGCAGGAAGGTCAGCACCGGTGCGCCCTTGGTGCGCAGAAGCTCCTGTTGTGCAGGTGTCATCTGCGCGGTTGCCAGCAGCGTGTCCACCAGATGATCTCCGGAAGAGGAGATCATCAGCCGCGCGATCACGCCGCCCATGCTGTGCCCGACCAGCACCATGTCGTGCGACGCCTGCGCCTTGCCACTGGGATCGAAATGCTTGAGCACTTCGGCCAGCGTATGGCGCATTGCATCGTGGCTCATCGCGATGGGCATGTTGGTCGGGTAATAGAACTGCCAGATCTGGAAATCCTGGCGGATCTCGTCGTCACGCATCAGCTCGTTGGCAACGTTGACCCAGGCTTCCGGGCTGCTGGCCAGGCCATGGATCATCAGCAGCACGCGGCGGTTGGGATCGTACGGCTGCATCATGTACAGATGCGGCGTGTCGATGCCGCCCTTGCTGCCGAACAACGAGCGCAGCGACTGGTGGCTGAAGTTGGAACGGGCAAGCCACAGCGCGTAGCCAGCCGTGAAGTTCGCGGCCAGCGGCACCTGCTGGCCATGCAGGGTGACTTCCGTGACCTGGTAGGGGTCGTGGATCTCCAGCTTCGGCTCGTCGTCGTGCAGCACTTCCCACAGGTTCTTTCCCGAGAAGCGCAGCAGCACCGTCATCGACGGCGACGGCATCTCGCTCCAGCTCTGCGTGGCCGGAGCGCTGGCCTGCGTGGCAGGCGTCGCTGCCGGCGGCGTCGTGGTCGTGGCGGCTGCAGGATCGTCCATCACCGCTACCAGCTCGGCACCGAAGCCATCGCGGCGGTGCACGCTGCGCAGCGTGCCGGTGAACGACAGCGAGGCCGCCGGCACCAGCTCGGTGGGGGTGCGCGTATCCAGCGGCGATGCTTCGCCTGAAGGGGCCAGCACAAAGGTCCATCGGCCCAGCTGGAAGTGGCTGGCTTCGCTGTGCACGCGCCCGGTGGCATACGCGTTGTACAGCTGCACCGAGGCTTCCTGCACGGCCAGGTTGTAGTAGTCGCGCACCTGGGTCTGGCGGTCTTCGAAGCCGCGCTGGTTGGCGGTGCGCTCGGTGAAGAACAGATAGGCGTAGGCCTGGCGCGCGACCTGCATCCACGCGTCCAGGCGCGGTTGGAAATCGGCATCCAGCTCGTTGATCGCGCTCTTGGCACGGCCGGAGGTGGAGTACTCGCGCTTCGGCGCGGGCAGGGTCATTGCATACTGCAGCCACAACTCGGACAGACTCGAACGCTTGTCCTCCTCGCGCACCACGATGCTGCCTTCCATCGCTTCGATGCAGGGCAGGCCCGGCTTGGCGCAGACGCCTTCATCCAGGCCGGCCACGCGCAGCGTTTCCATCGTCGCCGAGCTGAGCTTGCCGGTGGTGAGGATGTCGCCGCGCTTGAGCGCGATGTACTGGCCGGGCGTGACCGAAGTCACCTGCACCGAGGGGCCGAACTGGCGCAATGTCGCGCAGCCGCCCAGGGTGAGCAGCACGGTGATGATGAGGGTCGTGCGGCCGATGAAGCCCAAGCCCATGGTAGCCATACGATCCTCCTGCGCGGTCGCGCCACTCTAGCGGTCGGCCTGTCAAAGCGGAAGATACCGGGCGGTCGGTTTGGGCCCCTGAGCCGCTGCCGTGCAAGCGATTCAGACAGGTTCGTGTGACACTGGGGTGAATGGAGCGATGCAGGGACTGCGATGACGTGGCTTGAGACCCGGATCCCGCCGCCGCTGGTGATGCTGCTATGCGCGGGGATCGGCTGGCTAGGGAGCCGACTGTGGCCGGAGGCGGCGTTGCCCCTGCCGATGCCGGCGCTGATGGCAGGCGGGGTGATGGCGATTGGTGTGGCGCTGAACCTGCTGCCGAAGCTCGCGTTCCAGCGGGCGCGCACCACGGTCAATCCGCTGCGCCCTTCAGCATCGAGCGCGCTGGTCATGCACGGCGTGTACCGCTACACGCGCAATCCGATGTATCTGGGCCAGGCAACGATCCTGGCCGGTGCGATGTTGTACCTGCAGAACGCGATCGCGTTGCTGGCTGTACCGTTGTTCGTGCTGTACATCACCTGGCTGCAGATCATGCCGGAAGAGCGGGCGTTGCTGGCCCGCTTTCCCGAGGTGTATCCGTTGTTCCGCCAACGTGTGCGGCGTTGGCTGTAGCGGGGATCAACCCGTTACCGGGTGATCTGGCACTTCACGGCAGCGGAATAGCCTTCGTAGTCGTCGCCTGCGATCACGTGCAGGGTGTGTCGCTTGTCGATGGCCTTCACGTATGAAGGCTCTTCCGTGTTGGCGTGCTCGTTGACCGTGGTTACTGACCATGCCTTGGCCAGACGCTTGGAATCAACGCCGTTCAAATAGACGAAGAGGCTCTTCTCGCCCTCGGCCACGTTCACATCGGCACTGGTGACGGTACCGCCGAACAGGGCGACCGGCTTGTCCTCCGGCTCGAAGGTGCCACCCGGTTTCCTGGCCAGGCCAGCGGCCTGCAGTGCATCGATGGCTTCAGCCTCGCTGAAGTTGGAGCCGGCCTTGCAGGCGAGCAGGGCTTCCAGCGTGGCGGTGCCGGGGGGCGCGATGGCCGGTGCGGCGGCGAGCGTGGCTGGGGCTGCGGCGAATGCGGCGAAGAGCAGGGTGAGGGCGAGAGGGGCTTTCATGGCAGGTCCTTCAACGTGTTGCGGGATAGCCGGTGGCGGGGCGAACAGACCCGGCCACCGGCCACATTCGACGCGATGGGTCAGTCGAACCAGACCAGTGGCATGTCGGCATTGAGCGACATGTGGCGGAAATCTCCCAATACCTGGGCCACGGCCTGCACAGTGTGGCAGCCCGTCCCCAGCGCGGATGATCCCGCGCTCAGGTAGCTGGCGGAGATGGTGCGGGTGCTGACCGAGTCCGGCTTGGAGCCCAACTGCTGGGTGCCGAGGCTGCCCACCTGCTGGCCATCGATCTTCAGGAACAGGAACACGCTTCCGCCACCGTCGTTCGGGTCACCCTGCACGCGGGACTTCGTCGAGAAAAGCACCACGCCGTTGTGCCCCTGCGGAATGCAGACCTGGCCCTCGCCAATGACCACCTGCGAGCCCACCGACGGACAGCCCGGCGCGAAGCCATTGGTCCCGACGCAGACATAGGCGAATCGGCGGTAGGGGCCTGCGGCGGCGTAGTTGAATCCAGGATTCAACCCCTTTCCGACCACGCCAAAGCCGTTGGACAGCGTCACCAGTCGGGAGTTGGCGCCGAACTTGTACTTTACGTTGTTGGTGTTGGCGTCCTGCGGTTGGTAGTACGGCGATTCGGACGCGACGAAGCTGACAGTGCTGTAAGCCGGCGGATTGACGAACAGGCCCTGCGAATAGAAGGGAGCCTGCGTTTCTGCGCCACTGAAGATGTCATTGATCGACCAGGTCATCGATTCGATGCCGGGCTCCTGCTCGTTCAGGAAAATTCCCATCATGCCATCGCCGTAGTTGCCCCACGCGAACGCGCGGCCGGAAGCCATGGCCACGATGGGGCCACCGGGATTGCCGGCCTGGGCAGTCATCAGCAGCTTGCGGTCCTTGGCCTGCAACGCCATTCCTTCAGGGCTGCCGACCGTATTGAAGTCCAGCTGTGCGGTGTCACTCGCAAGGCCGCTGTTGGTAACTGCGCCTGCAGAGGTGATGAGCACGGAGAGGTTGCTGGCGGAGCCGAAATTGACGGCCGAACCGATGGCCTGCCCGGCCAGGTTGACCGTATGGCGTCCGGCAGGCAGGTACTTGGCACCGATGACATTGAAGGAGTGCTGTTGGGCCGACGTTGACTGCCGCCAGTCGATGTAGCTGTCGTTGGAGACCACCTCACCGTTGATGGTGATGTAGGCATTGGCAGCCGAGCTGCCGCCAGGGAAGTACCGTCCATCCGACTGCACGTACACCCAACCGGGGGCGCTCAGATCGATGGTGCTCGAAAGCAGGGTTGCCGTGCCGGGTTGTACGCGCTGGTCAGCGGCCAGCTGCAGATAGCGGGAGCCTGGCGTGGCAGCGGAAGCCTGCCCCAATGCCAACGCCACGGCCAAGCCCACAAACAGTGTGATGCGCTTCATCTGATGTCCTTTCAGGTTTCGGGTCACGTCGTGTGACGCATGGACTCTACTGGATCCAGATCTCAGCTTCTGTGACTGGCTCCCGATGCGGGTGGCATTGGGGGAGGTCGGATCAGCAGGCGGGGGCGCCATCTTCGGGAAACAAAAAAGCCGGAGCTCCGTTGCGGGAGATCCGGCTTCTTGCGGCCTCGACAGGCCATACAGATGGTGGAGGTGGGCGGAATTGAACCGCCGTCCGAAGGCACTCCATCCCCAGCACTACATGCTTAGCTCGCCGTTAGATCTCGTCCCCGAACAGCACGGCGTGCAAAGCGCATCCGGGAACCAGCCTGTTGTGTTCTAGTGCCGGACTGACAGGCAGCCACCCAGCGCGATTCCATGATAGTGACTCTACACCGCGAGCATGGACACAAGCGGTTTCGAGGCTTAGGCCTTAAGCGGCCAGAGCGTAGTTGTCGTCGTTGGCAACTAGAGTTTTGCAGCTGGATTTACGAGGAAAGCTACCCCCTCGGCATGCGCCAGGCGACTTCACAACCCCCGTCGAAACCAATGCACCCCCGGTTTCTACAGTGCTGCAAGGTACAGGGCCGATCCCGCGTTGCCACGGTCAGGGCCTGCCCAACGCTTGCAATGCTACGGCAAAACGCCTGAACAGTCACCTTGGCAATCCACAACAAGTTGTAGAGCCGCCGTCATAGCGGATTGGTAACGTCATTGGCACGGATTTGCGACACACTGGCGACGACCATCCAAGCCAGGACAGACACGGAGACGGTGGGTGACCGATGCAAGCCAACAACGCAGCCTGCGACAGCTGATCGGGCCGGTCGGTGCCGACTACCAGCGGCGCGCGTTGCCGCCGGTCTGGGTCTGGGCGTTGCTGGCGGTGCTGCTGGCGGCCACCTGGCTGACCGAGCTGCCGGCCACGGCTGCGGCCGCGCTGATCGCCAGCGCGGTGGTGGTGCACTGGTCGCAGCGCGGTCGCATCCATTGGCTGGGGTGGCGCCTGCCGGGCCTGGCCGTACTGGCGGCCCTGCTGTGGGGGCCGGAAGTGCTGTCGCAGTGGTTCGAGCACGGGCTGGCCGTGGTCCTGATGTCGCTGGCCAGTCTCAGTATTGGCGTGCACGTGTGGCAGTCGCGGCAGATGGCGCGCCAGCTGCAGGGCGCGGCCGATGCGATGGATGATGCCCAGCTGCTGTCGTTGCTGCCGGATGATGCCGCGCAGCTGGCCCAGCAGTGGCGGGCGGGGGATGATCGCTACGCGCCGGAACTGGCGGTGGTGATGCACCTGGCGGTGATGCACGCGGCGCTGGCGCCGCGCATGCGCGGGCAGGGCGTACTGGCGGGGTGATCCGCCTTTTGTAGAGTCGAGCCATGCTCGACGGCTTCTTCGCCGAAGCCGAGCATGGCTCGGCTCTACAGAAAGCCACGGCAGCCGAGCATGGCTCGGCTCTACAGAAAGCCACGGCAGCCGAGCGTGGCTCGGCTTTACAGAAGGCCAAGGCCGCCGGGCATGGCCCGGTATTGCAGCCTTATGCGTCGCGGTTGCCGCGACGCATCACGCGCTGCTTCTCGATCGCCCAGTCGCGGTCCTTGGCGGCGTCGCGCTTGTCGTGGGTCTGCTTGCCCTTGGCCAGCGCGACTTCGAGCTTGATCTTGTTCTTGCTCCAGTACATCGCGGTGGGCACGATCGTGTAGCCATCGCGCTCGACCTTGCCGACCAGCTTGTCGATCTCGCTCCGGTGCAGCAGCAGCTTGCGCTCGCGCCGGTCGTTGGCCACCACGTGGGTGGAGGCCTGGATCAACGGGGTGATCTGGGCACCGATCAGGAAGATCTCGCCGTGCTTCACGTAGGCGTAGGCATCGATGATGTTGCCGCGGCCAGCGCGGATCGACTTCACCTCCCAGCCCTGCAGTGCCAGGCCGGCCTCGAAGCGTTCTTCGATGTGGTACTCGTGGCGGGCACGCTTGTTCAACGCGATGGTCTTGTTGGCCGTCGCGCTCTTTGCTTTATCCTTGCCGCTGTTCTTGCTCATTTCCGTATTGTCTCCGATTCGGGCCCGCCCGGTCGATTGCCGAAACGTCCTGTATTCATGCCTACTATCCGCCGCAGCGCCCTGGTCGAGCATTCGTCCGCGCGCATGTTCGACCTGGTCAACGATGTCCAGGCCTATCCGCGCCGCTTCCGCTGGTGCTCGGCTGCCCAGATCCTGGAGCAGGGCGAGGACCGGCTGGTGGCCCGCCTGGACCTGGGCCTGGGTTCGTTCAGCACCTGGTTCCAGACCGAAAACACCCTGCAACGCCCGCACAGCATCGACATGCAGCTGCGCGATGGCCCGTTCAAGCAGTTGCACGGCCGCTGGGAATTCCATGCGCTGGCCGAGGACGCCTGCAAGGTCACCCTGACCCTGGAATTCGAGCCCAGCTCGCGCCTGCTCGGACCGGCCCTGGCGATCGGCTTCCAGGGTCTGGCCGATCGGATGGTCAATGATTTCGTCCGCGTCGCCGACGAGGCCTGAGCGATGATCGAGGTCGAGGTGGTGCTGGCCTGGCCGCAGCAGGTGCTGTCGCGCCGGCTGCAGCTGGACGAGGGCGCGACCGTGGCTGATGCCATTGCCGCCGCCGCGCTGGAAGGCAGTGACCGATGCCCGGCCGTGGCCGTGCATGGCGTACTGGCGCGCCCGCAGCAGGTGTTGCTGGAGGGTGACCGTATCGAGCTGCTACGCCCGTTGCTGGCCGACCCCAAGGACAACCGCCGGCGACGTGCGCTCGGCGGTTGATGCCCGCAACCCGCCCGTGGGGACGGGCAGGGGGCCTCAGCGGCCCTTCTTCTTCTTGTCCTTCGGCAGGTTGCGGCCGAACTGGCGCACGGTCTGCTGGGCCAGGGCCTTGTCGTTGCCCGGGAAGTAGTCGCCTTCCCAACGGGTCACGGTGTCATTCTCGAAGAACACCACGAAGTTCTTCACTTCGGTACGGCCCAGGCGGTTCACGCGCTGGCTGGAGGTGTAGTCCCAGCGCTGGGCGTGGAACGGATCGGGAATGGACGGGGTGCCCAGCAGGGCGGTGACCTGCTGCTTGCTCTGCCCGACCTGCAGCTTGGCCACGGCATCTTCCCGGATCAGGTTGCCCTGATAGATGGGTTGCTTGTAGATGATGCCGCACCCGGTGGTGGACAGGGCGACGGCGGCGACCAACAGGAGATTGCGCATCGGGACTGGCGGTTGGGGAAATCAAACCGATGATACACTCCCGGCGTGCCACCGCGACCCAATCCGAGGCAGCTGGCGCTAAATCGCCAATGAACGGAGACCTATGGAAACCCACGACCTGCGTAAAGTCGGCCTGAAGGTGACCCATCCGCGGATGCGGATCCTGGCGCTGCTCGAGCAGCGCAATGCCCAGCACCACATGACCGCCGAAGACATCTACCGCCAGCTGCTGGAGCATGGCGATGAGATCGGCCTGGCTACGGTCTACCGGGTGCTGACCCAGTTCGAGGCCGCCGGCCTCGTGCTCAAGCACAATTTCGAAGGCGGCCAGGCCGTCTACGAGCTGGACCGTGGCGGCCACCACGACCATATGGTCGACGTGGACAGCGGCAAGATCATCGAGTTCGAAAGCCACGAGATCGAGGAGCTGCAGCGCAAGATTGCAGCCGACCACGGCTACGAGCTGGAAGAGCACTCGCTGGTGCTGTACGTGCGCAAGAAGCGCAAGTAAGCCGATCCGGCCAGCCATATGCGACGAAACCCCGGGCCTGCCCGGGGTTTTTCGTTGGTGGGCCTGATGCTGGGGTCAGAGCCCTTTTCCATGGGAAAAGGGCTCTGACCCCTGACCTCCAAGCACCGCGTCCAGATCCACCGCCTCTGCCATCGCCCGGTTCCCCGCGTCACCCGGGTGCAGGTGGTCGCCGGAGTCATAGGCGGCGGCCATCCGCGACGGATCGGCCGGGTCGCGCAGCGCCGCGTCCAGGTCGATCACTGCGTCAAACGGGCCGTCGGTGCGCAGCCACGCATTGAGCTGGCTGCGCAGGGCGTCCTTGTCCGGCTGGTAGTAGTCGTCCAGCGGCGTACCGGGCAGGGCGCCAGCGAACGGCGGCAGGGTCGCGCCCACGATCCGAACGCCACGGCGATGGGCCTGTCCGGCCAGGGCGCGGTAGCCCGCCTGCAGTTCGGCAAGCGTGGGCCGCGCCTGCTTGCGCGCGAAGGCGGTGCCGGGCCAGCTGATGTCATTGATGCCGATCAGCACGATCACGCTGGACACGCCAGGCTGATCCAGCGCATCGCGTTGAAAGCGGGCCAGCGCGGCTTCGCCCATGCCGTCGCGCAAGAGGCGGCCACCGGAGATGCCGGCACTGACCACCGCCACCCCCTGCGGGGCCAGGCGGGCGGCCAGGTGGTCGGTCCAGCGCTGGTCCCGGTCGAGGCTGGCGGTGGCGCCGTCGGTGATCGAATCGCCGATCACCACCACGCTGCGTGCGCTGGTCGGGGCCTCGACTTCAATGCCGGTCAGGAACAGGCGGGCCGTGGTGGCGCTGGCCCTGTCCAGCTCGCGCGCCAGGCTCTGGTCGCCGGGGGCGATCCAGCTGGTCTGGCGGCCGTCCCAGTGGAAGGTCTGCAACGGCGTCGACTCCGGCACAAAGACGCTGACCTGCAGCGCTTGACGGTCCTGCACCGCCAGCGGCAGCGGATCGCTCAGCCGTTCCTGGCCGGGGCCGATCAGCACCTCGGGCCGGCCATCGAAGCGGAGCTGATGCGGCGTCGCACCGGCCTGCGGCGCGACGCTGGCACCGCCGATCCGCAGCGGCTGGGTGCCATAGGCATTGCTCAGCCGCACCCGCAGGCGGGGGCCGCCCAGGCTGATGCGCGCGGTCTGGCGGAAGGTCTGGTCGTGCAGCGACGCCGGTATCAGTGACGGGAACAGGAAGTCCGCTCCCCAGACCGGTTGCGGGCTGGCCTGCCAGCTGGCCACCCAGTGCGGGGCAGAGGCGGCGCTGGCGGCGCCGGACAGACCGATCAATGCGGTGGCTACGAGCTGGTTGAAGCGGTTCATCGGGCAATCCCGGGTGGAGGGAAGGCCATGGTGATTCCGCACTCATCTGTGAACTAGACTGCGCATGGAAAATCATCTGTGAACGGGATTCATTGCCATGGCGCGCTCCGACATCAACCGATCCGGCGAACTTGAAGTGTTCGTGCGGGTGATCGAGACCGGGGGCTTTTCCGCGGCCGCCCGAACGTTGGAGATGACCCCGTCGGCGGTCAGCAAGCTGGTGGCGAGGCTGGAACAGCGGCTGGGGACACGCCTGCTGCAGCGTTCCACCCGCCAGCTGCAGCTGACTCCCGAGGGCTGCGCGTTCTACGAGCGCGGCCTGCGCGTGCTGGCCGACCTGGACGAGGCCGAGCGCTGTGCCAGTGCCCACGCCGAGCCGCGTGGACGCCTGCGGGTCAATTCCAATGTGCCGTTCGGCCAGCATTTCCTGTTGCCGCTGCTGCCGGTGTTCCTGCAGCGCAACCCGCAGGTAGGCGTGGACCTGACCCTCAACGACGAGGTGATCGATCTGCTGGAGCAGCGCACCGATGTGGCGGTGCGGGCCGGTCCCCTGAAGAGCTCCAGCCTGGTGGCGCGGCGGCTGGGCGCGACGCGGATGATGATCGTGGCCGCGCCGGCCTATGCGCAACGGCATGGCCTGCCGGCCACCGTGGAGGACTTGCAGTCGCACAACCGTCTGGACATTGGCCATGCGCGGGCGATGCAGGGTTGGCCGCTGCTGCAGGACGGTCGCGAACGGATGCTGCTGCCCAGCGGCAACGCCCGTGCCAGCAACGGCGATGCACTGCGCCAGCTGGTGCTGGGGGGGCTGGGCATGGCACGGCTGGCAGCGTTCCAGGTGCAGGCCGACATCGCTGCCGGACGCCTGCTGCCGGTGCTGGAGGAAGCCAATCCCGGTGACCTGGAAGAGGTGCACGCGGTGTTCCTGGGGCAGGGCGGCTACCTGCCGCTGCGGGTGCGCGCGTTCCTGGATTACCTGGTGGAGAACGTGGATCTGGCGCGGCCGTTGGGGTGAGAGAGCCGGCGGACAGAAGCCGAGCATGGGCTCGGCTCTACATGTCGGTTTCGTTCGGGATGTTCCTGTAGAGCCGAGCCCATGCTCGGCTCCGCCGGCGCTACACCTGCAGCAGCTTGCGCGCAGCGGCGCGCGCTTCCTTGCTCACTTCCACGCCGCCGAGCATGCGTGCCAGCTCTTCCTCGCGCGCCTTGCTGTCCAGCTTTTCCACTGCGCTCTGGGTCATGCCTTCCACTGGCGCCTTGCTGACCCGGTAATGCGCGTGGCCCTTGGAGGCGACCTGCGGCAGGTGGGTCACGCATAGCACCTGGCGCTTCTCGCCGAGGGCGCGCAGCTTCTGGCCGACGATGTCGGCCACGGCGCCGCCGATGCCGGAGTCGACCTCGTCGAACACCATCGTCGGCACCGCATCCAGGTCCAGCGCGGCGACTTCGATGGCCAGCGAGATACGTGACAGTTCACCGCCCGAGGCGACCTTGCGCAGGGCGCGCGGCGGTTGGCCGGCATTGGCCGCGACCAGGAATTCCACGCGCTCGGCACCCTGCGGATCGGGCTTGCCGGCATCCTGCGGTTCCAGCTCGATCAGGAACTGGCCACCGCCCATGCCGAGCTCGGAGATGATGCCGGTGGTGGTAGCCGACAGCTCGGCGGCGGCATTGCGGCGGCTGGCGGTCAGCACCTCGGCCTGCACGCGCCAGGCCGCAGCGGCCTTGTCGATCTCGCCGGCCAGGCGCTGCAGGCGCTCGTCGGCACCGCGCAGCTGTTCCACTTCGGCATGCATGCGCTCGCGCTGCGCGCCCAGCTCATCCATCGGCACGCGGTGCTTGCGTGCCAGGTCGTGCAGGCGGCCGAGGCGGCGCTCGTTCTCTTCGAACTGCTCCGGGTCGGCGTCGAGGTCGTCGTGCACCCGGTCCAGCAGCGACAGGGCTTCGTGCAGCTGGATCGAGGCATTCTCGATCAGGCCGTCCACCTCGCCCAGGCGCGGGTCGTGTTCGATCAGGCGTGACAGTTCGTGGCGTACCTGCTGCAGCAGGTCCAGTGCGGAACTGCCGTCGTCGCCGTTGAGCTGGTTGCTGGCCGCCTGGCAGGCGCTCAGCAGGGCGCTGGCGTGGGCCTGGCGGCGGTGGCTGGCGCCGAGCGCGGCGATCGACTCCGGTTCCAGGTCTTCACGGTCGAGCTCGCGCAGCTGGTGTTCCAGGAAGCCGATCCGGTCACTGACGTCGCCCTGTTGCGACAGCGCCAGCGATTCATCGACCAGTGCCTGCCAGGCCGCGGCGGCGCGGCGCACCTGGCGGCGTTCGTTTTCGTTGCGTGCATAGGCGTCGAGCAGGGCCAGCTGCGACGGGCGCGTCAGCAGGGCCTGCTGTTCGTGCTGCCCGTGGATCTCCACCAGCAGGGAGGCCAGGTCGCCCAGCTGCGCCAGGGTCACCGGGCGGCCATTGATCCAGGCCCGCGAACCGCCATCGGCGCGGATCACCCGGCGCAGCTGGCACTGTTCCTCATCGTCCAGCTCGTTGTCGGCCAGCCACTGGCGCGCGGCCTGCAGCTGCTCCAGTGCGAACTCGGCCGAAAGCTCGGCGCGGGCGGCGCCATGGCGGACCACGCCGCTGTCGGCGCGCAGGCCGGACAGGAAGCCCAGCGCGTCGACCATCAGCGACTTGCCGGCGCCGGTCTCGCCTGAAACTACGGTCATGCCTGGCCCGAACTCCAGTTCGGTGGCGCGGACGACGGCGAAATCCTTGATCGAAAGATGTCTGAGCATGGGTAAGGGGGTATCAGCAGCCGCGCAACGCTAGCACGCGGGCGAGGGAGGTCCAATGACTTGCCAAGGTGATGCGTCGCCATTATCTAGTGTCCGTGTCTCACAGGTTGATTCCATGCACGGTTCTCCCGACCAGCTTGCCCCGCGTGCGCGCCATCTGCTGCGCACGCTGATCGCGCGTTACATCCAGGACGGTGAGCCGGTCGGCTCGCAGACGCTGGCGCGCGTGGCCGGCCTGGAGGTCAGCCCGGCCACCATCCGCAACATCCTCGGCGACCTTGAGGACCTGGGGCTGCTGGCCTCGCCGCATACCTCGGCCGGGCGCGTCCCGACCGCGCATGGCTACCGGGTGTTCGTCGACAGCCTGCTGCAGATGCAGCCGCCGGGCGAGGGCGAGCTGGCCCGGTTGCGCCAGGAGCTGGCTGGCGGCGGCAGCACCCAGGCCCTGCTCGGCAGCGCCTCGGAGCTGCTCTCGGCGATGAGCCACTTCGTCGGCGTGGTCAGCGCGCCGCGACGCGAGCAGTTCGCCTTCCGCCAGATCGATTTCGTGGCGCTGGACGGTCGCCGGGTGCTGGCGATCCTGGTGTTCGCCGACAACGAGGTGCAGAACCGGGTCATCGAGACCCGCCAGGAGTTCGCGCCGGGCCAGCTGGAGCAGGTCGCCAACTACCTCAATGCCCATTTCGCCGGCCTGCCGATGGCCGAGATCCGTACCCGCCTGCTGCTGGAGCTGCGCGACGCCCGCTCCGAGCTGGAGCAGCTGCTGGCGCACAGCATCGAGCTGGCCGAGCAGGCCCTGCAGCCAGCGGCCGACGACATGCTGGTGGCCGGCCAGACCCGCCTGATGGGGGTACAGGACCTGTCCGACCTGGAGCGCCTGCGCGAGCTGTTCGAGTTGTTCTCCAGCAAGCGCGAGATCCTGCAGCTGCTGGAGCGGACCATCCAGGCGCCGGGCGTGCGCATCTTCATCGGCGAGGAGACCGGGATGATGCCGCTGCAGGGCGTCTCGCTGGTCACTGCCCCGTACACCGCCAACGGCCAGGTGCTGGGCGTGCTGGGCGTGATCGGCCCCAAGCGCATGGCCTACGACCGCATGATCCCGCTGGTCCAGGCCACCGCCGATGTGCTCGGCGCGGCCTTTTCGCCGGCTGGACGCACGCCGGGAACATCCGACGCTTGAAACGCAGCATCCCGCCCACACTAGGGTGGGTGGAGGCGGAGAGTGACCGCCAGGGACCCAGACATGAACCAAGAACATCCAGATATCGAATCCCAGCAGAGTGCCGCCGACGCGGCTGCCGCCGCCGGCGTCAACGACGAAGTGGAGCGCCTGCGCGCCGAAGTCGAGCAGATCAAGGCCGATGCGCTGCGTGAGCGCGCCGACCTGGAGAACCAGCGCAAGCGCGTGGCCCGTGACATCGAGCAGGCCCGCAAGTTCGCCAACGAGAAGCTGCTGGGCGAGCTGCTGCCGGTGTTCGACAGCCTGGATGCCGGCCTGAAAGCCGCCGGCGACGACCCGCACCCGCTGCGCGAAGGCCTGGAGCTGACCTACAAGCAGCTGCTGAAGGTGGCCGCCGACAACGGCCTGGTGCTGCTGGACCCGATCGGCCAGCCGTTCAACCCGGAACACCACCAGGCCATCAGCCAGGTGCCGACCCCGGGCGCAGCCCCGGGCAGCGTGGTCACCGTGTTCCAGAAGGGCTACCTGCTCAACGAGCGCCTGCTGCGGCCGGCGCTGGTGGTGGTGGCCGCCGACTGACCCTGCGGGGCCGGGAGGCGGGAATGACCCGCGACCCGGCCCGACGCTGAACGCGCCGGACGACCGGAAACACAGCGTTCGGGAGATGGCTTGAATGTTCCACGAGCCTCCCCCACATCGTATTCATCCACCGGCCGAACGGCCGGACTGACACCAACAAGCATCCTCAGGAGTCTCCCCCATGGGCAAGATCATTGGTATCGACCTCGGCACCACCAACTCGTGCGTGGCGATCATGGACGGCGGCAAGGCCCGCGTCATCGAGAATTCGGAAGGCGATCGCACCACCCCGTCGATCGTCGCCTACACCAAGGACGGCGAAGTCCTGGTCGGCGCCTCGGCCAAGCGCCAGGCCGTGACCAACCCGAAGAACACCTTCTACGCGGTGAAGCGCCTGATCGGCCGCAAGTTCACCGACGCCGAAGTGCAGAAGGACATCGCCCACGTCCCGTACAGCATCCTGGCCCATGACAATGGCGATGCCTGGGTGGCCACCAGCGACGGCAAGAAGATGGCCCCGCAGGAAATCTCGGCCAAGGTGCTGGAAAAGATGAAGAAGACCGCCGAGGACTTCCTCGGTGAGAAGGTCACCGAAGCGGTCATCACCGTGCCGGCCTACTTCAACGACAGCCAGCGCCAGGCGACCAAGGACGCCGGCCGCATCGCCGGCCTGGACGTCAAGCGCATCATCAACGAGCCGACCGCGGCCGCACTGGCCTATGGCCTGGACAAGGGCGACAACAAGGATCGCAAGATCGTGGTGTACGACCTGGGCGGCGGCACCTTCGACGTGTCGGTGATCGAGATCGCCAACGTCGACGGCGAGAAGCAGTTCGAAGTGCTGGCCACCAACGGCGACACCTTCCTGGGCGGCGAAGACTTCGACAACCGCGTCATCGAGTACCTGGTTGAAGAATTCAACAAGGACCAGGGCATCGACCTGCGCAAGGATCCGCTGGCCCTGCAGCGCTTGAAGGATGCTGCCGAGCGCGCCAAGATCGAGCTGTCCAGCGCCCAGCAGACCGAAGTGAACCTGCCGTACGTCACCGCTGACGCGTCGGGTCCGAAGCACCTGAACATCAAGCTGACCCGCGCCAAGCTGGAAGCGCTGGTGGACGACCTGATCAAGAAGTCGATCGAGCCGTGCCGCGTCGCCCTGAACGATGCCGGCCTGCGTTCGAGCGACATCAGCGAAGTGATCCTGGTCGGTGGCCAGACCCGCATGCCGAAGGTGCAGCAGGCGGTGACCGAGTTCTTCGGCAAGGAACCGCGCAAGGACGTCAACCCGGACGAAGCCGTGGCACTGGGCGCGGCCATCCAGGGCGGCGTGCTGGGCGGCGACGTCAAGGACGTGCTGCTGCTGGACGTGACCCCGCTGTCGCTGGGCATCGAGACCATGGGCGGCGTGTTCACCAAGATCATCGAGAAGAACACCACCATCCCGACCAAGGCCTCGCAGGTGTTCTCCACCGCCGAGGACAACCAGTCGGCCGTGACCGTGCACGTGCTGCAGGGTGAGCGCGAACAGGCCCGCTTCAACAAGTCGCTGGCCAAGTTCGACCTGTCCGGCATCGAGCCGGCCCCGCGTGGCCTGCCGCAGGTGGAAGTGTCCTTCGACATCGACGCCAACGGCATCCTGCACGTGTCGGCCAAGGACAAGAAGACCAACAAGGAACAGAAGGTCGAGATCAAGGCCGGTTCGGGCCTGTCCGAGGAGGAGATCGCACGCATGGTCGCCGACGCGGAAGCCAACCGCGAAGAAGACAAGAAGTTCCAGGAGCTGGTGCAGGCCCGCAACCAGGCCGACGCCCTGATCCACGGCACCCGCAGCGCCATCACCGAGCACGGCAGCAAGGTCGGCGGCGATGTCATCGGCAAGGTCGAGGCCGCGCTGGCCGACCTGGAAACCGCGATGAAGGGTGACGACAAGGCACAGATCGAAGCCAAGTCGAAGGCGCTGGAAGAGGCTGGCCAGTCGCTGTTCGCCGCTGCTTCGGCCGACCAGGGCGGTGCCCCGGGCGCCGACGCCGGCAATGCCGGCAAGGCGCAGGATGACGTGGTCGACGCTGAGTTCACCGAAGTCAAGGACGACAAGAAGTCCTGATCCGGACCGACGCGGGACGCTGGCCACCAGCGTCCCGTTGTCGCATCAGGGTCCTGACCGCCCACCGGCGTGTCGGGGCGCCCGACGCAAGAGCGGACCTGGTTCCGCTCTTCCGCTTTGACGAATCCCGACGTTTCGGAACCCGATTCACGATATGAGCAAGCGCGATTACTACGAAGTGCTGGGCGTTGCCCGCACCGCCACCGACGACGAGCTGAAGAAGGCCTACCGTCGCTGTGCGATGAAGTTCCACCCGGACCGCAACCCGGGTGATGCGGCGGCCGAAGCCTCCTTCAAGGAGTGCAAGGAAGCCTACGAAGTGCTGTCCGACGGCAACAAGCGCCGCATGTATGACAGCCACGGCCACGCTGCGTTCGAGCACGGCATGGGCGGCGGTGGTCCGGGCGGCCCGGACATGAACGATATCTTCGGCGATATCTTCGGCAACATCTTTGGCGGCGGGGGCGGTGGTCCGCGCCAGGCCCGTCGCGGCGCCGATATCGGCTACGTGATGGAGCTGGACCTGGAAGAAGCCGTGCGCGGCGTCGAGCGCCGCATCGAGATTCCGACTCTGGCCGAGTGCGGCGACTGCGATGGCAGTGGCTCCGAAGACGGCAAGGTCGAAACCTGCAATGTGTGCCATGGCCGTGGCCAGGTGCGCATCCAGCGCGGCATCTTCGCCATGCAGCAGGCCTGCCACAACTGCGGCGGCCGTGGCCAGATCATCGCCAAGCCCTGCAAGACCTGCCACGGCAACGGCCGTGTCGAGGAAGACAAGGTGCTGTCGGTGAAGGTGCCGGCCGGCGTCGACACCGGTGACCGAATCCGCCTGCAGGGCGAGGGCGAGGCCGGCCCGGCCGGTACGCCGCCGGGTGACCTGTACGTGGAAGTGCGCGTGCGCGAGCACGCCATCTTCCAGCGCGATGGCGACGACCTGCACTGCGAAGTGCCGATCCGCATCTCGCAGGCCGCATTGGGTGACACCGTGCGCGTGGCCACCCTGGGCGGCGAAGCGGAGATCCGCATTCCGGCCGAGACCCAGACCGGCAAGCTGTTCCGCCTGCGCGGCAAGGGCGTGCGTTCGGTTCGCAGCCGCAGCGAAGGCGACCTGTACTGCCGTGTGGTGGTGGAGACGCCGGTGAACCTCACCAACGAACAGCGCAAGCTGCTGGAGCAGTTCGAAGCCACCTTCGTCGGCGAGGAAGCGCGTAAGCATTCGCCGAAGTCGGCCACCTTCATGGATGGCGTGAAGGGCTTCTGGGACCGGATGACGTCCTGAGTTCTCAACGCAGACGGTGAACGGTAGCGCCGGGCCATGCCCGGCGTTTTCGTTTGCGGGCGGCGGTGGTTTCCGCCGGGCATACGCCGCTGTGGCAGATCCACGCCATGCGTGAATGCGGTTACCGGAAAAATGCCGCGGGCGTCTGCCCCAACTGCCGCTTGAACATGCTGGTGAACGCGCTGGGGCTGTCGTAGCCCGTCGCCAGCGCGACATCGATGACCTTGTCGCCGGTCGCCAGTCGTTCCATCGCGGCCAGCAGCCGTGCCTGCTGCCGCCATTGCCCGAAGGTCATGCCCAGCTCGTGGGCGAAGTGGCGCTGGATGGTTTTCACGTCCACCTCCAGCGCCTGCGCCCAGTCCTGCAACGTGGCGTCGTCACCCGGATGCTTCTGCAGGTGCTGGCAGATCCGCCGCAGGCGCGGGTCGGTCGGGGCGGGCAGGTGCAGCGGCAGCACGTCCATGCGGTGCAGTTCGTCCAACAGCAGGCGCACCACGCGGCCATCGCGGCTGTCTTCGATGTGCTCCCCCTTGATCAGCGTGGCGGCCTGCAGCAGTTCGCGCAGCAGCGGTGCCACCTGTACCGCAAATGGTTCGGATGGCAGGTGCGGGGCGAATGACGGATCGATGTACAGGCTGCGCATGTGCACGGCGGCGATGCAGTCCACCGCGTGCACCATGCCCGCCGGCATCCAGATTGCGCGGGTGGAGGGCACGACCCAGCGACCGACTTCCGAGCGCACCACCATCAGCCCGGAGATGGCATAGACCAGCTGGTGGCGCTGGTGCTTGTGGCCTGCGATATGGGTGCCGGCCGGGTACTGGGTAACCCGGTAGGTGACAGGGCGATGCAGCGGCACCTCCCGCCACGGTGCGGCCGGATCGACATCGCTGGCAATGTCCTTTTTGCGATAGGGCATGACCCGAACGCGGCAGAAGGGAAGAGAGCGCAACCGTAGCATGCGTGGCTCGCCCCCAACCTGACTGCGTCCATGTCCGCCTTGGCTTCCCCCGCAACACCCGCACGCCCAGTGGCTCCCGGCGTGCTGGCCGCCATTTCCACCTCGCATGTCGTCAACGACATGATGCAGTCGCTGATCCTGGCGATCTATCCGGTGATCAAGGGCGGCTTCAACCTGAGCTTTACCCAGATCGGCCTGATCACGCTGACCTACCAGCTCACCGCTTCGATCTTCCAGCCGTTGATCGGCATGGCCACCGACCGCCGCCCGGCGCCGTACTCGTTGCCGATCGGCATGGCCTCGACCCTGTGCGGCATGCTGCTGCTCGGCTTCGCACCGAACTACGCGGTGGTGTTGATGGCGGCGGCGATGGTCGGCATCGGTTCGGCGATCTTCCACCCGGAGGCGTCGCGCATCGCGCGGCTGGCCTCGGGCGGTCGCCATGGCTTCGCGCAGTCGGTGTTCCAGGTCGGCGGCAATTTCGGCACTGCGCTTGGCCCGTTGATCGCCGCCGCGGTGATCGTGCCGTATGGCCAGCATGCCGCGTCGTGGTTTGCTGGCGCTGCACTGATCGGCATCGCGCTGCTGACCTATGTCGGCCGCTGGTACGCGCTGCACCTGGGCACCCCGCGCCCGGTCAGCACCGCGTCGATGGCCCCGCGCCATCCGCCGCGCACCGTGGCCAAGGTGCTGGCGATCCTGCTGGTGCTGATCTTCAGCAAGTACTTCTACATGGCCAGCATCGGCAGCTACTTCACCTTCTACCTGATCCATCACTTCGGGATTCCGGTGGCACAGGCGCAGCTGCACCTGTTCGCGTTCCTGGTGGCGTCGGCCGCCGGCGGCTTCCTGGGTGGTCCGCTGGGTGATCGCATTGGCCGCAAGCCGATCATCTGGACCTCGATCCTGGGCGTGGCGCCGTTCGCGCTGATGCTGCCGCATGCGGATCTGTTCTGGACCACGGTGCTGGCCGTGCTGATCGGTTTCGTGCTGTCATCGGCATTCTCGGCGATCGTGGTCTATGCGCAGGAAATGATGCCGCACCGCATCGGCATGGTGTCCGGCCTGTTCTTCGGCTTCGCGTTCGGCATGGGCGGGTTGGGTGCAGCCGTGCTCGGCCTGCTGGCGGACAAGACCAGCATCGAGTACGTGTACCACCTGACCGCGTTCCTGCCGCTGCTCGGCATCGTGGCGGCGTGGCTGCCGCCGTCGCGGCCTGCTGTTCACTGAGGGAGGGTGGGTTTGCAGGGCTTGCAGCCCTGCACCTGCTGCAAGCCAGGGCCGAAGCAACAGCAGAAGCAACAGCAGAAGCTGGCTATCCGTGGGTTGGCGGGGTCGGTCCGGTTGCGGGGGACGCTGCAAGTACGTCCATGTAAGCTCGGTCGCCGCATCCATGCGGCTCACGCCCCCTCAACCGGACCCACCCCGCCTTCGACAGTTGGCCGCAATCTGTCGGAACATCTCGTGGGG
>NZ_JAWIRW010000012.1:0-125053 GCF_036319985.1 Stenotrophomonas sp. SMYL89 | reverse complement strand
GGGTTGGCAGGACCGTTGGCGCCATGGATGGCGCCATCGAGCCCCCTGGGACGGGTTTACGGCGTGTCCTGCCAACCCACACCGCCCCGCCATCCCTCAGTAAAACCCGCTGTTGCTGTTGCTGTTGCTGTTGCTCCAGCTCCGGCCTCTGCGGGTGCCGGGCGCAGCCCGGCCATAAACCCCTTACTTCTTCGCGCGCGGCTGGTTCAGCGGTTCCATCGCGCGGAAGCGCTGGCTGTACTCGTCGGTCAGCGTGCGTGCTTCCTGCCCGTTGCGCACGATGCTCGGGGTCAGCAGTACGATCACTTCCGAACGACGGCTGGTGCGCGTCTTCTGCCCGAACAGGGCGCCCACCACCGGAATCCGGCTCAGGCCGGGAATGCCGCTGCTGCCATCGGTCGCCGAATCGGTGATCAGGCCGGCCAGCATGATGGTGTCGCCGCTCTGCACCGCCGCTTCGGTCGACAGCTTCTTGGTGGAGATGCGCGGGTTGCAGTTGCGCTCGGTCGGGTTGCAGTTCTCCGGCACCTCGGAGGCGCTGCTCACTTCCTGCACGATGTCCAGGAACACCGTGCCGTCGCGGGTCACGCGCGGGCGCACCTTCAGGATCACGCCAGTATCGATGTACTGCACGGAGCTGTAGGTACCAGTGCCCAGGCCGGTGTTCACCGTGGTGGTGTTGATCGGTACCTTGTCACCCACGTTGAGTGTGGCCTCCGCGTTGTTGCGCACGAACACCGAGGGAGTCTGCAGCAGGCGTACGTCGGTGACCTTGTCCAGCGCGCTCACCACCGCCGCGCCGTTGTGGCCGGTGAACGCCCAGCCCAGGCCTTCGCCACCGGTCACTGCACCGGCGAAGCTGCTCCAGGAACCGCCAGCGGCGGCAGGCAGGGTCACGCCGCCCAGGGCGCCGGTCAGCTTCTGCCCGAGCACGGCATTGTCGAAGAACCAGTTGACGCCGTACTTCAGGTCTCCGGTCAGCGCGACTTCGGCCACCTGCGCTTCGATGTGCACCTGCAACGGCATCACATCCAGCTTCTCGATCACTTCCCGGATCGAGCGCCAGGCCTGCGGGGTCGAGCGCACCAGCAGGGTGTTGGTTTCCTCCACCGCCGACACGCCCACGCGGTCGCCTTCCACTTCCAGGCTGACGCTGACGTTGCCGGACTGGCGCTGCGGCAGGTTCATGCTGCCGCTGTTGCCGCTGCCGGAGCTGCTGCCCGGGGTCGAACCGAAGCTGCTGCTGTTGTTGCTGTCCATGCCGCGCTCGCCGTCGCTGCCCAGCTGCGATGGAATCGCGCCGGGCGCCAGCGATGCGGGGCTGGAGCCGCCACGATTGCCGCTGCTGGCGAAGGCTTCGCTGAGGCGCTCGGCCAGGTCGCGCGCCTTGATGTAACGCAGCTCGTAGGAGAACAGGCGGGCGCTGCCACCGGCGGTATCGATACGGTCCAGCCACTGCTGGATCTGGTCCAGGTAACGCACCTGCGGGGTGATCACCAGCACCGCGTTGGCGTTTTCCAGCGGCAGGAAACGGAACATGCCGGCGCTGGGGGTCTTGCTCTCCTCGCCGAACACCTTCTCCAGATCGGCAGCGACCTGCTCGGCCTTGCCCGACTGGATCGGGAACACGCCCACCGACATGCCCGACAGCCAGTCGACGTCGAAGATCTCGACGGTGCGCATGTAGTTTTCCAGCTCGGCGCGGGTGCCACCGAGGGTGATCACGTTGCGGCCACTGTCGACGTTGACGATGGCGTTGGGCCGCGCATACGGCTCCAGCACCTTCTTCATTTCCGTGGCGGAGATGAACTGCAGCGGGATCACCCGCACTTCGAAGCCACGTGCGCTGGCCGCCGGTGCGGTACTCGGCGCGACGGTGCCGGCCAGGGCCTGGTCGGCGGCGACGATGTTGTAGCGGCCGCCGCTGTAGACCATGCGGGCGTTGTTCCAGCCCAGCACCATTTCCAGCAGGTTCAACGCCTGTGCCGGCGACACCGGCTTGGGCGTGGCCAGGGTGACCGTTCCCTGCACGCCCGGTGCGATCACGTAGTTCTGGCCCAGCATGTCACCCAGGATGGCTTTGACCACCGCATGCACAGACTCGCCTTCGAAGTTGAAGGTGGCCTCGCCAGTGCTGGCGCCATGCAACGCCGGTGCCGGTGCGCGTGCGGCTTCGCGGTTGATCATGGTACCGGTACCGCGGCGGATCACGGCCTGTGGAGCCCCCTGGGCGTCACGGGCGGCATCGGCGGCGACCTCGGCCGCCTGGCCGGCCTCGGCAGTGGGCGACAGGTTGCCCTTGCGTTGCACATGCGGCGCGGACACGGTGCTGCAGCCAACCAGCAGCGCGAGGGCAAAGGACCAGGGAAGAAAACGCAGGCTCATGCATTCACTCTATCGGTTGGTGCCATCGCCCGGGGGCGGCGACGGTTGTTGCTGCTGTTGTTGCTGCAGCTGGCGGCGACGGGCCTGGATGCGTTCGCGGATGGCCTGCATCTGCGCTTCGCTGGGGCCGTTGTTGTTGGCAGGCGGTGCCGCGGCGGCGGCTGGTGGCACGCTGCTGGCGGGCTGCGGCTGCGCGGTTGCGGTTGCAGCAGCCGGAGGTGGGGATGGCATCGGCGGTGCGCCCGCCGGCGGCGGCACAACGACCGCACCCGCCGGCGGCGCGCCATTGGCACCCCGCAGTACGGTGGGTGGCTCGCCGCCCTGGCCGTTGAACACGGCCAGTTCCAGCACCTGGCTGCCACTTGGGCCGATCACCGTGGCCTGGCGCGGCGCCAGCCCCACCAGTTGCCAGCCGTCCACCGCTTCGCCATTGAGGCGCAGCCGCAGCGAACGATTCTGTTCGGTGGTGAAGGTGGCCATGCCGAAGTCCCCGGTCAGCAGCACGCCGGTCAAGCGCAGCGCGGCGCTGGCGGCAGGCTCGCTTCCACCGAGCAGGTAGGGCTTCGGCGTGCGGTCCTCAGCGAAAAGTGGACGCTCACCGATCGCGCTGTAGCTGTCGGCGCTGGGCATGCGTTCTGCGGCCAACGGCGGCAGCACCGGCAGCAAAGGCGCCGCATCGGCATCGCCGTCTGCAACGGGTAGCTGGCTGCCCAGACCGAAGCCGGTGGCCAACCAGACCGCCGCGGCCCAACCCGCCAGGGCCAGCAGGAAACCGGTGCGCAGGCTGATCTGCTCAAGTTTCATCAGCCACCTCCTGTCCCTCGGCCGGCGCAGCCGGTGCGGGGGCGGGGGCCGCCGAAGGCGGCTGCGGCGCGGACACCGGTTCGGCGGCAGGTGCCGGGGCACTGCCATCGGCAGCAGCGCCCGGCAGCAGGTAGCCCGCCAGCTCGAACGACACATCCAGGCCAAGCCCGGATTCATTCGGCGACTGCTGGAAGCGCTGCGCGATCAGGTTGAGATTGTCGACGAACAAGCGCGGGCTGCCGGTTTCCAGGCTGTGCAGCACCGTGGCCAGCTCGGCCACGCCACAGCGCAGGCGCACCTGCATGGCCACGCGCACGAACTCGGCGTCCCGGCGGTTGTCGGTGAGCGGCGTGCGGTTGCTGATGGTGCAGCTGCGGTTGCCCGGGCTGGCCATCGCCACCGCATCCTGCAGCTTGGCGCCAAGCGCAGCGGCAGCCGCTTCGGCGGTCGCTTCGCGCAGGAAGCCCGGCCGTTGCTGCAGGGCTTCCCGGGTGGCGCGCAGGCGCTGCTCGATCTGCGGCTTCTGCTGCAACTGTGCCTGCACCCGCGATTCGCGCTCGCGCAGTGCGGCCACATCGGCATCGATCTCGCGCAGCGGCTGGGTGAACCACGGGTGCACCAGCAGCAGATAGGCCAGGCCCAGCACTGCCAGCAGCAGTGCCAGTGCCAGCCAGCGGTCACGGCGTGCGCTTGGCATCGGCATCGGCCGCCTCCCGGGTCGGGGCCGCCGTCGGCAACGGCTGCAGTTCAGCGGTCAGGGTGAAGCGGTCGCGGCCGCTGGCGGCACCATCGGCCTGCAGCACGCCGGTCAGGTTCACCTTGCGCCACTGCGGCGCATCCTGCAGCAGCTGCACCAGCTGCGATGCCTCGCGGCTGAGCCCGATCAGCTGCAGGTTGTTGTTCTCGATGGCCAGTTTTTCCAGGTACGTCCCCTCCGGCAGGCGCCGGGTCAGTTCGTTCCAGATCTCCACCGTACCGGCGCGCTGGCCGCGCTGCTTTTCCAGGAACGCAGCACCGTCGATCAGCGCCTGCAGCTGCGCACGTTCGCTGGCCACGCCACGCGCACTGCGCGCGCTGCGCTCCACCTGGGCCCGCAGTTCGTCAGCTGCCGCGCGGCGGTTGTCGAGCAGCTGCAGGCCAGCCAGCACCAGCATCACCACCGCGGCCACCGCCAGCAGAAGGTTCCAGCGCCGCATCGGGTCGGCCTGCTGCTGACGCTGCGCGGGCGGCAGCAGGTTCACCTGCAGGATGTTGCCCTGCGCATCGATGGCATCGACACCGGACAGTACATCGGCCCATTGGCCCACATTGCTGCGCCAGGCCTCGAGCTGCCGCAACGGCCAAGCCACCAGTTCGACCTGCAGCTGGCCCTCGCCTGCCGCGCCACGTTCACGCACGTCATAGCTGACCTGGCTGGATTCGAACGGCGTCTGCCGGTCGATCTCGAAGCCGACCACCGCACGCAGGCGGTCAGCCGCCGCCACTGGCAGGCGCAGCTGCCGGCGCAGCACATCGGCGGCCGGCAGCAGCCACACCCGCGGCAAGCTGCGCAGGCGGGCTTCCAGCACGCGATCCAGTTCGGCCGGGGACAGCGGCCACGGCAGCCGTACCACCGGCTCGCGGCGCTCACCGGCCTCGCGCCAGACCTGGAGCTGGTCGCCTTCACGCTGCAGCAGCAGGCGTGCCTGCGCCCAGCCCAGCGCCCACTGCCAACGGGCCGGCACCCACGCCAGCAACGATTGCCGCCACCAGCGCAGGAAACGGCCGACGCCCGGGCCGATCCGGCCCTGTACCTGCCGCACACTGTCCTGCCAAGCCGTCATCTTGCTGTCATTCCCTGCTCCCAGCGAAGCACTGTGTAGGACCGCCCGGGAACCCCGCCCGAGCCATTGCGTACCACCGCCTGCAACACCGACCGGCGTCCACTGCCGTCGGTGACACGGGACTCGATACTATAGGTGCCACTGCTGCTGGCAAGGGTTGACGCACCCGCAGCGGAATCGGCATCACGCTCCTGCTGGGCACGCTGGGCCAGCACGGTATCGGCGTCCAGGCCCAATGCGGTCAACACCACCGCACTGGCGAACTGCGGATCCGGCCGCGCCTGGCGGCTGTACAGGGTCAGGTGCGGCAGCATCTTCTGATACAACGGCCCACGCATGCCGAGCACCCGCTGCAGCTCGCCAAGGGTCTCGAAACGCTTGTTGCGAGGGCCATAGGGCAGGCCTGCCGCAGCATAGTCGGGCGCTTCGGCACCACCGCCGGGCTGCAGCAGGCTGTCCTCGTCACGCCAGTCGACGATCGCGCCGGCCAGCTGGCGGGCCTGCATTTCGTCTTCACCCAGCGCCTTGAGGAAGGCGCTCAGCAGGGCCACGTCGGCCAGGTTCAGGTTGATCTTGCCGTTCTCGTCCAGCACCTTGATCTCGATGCTGGCGTCATCGAACTGCCAGCGATAGGCACGGCCATCGGCGCGCCAGGGCGCTCGCTGCGGATCGGCGGACAGGCGCGTCAGCGCGTACTCCAGTCCCGCCCGTGCACGCTCCTGGCCACGCGCATCATCGTCCAGCACCCGCTGCTGCAGATGCTCGACCCGCGCGCTCAACGCGAACGCCCCCACCAGCGCCGTCATCAGCGCGATCAGCCACAGCACCAGCACCAGTGCCGCGCCGCGTTCCCGGTTCACCGTGCACCTCCACTGCCGCCCGCGCGCGGAGCGACCACCAGTGCAGGCCAGGGGGCGCCCTTGGCGGGCACGATCTGGATCTCCACCAGCATCGGCAGGCGCCGGGTATCGTCCCAGCGCGGCATCCAGTCGGTGACCTGGCCGGTGCTGGCATCGATGCCGCGGTAGCGCAGCTGTACCGATTTGAGGTTCTCCACCAGCACCTCCGGCGGGCGCGGCGGATTCTCGGCAATGCGCTCGCCTTCCTGCAGCAGCACCAGGTCCAGCAGCAGGCGCTGCTGGCCGCTGCGGCCGTCCACCTGCAATGCATGCAGGTACGCCCCACCGCGGCCGAGATAACCGGGTAGATCAGCCGCGAACAGCATGCGTTGTTCTTCGCCCTGGAAGAAGATCGGTTCGCGGGTGGGATCAGGCACTTCCAGCGGCGTGCGCAGCGCACCCGCCAGTTGTCGCCGCAGCAAGGTCTCAACCGCACGCATGCGTTCGCTCTCGGCGGCAATCTGCTCGCCACGCTTGCTCACCGCCATCGCCGAGCGCACGCTGGCGAACGCCAACGCCAGGCCACCGGCCAACAGCACCGTGGCCAGCATCACTTCCACCAGGGTGAAGCCTGCGGCGCGTCGCTTCATCGCGCGCTCTCCAGGTCCGGTGGCAGCAGGCGCAGGCTGCGCCAGCGCAGTTGTTCGCGTTCGCTGTCGCCCCAGCGCACCTGAAGCTGCAGCTCGGCCAGCCAGGGAGCCCCCGGCGATTGCGCCTGTACCTGTGCCACGTTGCCGGCACGCGGCTCGACCCATGGTTGCACCTGCAGCTCCCAATGGTATCGGCCCTGTTCCCAGTCGCCCTGCTGGCTGCCGACCTGCAATGGCGAGGCGACACCGGCTTCGGCCAGCAACGACTGCGCATGCAGCACCGCACGCGTGCGCAGCTCGGCCTCGCGGACCTGTTTCGCGCCACCTGACAGGCTGCCCAGCAGCAGTGTCAGCGCAAGGCCCAGCAGGGCGAAGGCGATGATCACTTCCAGCAGGGTGAAACCACGCGCCCGCCGCTTCATGGCGCCTGCCACGGGCCGGAGCGGACCTCGCCGGTCAACCAGCCGACATCGATGCGCCATTCGGCGCCCTCACGCTGCAGCCGGATGCGGCCACCACTGGAGCCACCATCGGGATGGAACTCGATCACGCCCTGCCCCGGTGCGGTGGCCAGCTGCGCGGCGCCTTCGAACTGCACCTGCAGCTGCGCCGGGACGTCGCCCTGGCGCTGGTTCGCACCTTGCCAGTGGCGACGCGCCGGTTCGATCACGAAGCGCTGCGGTTCACCGCGCGCGATGGCCTGGGCGCGCACCATGCGCAGCTGGTTGGCGATGTCCTTGCCGGCGCTGCGCAGCTGCATGCCGGCAAAGCCGCGCGACAGACCCGCGGCGGTGATCAGGCCGATCGCGGCGATCAGCGCGATCACCAGCAGCATTTCCAGCAACGACAGGCCCGCTGCGCGCCTGTCGTGCAGGCGCGGGCGAGGCAGCCGGCGCGGCAGGAAATGCGTCATGCCCGGTTACGGCTGGTAGCGGATGTCAGCGTCGACACTGCTGCCACCGGCCTTGCCGTCCTTGCCCAGGCTGATCAGTTCATACGGCTGGCCTTCGCCCGGCGCGCGGTACTCCAGCGCGTGGCCCCACGGGTCATTCAGGTCGGCCGGCTTGGCGTACGGGCCCAGCCAGCCGCCGACACCGGCCGGTGCGGTCACCAGATCGTTGAGCGAGCCCGGCAGCTTGCCGGTATCGATCTGGTAGTTGTCGACCTTGGAGGCAACGGTCTGCACCTGGGCCTTGGCGATGTTCGCCTTGCCACGATCGGCGCCGCCCAGCACGCGGCTGGCGACCAGGGTCAGCACCGCGCCGATCAGCACGATGACGATGATGATCTCCAGCAGGCTCATGCCCGACTGGCTGCGCGCGGCGGTGAAGGAAAGGCGGATCGGTCGACGGGAAGCAATCATGGTCGGTCCTTTCAGTTGCGGAGTGTCGAGGTTGCGTAGGGAGCCATCATCAGCCGATGGCATTGGTCAGGTCGTACAACGGCACCAGCACGGCCACGATCACCGCACCGACCACCGAGGCCAGCACCAGGGTGATCGCCGGCACCATCGCCGCCAACAGGCGGTCGATGCGACGGGCGCTGTCCTGTTCAAACGTGTCGGCAGCTTTCAGCAGCATGGTATCGAGCGCGCCGGACTCCTCGCCGACCTGGATCATCTGCAGCGCCAGGCGCGGGAATCGCTTGCCACGTGACAGCGCCAGCGACAGGCCGGCACCGTTCTTCACTTCATCGGCGGCCGCTTCCACGTCAGCGGCAAGCGCGCGGTTGCCCAGCACGTTGCGTGCGATGCCCAGCGCCCCGAGCAGCGGCACGCCATTGCGCAGCAGGGTGCCCAGCGTGCGCGCCAGCCGTGCGGTTTCCAGTTCGCCCAGCAGGCGGCCGATGCCGCGACGCTGCAGCAGCCATCCATCCAGCGCCAGCCGGAACGCCGGCTGCCGTACCTTGCGTTCGAAGAACAGTGCCAGCACTGCAGGCACCACCAGCAGCAGCACCCACCAGTCGCGCACGAACAGGCCCAGCTGCAGCACCGCATTGGTGAACCACGGCAGCGCCACGTCCAGGCTTTCGTACATCTGCGCGAACTGTGGCACCACGTAACCGAGCAGGAACAGCAGCGCACCGCCCACCACCACCAGCAGGATGGCCGGATAGACCAGTGCGTTGATCACCTTGCCCTGCAGCGCGCGGCTGCGTTCGAGATAGTCGGCCAGCCGCTGCAGCGTCTCGTGCAGGCTGCCACCCGCCTCGCCGGCACGCACCATGTTCACGTACAGGCGCGAGAACAGGCCGTGCTGGCGCTCCAATGCGGTCGACAGCGGCGCACCACCGCGCACCACGTCGCGGATGTCGGTGATCGCGCGGCGCGAACGCTCGTCTTCCGGCAGGCCGAGCAGGATCGACAGCGCACGGTCAAGCGGCTGGCCGGCACCCAGCAGGGTCGCCAGCTGCTGGGTGAACTGCAGCAGCGCCGCACCCTGCAACGGGCGCTGGCGCAGCAGCGTGCGCCAGCTGCTGCCGCCGACCACGCCGCCATCGGCCAGCTGGGTCTCCATCGGCAGGTGGCCCTGATCCTGCAGGCGCGCGATCAGTTCGGCCTCGCTGCCTGCTTCCATCTGCCCGTCGAAGATCTCGCCGTGCGGATTGAGCGCCTTGTAGCGGTAGTTCGGCATGTCAGCCCCGGCGTCCTGCGCGCATCAGCTTTCCTCGGTCACGCGCAGCACTTCCTCGATGGTGGTCTGGCCGCTGAGCGCTTTGGCCAGGCCATCCTCGTACATGGTGCGCATGCCGGCTTCGCGGGCGATGCGTTCGATCTCGCCCATGCCATCGCGGCGCATCACCGCACGCCGCAGCGCGTCGTTCATTACCAGGAATTCCATGATGGTGGTGCGGCCCAGGTAGCCGGTCGGCGCCAGTGCCGAAGGCTTCGGGCGGTACAGGTGGATCGGCCCTTCCGGTTGCAGACGGCGCAGCTCGAAACGCTCGATCTCCTCCGGCGAGGCTTCATAGCGCTCGGCGTGCGTCGGTTCCAGCCGGCGCACCAGGCGCTGGGCCAGGATGCCGTTGATGGTGGAAGTGAGCAGATAGTCCTCCACACCCATGTCGAGCAGGCGGGTGATGCCGCCGGCCGCATTGTTGGTGTGCAGGGTGGACAGCACCAGGTGGCCGGTCAGCGCCGACTGGATCGCGATGCGCGCGGTTTCCAGGTCGCGCATTTCGCCGATCATGATGATGTCCGGGTCCTGGCGCACGATGCTGCGCAGTGCGTTGGCAAAGTCCAGGCCGATCTGCGGCTTGGCCTGGATCTGGTTGATGCCCTCGATCTGGTACTCGACCGGATCTTCCACCGTGATGATCTTGACGTCGGCGGTGTTGAGCTGGCTCAGCGCGGTGTACAGCGTGGTGGTCTTGCCCGAACCGGTCGGGCCGGTGACCAGCAGGATGCCGTGCGGTTGTTCCAGCACCTTGCGGAACTGCGGCAGGAACGCATCGGTAAAGCCGAGCCGATGGAAATCGAACACTACCGTTTCGCGGTCGAGCAGGCGCATCACCACGCTCTCGCCGTGCGCGGTCGGCACCGTGCTCACGCGCAGGTCCAGCTCTTTGCCCTGAACGCGCAGCATGATGCGCCCATCCTGCGGCAGGCGGCGCTCGGCGATGTTGAGGCGGGCCATGATCTTGATGCGGCTGATCACCGCGGCAGTGAGGTTGGCCGGCGGGCTTTCGCCCTCCACCAGCACGCCGTCGACGCGGTAACGCACCTTCAGCCGGCTCTCGAACGGCTCGACATGGATGTCCGAAGCGCGCAGCTCCACCGCACGCTGGATCACCAGGTTGACCAGGCGGATCACCGGCGCTTCCGAGGCAAGGTCGCGCAGGTGCTCGATATCGTCGACCGCGCCACCCTCGCCGTCTGCGGTTTCAACGATCGCGCCCATCGCGCTGCGGCCCTGGCCGAACCAGCGCTCGACCAGGTCATCGATCTCCGCACGCATGCCCAACACCGGCGTCACCGGTACGCCCAGCGCCAGCTGCACGGCCTGCTGCGGGTACGGATCGTGGGCGTCCGCCAGCCACAGCCGCACGCCCTGTTCATCCAGCGCCAGCGGGCATACATGGAACTGCTTGAGGAAACGAAGGGACAGCGGCAGGCCCTCGGCCAGGCCCTGGGGCGGTGAATCCGGCAATTGCTTGCCATCCAGCAGCGGCAGACCCAGCACCTCGGCGCTGGCCTGCGCCTGGTCACGTTCGGATACCAGCCCCAGCCGCACCAGCAGGCCGAGCAGGCTGCCGCCCGCCTCCGCGTGCAGCGGCCGAGCCCGTGCAAGATCGCCCTCCTTGAGGCGGCCACGCGCCAGCAACGCATCCAGGATGCGACCTTCGGCGTCGTCAGCGGCGGTTGCAGCAAGCGCGTTCACGTGACCCTCCTGTCAATCGGCTCGACTTTAGCAGTTACGCCGTGATTTCCGTCGCCCCGCCGCCCGCTTTCGTAAAAAGACGAAGCCCGTCACATGCGGGTGACGGGCTTCGGCCATTCAACTACCGCGATGCGCGCTTACTGCGTGGCGAGAATGCTCACGCCGCTGTATGCCGCTTCGCCCACCACCTTGATGTAGTAGGTGCCGGCAGTCGCTGCAGTTACGCGCACCGTTTCCGAGGTGCCCGGGCGGGTCGAGCGCGCATCGTTGTCGGTGGCACTCGGTTCACGGCCCTTGGCCAGGTACACCGATACGTTGCCGGTGCCGCCATAGGTGATGACGCTGAGCTGCTTGCCTGCCGCGGCCTCGAAGCTGTAAAGCACGCTGCTGCCGGCGGCACCACTCAACCCGCCGATGGCCACCTTGTTGGTCAGCGGCTTGGCCACCGGACCGCAGTTCTCGGTGCACGGCTCTTCCAGGGCCTTGTCCAGCGCGGCCTTGGCGTCGACGATGCCGGTGCCGATCGGGGTGGCGGACGGAATGCTGACCGGGAACGGACGTGCCGTTTCCTTCAGCAGGGTCCGCATGCCTGCCGGTGCGAGCGGGTCGCGGTTGGCGGCGATCAGCGCGCTCTGCACCAGCGCGGCGACGGCAGCCACATGCGGTGCCGCCATCGAGGTGCCGGCCTTGCCGCCCAGGGTGTAGCCCTCGGTGGAACCGGCTGCCGGCGGCGACGTCTTGCTGCTGGACACCGCCTGCCAGACATAGCCGTTCGGATTGCCGTCGGTGACGCCACCGCCCGGACCGGACAGATCGATGCGGGTACCGAAGTTGGAGTAGTAGGCCATGGCGCCGGTGATGCCGGTCGCGCCGACCGAGACCACGCCGTCGCAGTTGGCCGGGCGGGCGTTGGCGACATTCATCGAGTCGTTGCCGGCTGCCACCACCACCAGGGTACCGCGGTTGGTGGCACCGGTGATGGCCGCCTGGTAGGCCGGATCACAGCTGCCGGAGCCGCCCAGGCTCATGTTGATGATTTCGGCGGGATTCTGGTTGGCAGGGATGCCGGCCACGGTACCGCCCGAAGCCCAGGTGATGGCGTCGGTGATGTCCGACAGGGTGCCACCGCAGTAGCCGAGCACGCGTACCGGCAGCACCTTGGCCTTGTAGGCCAGGCCGGCGGTATGCAGGCCGTTGTTGGTGGCCTCGGCGATGGTGCCGGTCACATGGGTACCGTGCCAGCTGCTGTCACGTACCGGCGAACCGTCGTAGCAGGCGTTGGCAGTGGGCATCCAGTCACCGTAGTCGAGTGCACCCGGCACGCGGCCATCGGCGGCACGACGCGAGCGGCTGGCCTGGCTGATGAAGTCGTAGCCCTCCAGCAGGGTGCCGGCGGCAAAATCCGGGTGCTCGGGCAGGATGCCGGTATCGAGCACGGCCACCACGATGCCCTCGCCCTGCGAGACGTCCCATGCGGCCGGTGCGTTGACGCCGCCGACCGGGTTGTGGAAGTGCCAGTTGTGGCTCTGGTAGTACGGATCATTGGGCACGAAGTTGGGCGACGCATCGGACTTCGCGACGGCGTCAGCGCGCGGCGACGACGCGGCATCGATCGGATACATGACGGCGTCGGCCACCGCATATTCGACGGTCGGGTCAGCCTTCAGTTCGCCCAGCACCTTGTCCAGCTCGGCGCGCGCGATCCCTCCCTGCAGGCGGATCAGATCGGCACCGATGCCAAGCTTGCGGGCCACCTGCGGGCGCAGCGCGGCACTGCGCGCAGCCGCGCTGGTGCCTGCCGGCACGGCGCGCGCGATGGCCGAGTTGACCACGGCCAGCTTGGCGTTTGCATCGGCAGCTGCGGCGCTGCCAGCGCGGTACTTCACGATGATGCCATCAACCTGCTGCGTCTTCGGGCCGGACAACGGCGCATTTGCTTTCAGGTCGGCGGCCTGTGCCAGGCCAACACCGGTCAGCGACAGCACGGCGGCTGCCAACACATTGATGCGAAGGTTCTGCTTCTTGATCACGTCGAATTCCTCTTCTGGGTCATGGATCGAACCAACACTGCGGCCATCATTCCTTGACGACTCCCGGCCGGCCCAGCCGGGATTGCCGTGACCTCCCCCCAGGCCCTCGTTGCAGGTGCTGCGCCGGCGTGGGTGGCCGCCGGCGCGATGGAGTGGCTTACCAGCCGAAGCCGGCACCGACGCCGACCGAGCTGTCGTCGCTGCTGAAGGCACCGCCGACCGTCACCGTGGCGCGATCGCTGATCGCACGCTGGTAACCCAGCGACAGTGCCGATTCGCCGCCCTGGAAGCCGATGCCGACGCCGACCCGGTTCTGGGTACGGATGCCGGCAGCACTGGTGGCCATGTTGAGCATCGCCGCGCTCATCGCGCCCTGGCGGTCGATGCGGCGATCCATGTGCCGCAGGCGCCCGTCGACCTCGCCCTTGAACACATCGAAGCTGTCGGCGACGGCCTGCACGCGGCTGTCGGTGTAGCTGTTGGCGGTGGCCATGCCACGATCGAGCTGGCCCTTGTTGACCGCATCGGTGGCGGTGGTACCGGCTGCCACGTTGGTGACCTGGCGCTCGTTGCCTTCGCTGCCCACCGACACCGTATTGGCACGATCGGCAACCGAGCCCTGGCCCAGCGCCACCGCGTTGGCAGCGGTGGCACTTGCGCCCTGGCCGATGGCAGTGGACGAGGCGCCGCTGGCCACCGCGCCGTCGCCCATGGCGACCGCGTTGAGCCCCGATGCCGGGGTGCCCACCGGGATGCCCGCACCCGCCGCCGCAGCGGTCGGCGTGCCCTGCACGCGCGCGGTGCTGGCCGGTGCCGCATCGGCCGTCGCCGGGGCTTCGGCAACGCTGGCCAGTGCGCTTTCATCCAGCGAGGCACTCATCGAACGCAGGCTGGCCGTTCCCGAGCGCGTGCCACCGGCGGTGCGGCGGTCGATCTCGCTGACCTTGCGGTCCAGCGCACCCAGCGCATCGCCGACGTTGCTGTAGGTGGCACCCTGGATCACGTAGTTCGGCGCCACGAACACGCCCTGCATGCCGACGCTCGCGCCGCCCCCCAAGAAGCTGGCGGCATCGCTGAGCGACTGGAACAGCTGGCCGCCATTGATCGCCTGGCGGCTGCCGGCGGCGATGCTGCCGGCACCGACGTTGTCGATGGTGGTGCCCTGGAAGCCGGACAGGGTCAGGCGGTCACGGCTGGCGTCGTCGTAGCCGACCGCACTGGCCGCCGTGGTCTCCACCGTGGCGATGCGCGAATCGAAATCACCGACGCGGGTTTCCACTGCGCCCACGCGCTGGTTGGTGACATTGAGCTGGGAGCCGGTCACCGCGTCGCTGCTGCCGGCAGCAATGCGGCCATCGGCCACGTTGACGATGCGGCGCGTGGCCGGGCCATCGGTGGGGTTGCCACTGCCCACCGACACAACATTGGCATCCAGCGCACGTGCTCCGGCACCGATTGCAACCGAGTTGACGCCGACCGCTCCCGCGCCGGCGCCAACGGCCAGTGCACCGGAGGCAGACACCGTGGCATTGGCACCCAGCGCGATGCTGCGTGCGCCCGCCGCATTGGCCACCGAGCCCATCGCTACCGAATCGGTACCGATGGCGTTCGCGGTTCCCGTGCCATTGGCGCGGAAATATCGGTTGGTGGTGTTGGCGGTGAACGCAACGGCGTCCAGCTGCCCGCGATTCACTGCGTCATTGATTTCGGTACCGTTGGCGACATTGGTGACCTGCCGGTTGTTGACGGCACTGCCGACGGACACGGTATTGGCACGATCGGCCACCGAGCCTCCACCCAGTGCGACACTGCCGGCAGCCGAAGCGTTGGCACTGACACCCACCGCCGTGGCATTCAAACCGGTGGCCTTGCTGCCGTAACCGACCGCAGTACCCAGGCGGCCGCTGGCTTCGGCATAGCTGCCCAGCGCCGAAGCGCCATCGGCCGAGGCACTGGCGCGGAAGCCACTGGCCTGCGACTGCGTGCCGGTAGCCGTGGACTGCGCACCGTTGGCCGTGCTGTAGGGCCCCTTGGCCTGGGCCCCGGCGCCAGTGGCGCTGGCGCCGGTTTCGCTGGCGCTGGCGCCGCTGCCCAGCGCAACGCTGTCGACACCACTGGCCTGCGCAGCATTGCCCAGTGCGGCAGCGTTGTTGCCGGTGGCCAGTGCATCGAAGCCGACCGCGGTGGCGTTGGCGGCCATGGCGTTGGCGCCGCTGCCCAGCGCAGTCGCACCGTTGCCGATCGCATTGGCCGCATTGCCGGCCGCCAGCGCATTTTCACCATCGACCAGTGCACCTGCCTCGCCATCGGCATTGCCGCTGGCCTGGAACTGGCGGCTGGTCTTGTCGGCCACGCTGGCAACGGCGTCGAGCTGGCCCTTGTTCACCGCATCGGTGGCTTCGGTACCGGCGGCAACGTTGGTGACCTGGCGTTCGCTGCCGGCCTTGCCAACGGCCACCGTGTTGTCGCGGTCAGCCTTGGAACCGGCACCGAGCGCAACGCTGTTGCTGCCATTGGCGGTGGCGTTTGCACCCAGCGCCGTGGCGTTGGTACCAGCCGACCAGGCATTCCAGCCGATGGCCGTAGCGTAGTCCTCGGTGGCCCACGCACCGGCACCGAACGCCGCCGCACCGGTGCCACTGGCACGCGATGGGATCAGGCCGAAGAAGGTGCTGCCGCCGATCGCCACGCTTTCCGCACCGCTGGCTTCACTCGACTGACCCACCGCAACCGCGCCGGTGCCGGCCGCGGCCGCGCCGAAGCCCACCGCCGTTGTGTTGGCGCCGCTGGCCGCCGAGCCATAGCCCAGTGCGGTGCCGAGGCGACCGGTCGCTTCGGCATAGCCACCCACCGCTGTGGTGCCATCGGCGGAGGCCGCGCTGCGGAAGCCGCTGGCAAGGGACTGTGCGCCACTGGCGTTGGATTCAGTACCGTTGGCGGTGCTGTAGACACCGCTTGCCTGTGCACGCGCGCCCACCGCGCTTGTCCCCACTTCGCTGGCGCTGGCACCACTGCCCAGGGCCAGGCTGTCCTCGCCGGTGGCCTGTGCGGTGCTGCCCAGTGCCGCCGCGTTGGTGCCGGTCGCCAGTGCATCGATGCCGACGGCGGTGGCGTTGGCGGCCAGCGCATTGGCACCACTGCCCAGCGCGGTAGCGCCGTTGCCGATGGCGTTGGCCGCATCACCGGCGGCCAGCGCATTGTCGCCCTCCACCAGCGCGCCGGTTTCACCATCGGCATTGCCGCTGGCCTGGAACTGCCTGCTGGTCTTTTCCGCGGCGGCGGCTACGGCATCGAGCTGGTTCTTGTTGACCGCATCGTTGCCCTGCGTGCCATCGGCCACGTTGGTGATCTGGCGGGTGTTCCCGCCGCCGCCCACCGACACGGTGTTGTCGCGGTCCGCAATCGAATCCGCACCGAGCGCCACGCTGTTGGCCGCGCGCGATTCCGCCGCATTGCCCAGCGCGGTGCTGTTGATGCCTCCCGACCAGGCGCCACCGCCCACCGCCGTGGAGTAGTTGCCCGAGGCTTCGGTGGCCAGCGTGCCGAACAGCGAACCACCAATGGCGACGCTGTTGGTGCCGGTGGCCAGGCTGCCCTGGCCGGTGGCGGTGCTGTAGGCGCCGGACGCCTGCGAATCGCCGCCCAGCGCCACGCTGTTGGAACCGGAGGCATTGGCGAAGTTGCCAAAGGCGGTGGCATTGAAGGCCGAAGCCTGTGCATAGCCGCCGATGGCGGTGCTGTAACCACCGGTGGCTTCGGCACCGATACCGAACGCTGCCGCAGCCGTGCCGCTGGCCACGCTCTCGCTGCCGACCGCGGTGGCACCACTACCACTGGCGTTGCTGAAGTAGCCCACGGCTACGGCTTCTTCGCCGGAGGCTTCGGACAAGGCACCGATGGCGGTGCTGCCCGCGCCGCTGGCGATGCTGGCCGCGCCGAACGCCGCACTCTGCTCACCGCTGGCTTCGCTTTCCGCACCCTGCGCGGTGGCGTATTCGCCGGTGGCCTGTGCATTGGCGCCTACGGCACTGGCATTGGCGGCGGTCGCCAGCGCGTTGAAGCCGATCGCCTGCGCGTTGCCGGCCAGCGCATTGGCACCGCTGCCGAGCGCGGTGGCGCCATTGCCGATGGCGTTGGCCGAATCACCTGCGGCCAGCGCGTTGTCGCCCTCCACCAGCGCACCCGCCACATCGTCGCCGTTACCGTTGGCCTGGAAGAAGCGGCTGGTGGTCGTGGCGGTGCTTGCCACCGCGTCCAGCTGTGCCTTGTTCACCGCATCGGTGGCCTGGGTACCGGCGGCAACGTTGGTGACCTGGCGCTCGTTGCCGCTGCTGCCCACCGACACCGTGCGTGCGCGGTTGGCGACCGAGCCCGCGCCGAGTGCGACGGCGTTGCTGGCAGTGGCATTGCTGCCCGCACCCAGCGCGATCGCACTTTCGCCGCCGGCCACCGTGTTGGTGCCGATGGCGATGCTGTTGATGCTGTTGCCCAGCGCCTGGAAGCCCAGTGCCACGCTGTTGTCGCCATAGCCGAAGGCACCGCGGCCGACGGCGGTGGCGCTGGTGCCGTTGGCCCAGCTGTTGTAGCCGATCGACGTGGCGCCAGCGCCGCTGGCCCACGCCGCGTTGCCGAACGCGGAAGCGTTGGTGGCGGTCGCCCACGCACCGGAACCGAAGGCGCTGGCGCCACTGGCGGTGGCCCAGCTGTAGCCGCCCACCGCGGTACTGTCATCGCTGCTGGCGAACGCACTGTCACCCACCGCCACCGCATACGCGCCGGTTGCGCGCGACTTGCCGCCGGCGGCGAAGCTGTTGTCACCGCTGGCCTTGGCCGCATTGCCGAAGGCGCTGCTGGCAGCACCGGTGGCCTGCGCAGCGCTGCCGACTGCCGTGGCATCGGCCACGGCCGTGGTACCCACCTGCTGCGCCTTGCCATCGGCACCGATGATCGGCTGGTTGAACTCGTCGTAGGCCTGGCCCAGGCCACCAATGGCGACGCCGCCGCTGCCGGTGGCCGTGCTGTTGCGGCCCACCGCCACGCTGTCATCGCCGATTGCCGACGCGGCCGCGCCATGCGCAACCGCGCCAGCACCGATCGCGTTGCTCGACGAACCGGCCGCGATGGCCCCCTCGCCTTCCGCCAGCGCGCCGGCATCGCTGTCGGCTTCCGGCTGGGCCTGGAAGAAGCGCGCGGTGCTGTCGGCGATGTTCGCTACCGCATCCAGCTGCGCCTTGTTCACCGCATCGGTGGCTTCGCTGCCTGCAGCGACGCTGGTGATCTGCCGCTCATTGCCGGCGCTGCCCACCGCAACGCTGTTGGCACGCACCGCTTCGGAGTTCGCGCCCAGCGCGACACTGTTGGCGCCGCGTGCAGTGGCGTAGTAGCCCACCGCAGTGCTCTGCGCACCACTGGCCCAGGTCTGCGCGCCGAGCGCACTGGCGTTCTCGCCCGGCGCATAAGCGAAGTAGCCCAGTGCGGTGGCTTCGGCACCGGAGGCTTCGCTGAGGCTGCCGTTGGCCACGGCACGGTCGCCGCTGGCGATGGCGCCTGCGCCGACCGCAGTCGCCGATTCACCGCTGGCCTGGGTCTGTACGAAGAAGCCCAGGCCGGGAATCAGGTCGGCCGGGCCACCGATGGCAACGCTGCTGGTGCCCGTGGCATTGCTCTGCGTACCCAGTGCCGTGGAGTAATCACCGATGGCATTGGAGACCGCACCGAACGCCGACGCCTGCGCGCCGGAGGCATAGGCCCCCACGCCATAGGACGATGCGGCAAAGCCGCTGGCATCGGCGCTGGCGCCGACGGCCGTGCCACCCACGCCGGCACTGGTGGCGCCGGTGACCACCGGCACGCCACCACTGGTGATCAGCGGATTGCCGTTGGCATCCACCGCAGCGCCACCCACGGCCACGCTGCCCGGTCCGTTGGCCTGCGCGTTGTTGCCGAATGCTGCGCTGTTCGGGCCAGAGGCCAGCGCGTTGTTGCCCACCGCGGTCGCGTTCTGCGCAACGGCGGTGGCACCGGCACCGACCGCCGTGGTGCCGTTGCCGATGGCGTTGGCGGCCTCGCCGGCGGCCAGCGCGTCATCACCTTCAGCCAGTGCGCCGGCATCGCTGTTGCTGCTGCCGGTGGCCTGGAAGCGCTTGGCGGTGGCATCGGCCACCGCGGCAACATCCTTCAACTGGCCGACGTTGACCGCATCGGTGTCCTCGGTGCCGGCGGCAACGCTGGTGATCTGGCGGGTCAGGCCGTATTCGGCGGCACCGACGGATACGGTATCGACACGGTCGGCCAGCGAGCCGGCGCCCAGCGCCACGCTGCCAGTAGCGACCGCGGCGGAATTGGAGCCCAACGCCGTGCTGTACTCACCGACCGCCGTGCTGAACGCACCGACGGCAATCGAGGCTTCGTTGGCGGCGGTGGCGCCGCGACCCAATGCAGTACTGCCGGGACCCATCGCCACGGCACCGCCACCGACGGCGGTCGCACCGTCTGCGGTGGCTTCGGACAATGCACCCAGTGCCGTTGCTGCGCCGTTCTCGCTGGCGGCATACGCACTGGCGCCGATGGCGGTATCGCCAAGGCCGAAGGCTGCCGCGCTCTGCCCGACCACTACGCTGGCATCACCGATCGCCAAGGCGCCCTGGCCGAACGCGCTGGCGCCGATGCCGGCCGCGATGGCCTGGGTGCCGATGGCGGTGGTGGCGTTGGCCAGCGACTGCGCACCGGCACCGGCGGCCAGTGCGCCCTCGCCCTGGATCTTCGCCGCGTCGCTGTCATCGCCTGCGCCGTCGGCCTTGAAATAGCGGTCGCCGTCGGCGGCAACGTCGGCCAGCGCGGCCTGCGTGGCGCGCGCCTGCGCGTCCAGCTGAGCCTTGTTCACTGCGTCGGTCGCCTGCGTGCCTGCGGCGACGTTGGTGACCTGCCGTTCCTTGCCGGCATCACCGACGGAGACGGTGTTGGCACGCGTGGCCCTGGAGCCGGCGCCCAGCGCCACGCTGTTGGCCGCACTGGCACTGCTGTTGCTGCCGATCGCCACCGCATTGCTGCCCTTGGCCGTGGCCGAGCCTTCGATCAGGCACTTTTCGAGCAGCTTGCCGCTGAATGCCACGCAGGTGGCGCTACCGCCGATCTGCACCGACTGTGCGGTGGCAGGGCCACTCATGCCCAATCCCAATACCAGGCCCAGTGCCACCGCCAGCAGTGCGGGCGTGGCCTGTGTCGCATCGCGGCGCTGGTCGACGACCCCACCGCTGCTGCTGTCGGAGGAAGCCAGTTCCGAGGCCACCACCAACTGACCCAATGCTTTGTTCCAGACCTTGCGATAAATCCGATTCATCGGTACGGCTCCTGATTGGACTGGTTTTGGGCAAAGCAACGCCACCGCTGGGCTTTCCGGCCCAACGTCCCCTGGGGGCGTTTATTCGCGTGATTTACTGCGGGGTATTGCCGAACGGCGCGCAGCGACAGAAAACCGAGCGCGTGCGCCAACCGGTTACTGCGAAATGAATGATTCTGAAACGGGGTTCAAGTGTTAACGGCAACTTTGCAGATCGTCAAGACTTTGACACGACAAATCCTATTGCCGTGAAGCAGTTCACTTTTTCGCCTGTTTATAAAAGGATTTTGTTAGCGATGCGTGACGATACTTTGTCGCCTGAAAATCCATGTAACTAGCGGGCGCATCAGGATTTTCACGCGCGCAAAGAAAAAACCCGCCGGTCAACGGCGGGTTTTTCCATACGCGGCGGCATTGATGCGTGCGCGATGTGGTGCGATCAGCCGCACCACACCCGCGCGTTGCGGAACATGCGCATCCACGGCGAATCACCCTGCCACTCGGCCGGGGCCCAGCTCATGTTGAGCGCACGCGGGGTGCGTTCCGGGTGCGGCATCATGATGGTCACGCGGCCGTCGCTGCTGGTCAGGCCGGTGATGCCGTCCGGCGAACCGTTCGGGTTCAGCGGGTACTGGTTGGCAACGTTGCCGTGGCCATCGATGTAGCGCAGCGAAACACGGGCCGCGGCCTGGTCGACCGCGTTGTCGAACACCGCCTGGCCTTCGCCATGCGCCACTGCCACCTGCAGGCGCGAACCGGCCATGCCCCGCAGCAGGATCGATGGAGATTCCACCACTTCCAGCAGCGCGGTGCGGGCCTCGAACTGCTCGCTGGCGTTGCGGCGGAACTGCGGCCAGTGTTCGGCACCGGGAATGATGTCCTTCAGCTGGCTCATCATCTGGCAGCCGTTGCACACGCCCAGGGCAAAGCTGTCCTCGCGCGCGAAGAACGCGGCGAAGGCATCACGCAGCGCGCTGCGCTCCAGGATCGACGTCGCCCAGCCACGGCCGGCACCAAGCACGTCGCCGTAACTGAAGCCGCCGCAGGCGACCAGGCCGGTGAAGTCCTGCAGGGCGACGCGGCCTTCGATCAGGTCGCTCATGTGCACATCGAAGGGACGGAAGCCAGCACGTTCGAAGATATTCGCCATTTCGATCTGGCCGTTGACGCCCTGCTCGCGCAGCACGGCCACGCGCGGACGCGCACCCGTGCTGATGAACGGGGCGGCCACGTCTTCATTGATGTCGAAGCTGAGCTTGGGCTTCAGGCCCGGTGCGTTGAAGGCACGGACGATCTCACGCTCGGCATCGGCGTTGGCCGGGTTGTCGCGGCGCTTCTGCATGGCGTGGGTGACCGACCACCAGGCGTCGAACAACGCTTCCCAGCGCCATTCGGCCAGGTTCTCGCCGGCCAGCGACACGCGCACCACCGGTGCAGTGGTCGGCTTGGCAATGCGCTGTGCGCATTCGGTCAATGCATGGCGCTCGACCAGGTCGGCAAATGCCGCGCGGTCTTCGCGCGCGATCTGCACCACCGCACCCAGTTCTTCGTTGAACAGGCTGCGGAACGGATCATCGCCCCAGGCATCGAGGGTGATGTCCAGGCCCAGCCGCGAGGTGAAGGCCATTTCGCACAGCGCGGCGAAGGCGCCGCCGTCGCTGCGGTCGTGGTAGGCCAGCAGCAGGCCGGCCTGGCGCGCATCGCGGATCAGTTCGAAGAAGCCGCGCAGGCGCTGCGGGTCGTCCAGGTCCGGGGCGGCACCGGCGAAGGCCGGCAGGTCACCGTGGTCGGCATGCACCTGGGCCAGGATCGAACCGCCCAGGCGCTGCTTGCCGGCGCCGAGGCCGATCAGCCACAGCTCGCTTTCGACGTCGCGGTCGAGCAGCGGAGTCAGCTGCTGGCGCACGTCGGCGACCGGTGCGAACGCGGAGATCACCAGCGACACCGGCGACACGCTCTTGTGCGCCTCGCCCTGGTCGTGCCACTGCGCCTGCATCGACAGCGAGTCCTTGCCCACCGGGATGCTGATGTCCAGCTGCGGGCACAGTTCCATGCCCACGGCCTTCACCGCGTCGTACAGCAGCGCGTCTTCGCCCGGGTGGCCGGCCGCGGCCATCCAGTTCGCCGACAGCTTGATCTCATCCAACGCATCGACCGGGGCAGCGCACAGGTTGGTCAGCGCTTCGCCCACCGCCATGCGTGCCGAAGCTGCCGCATCGAGCAGGGCCAGCGGGGTGCGCTCGCCAATCGACATCGCTTCACCGGCCACGCCTTCGAAGTCGGCCACGGTGATGGCTACATCGGCCACCGGCAGCTGCCACGGGCCGACCATCTGTTCGCGTGCGGTCAGGCCGCCGACGCTGCGGTCACCGATGGTGACCAGGAAGTTCTTCGACGCCACCGTCGGGTGCGCAAGCACGCGCAGGCCCGCTTCCTGCAGATCCAGACCCGCGGTCTTCAGCGCCGGCCAGCGCGGTGCCGGCGGATGCGTAGTGTCGCGGTGCATCTTCGGCGGCTTGCCGAACAGCACGTCCATCGGCAGGTCGATCGGCGCATCGGCCGGGGTGTGGCCCGGCACGGCACCGTAAGCCACCACCAGGTGTTCCTCGGCGGTGGCCACGCCGACCGCAGCGAACGGGCAGCGCTCGCGGGCGCACAGCGCGGCGAACTCGGCCAGGCGCTCCTGGGCCACGCCCAGCACGTAACGTTCCTGGGATTCGTTGCACCACAGCTGCATCGGCGACAGCGACGGATCGTCGGTGGGCACCTTGCCCAGGTCGATCACGCCGCCGACGTTGGAGTCGTGCAGCAGTTCGGGGATGGCATTGGACAGGCCACCGGCACCGACGTCGTGGAAGAACTTGATCGGGTTGTTGGCCCCCATCGCCACGCAGCGGTCGATGACCTCCTGGCAGCGACGTTCCATCTCCGGGTTGTCGCGCTGAACGCTCGCGAAGTCCAGGTCCTCGGCACTTTCGCCGGAGGCCACCGAACTGGCGGCACCACCGCCCAGGCCGATCAGCATGGCCGGGCCACCGAGCACGATGACCGCATCACCGGCCTGCAGCTGGATCTTGTCGACCTGGATGCGGTCGATGGCGCCGAGGCCACCGGCCAGCATGATCGGCTTGTCGTAAGCGCGGACCAGATCGGCGCCTTCGGGCAGCTCGAAGCTGCGGAAGTAGCCGAGCAGGTTCGGGCGGCCGAACTCGTTGTTGAATGCGGCGCCGCCGAGCGGGCCGTCGGTCATGATTTCCAGCGCCGGCGCCATGCGCGGGTTCAGCGCGCGCGGCGCTTCCCACGGCTGCGGCAGTTCGGGAATGCGCAGGTGCGAGACCGAGAAGCCGGTCAGGCCGGCCTTGGGCTTGCCACCGCGGCCGGTCGCGCCTTCGTCGCGGATCTCGCCACCGGCACCGGTCGAGGCGCCCGGGAACGGCGCGATCGCGGTCGGGTGGTTGTGCGTTTCCACCTTGATCTGGAACGCGCTGGGCACCTGCGGCTCGCGGCGGTATTCGCCACTGGCCGGGTCCGGGCGATAGCGCGAGGCCGGATGGCCTTCGATCACCGCCGCATTGTCGCTGTACGCGCTGAGCGTGTGCTGCGGGGTCTGCTGGTGGGTGTTCTTGATCATCCGGAACAGCGAGCGGTCCTGCTCCTGGCCGTCGATGGTCCAGCTGGCGTTGAAGATCTTGTGCCGGCAGTGCTCGGAGTTGGCCTGCGCGAACATCATCAGTTCCACGTCCGACGGCGAGCGGCCCAGCGCGGTGAAGCGTTCGCGCAGATAGTCGATCTCATCCTGCGCCATGGCCAGGCCGAGGCGCTGGTTGGCAGCCTCCAACTGGTCCACCGGCACGCGTTCCAGCTCGCCACGGGCCGGCGCCGAGAACAGCGCCTGGCCCTGCTCCACGGTCTCCAGCACCGACTGCGTCATGGGGTCGTGCAGCGCCTTGACCAGCGCCTGCCGGGCATCGGCATCGGCCGGCCAGCCCTGCACATCGATGCGCAGGCCACGCTCGACCCGGCTGACCGGCTGACCGGCACCGCGCACCAGCTCGGTGGCCTTGCTCGACCACGGCGACAGCGTGCCCAGGCGCGGCACCACGATGCGGCTGACCGCACCGTCGGCGAGGGCCTCGGCCTGCGGCGCAGCTTCGAGGATGCGGCACAGGGTGGTCAGGTCGGGTGCGGTGCTGCCTTCGGGCTGCACGAAGTAGACGTGCCAGGCACCGCTGATGCGCAGGGAGGGAGCGATGGACTGCAGGCGGGATTCAAGACGTTCGCGGCGGAACGGCGACAGGGCGGGCGCGCCCTCGAGGACCATCATGTCCGGGGAACCGTAGTTGGGAAACGGGCCCGACATTGTACCGGAAGCGGGGGAAGGGCTTTGGCCGGGCGGCGCCCGGCACCCGCCGAAGCCAGGGCAACGGCAACGGCAACGGCCAGAGCAAAAGCTGGCCTCCCGTGGGATGGCGGGGTGGCTCCGGTTGCGGGGGACGCCGTGAATCCGTCCATGGGGGCTTGGCCGCGGCATCCATGCCGCGGACACCCCCGCCACCGGACCCACCCCGCCTTCGACAGATTTCGCGATCTGCGGTAGATCCACGCCATGCGTGGATGCTCGCCGGTAGTGCCGGCCGCTGGCCGGCAACCAGGGAAATCTCAGAAGTCAGGCATTGAAGAGCGCAGCGACCGGCTTCTGCTTTTGACTTTTTGTTCTGTCTTCCGTGGCTGGCCGCGCAGGAACCTGTCCGTGGCCGGGCGGGTGGGCTGCGCAGGGGCGTAAGCGCCATGGATGGCGCGCCCGAGCCTACAGGGACGTATTCACGGCGTCCCCTGCGCAGCCCACCCACCCGGCCAACCTCCAGAAATCCCCTGTTCGCGGAAAGCCCCAGCCACGAGGGGCTCCGCCGATGGCCGCCGACCGCGCGCAGCGCGCTCTCCGCCTGAATCCCGGAACCATGCGCTTGCTCACGGATTGACCACACAATTGATGACAACGTTGTCCCTACCTGGCGCCGGACTCTCTCCCCGGCCTCCCAGGTACCCCGTCCGCCCCCTCCGTCGCCTTCCCGGGCGACGCCCGGACCTGCGTCACGCGCGGCGCCATCGGGGCCCGCGCGCCCTTTGATCGGAGACTTACCCATGTACGACCCGATTGTGCGCAGTGCCGAACGTGCGACCCGAAGCTGTCGTCCCCGCCGCCTGGCCTGGCTGCTTGCCCTGGCCGCCGGTACCGCCGCCCTGCCCGGCCTGGCGCAGGCCGCCAGCTGTGCCGGCGTGGCCCAGTGGGACCAGGCCAAGATCTACCGGGCCGGCGATACCCTCCAGAAAGGAGGCGTCCTCTATCGGGCGAACCAGGACATCTGGAACGCGCCGCCGGACCATCCGGCCGGCGCGCCCTACTACACCAACCTCGGTGCCTGCGATGGCAGCGGCACCAACCAGCCGCCGGTGGTCAGCCTGACCTCGCCGGCCAACGGCGCCACCTTCAGCGCCGGCAGCACGGTCAACGTGACCGCCAACGCCAGCGACCCGGACGGCAGCGTCGCGAAGGTCGAGTTCTTCCGCGACGGCGCCTCGCTGGGCATCGCCACCAGTGCGCCGTATGCGGCCAGCTGGGCCAATGCCAGCGCCGGCAGCCACACCCTGCGCGCGGTGGCCACCGACAACAACAACGCCACCAGCAGCACGTCGACCATCACCATCACCGTCAACGCCGCCGGTGGGGATACCACCGCGCCGAGCGTGCCCGGTGGGCTGACGGTGGGCACGCGTACCGCCAACAGCATCGCGCTCAGCTGGAGCCCGTCCACCGACAACACCGGTGGCAGCGGCGTGGCCGGCTATGACGTGTACCGCAATGGCAGCCTGGTCGGTTCGCCGTCCAGCGCCAGCTATGTCGATGGTGGCCTGACCGCATCCACCACCTATCGCTACCGCGTGCGTGCCCGCGACAACGCCGGCAACGCGTCCGCCCAAGGCACCGAGATCAGCGCCACCACGCTGGCCGGCGACGGCGGCACCACCGGCAAGCGGGTCATCGGCTACTTCACCCAGTGGGGCATCTACGGCCGCAACTACCGGGTCAAGAACATCGACAGCAGCGGTTCGGCCGCACGCCTGACCCACATCAACTACGCCTTCGGCAACGTGCGCAACAACCGCTGCGAAGTGGGCATCACCCAGCCGTCGGATCCGAACAGTGGTGCCGGTGGCGATGCCTTCGCCGACTACACCAAGGCCTTCAGCGCCGCCGAGAGCGTCAGCGGCAGCGCTGATACCTGGGACCAGCCGCTGCGCGGCAACTGGAACCAGCTCAAGCAGCTCAAGGCCAAGTACCCGGGCATGAAGGTGCTGATCTCGCTGGGTGGCTGGACCTGGTCGCGCGGCTTCTCCAGCGCGGCACGCCCGGAAAACCGCCAGGCCTTCGTCGCCTCGTGCATCGATGCCTACATCAAGGGCAACCTGCCGGTGACCGACGGTGCCGGTGGCGCCGGTGCCGCGCTGGGCGTGTTCGACGGCATCGACATCGACTGGGAATACCCGGTGGCGTGCGGCATCGAGTGCGGCAAGCCGGAAGACAACGCCAACTTCACCGCGCTGATGGCCGAGTTCCGCCGCCAGCTCGATGCAGTGCGTCCGGGCCTGTTGCTGACGGTGGCGGTGGGTGCGGGCATCGACAAGATCCGCGTCACCGATCCGGCCGCGTACCACCCGTACCTGGACTACATCAACGTGATGACCTACGACTTCCACGGCGCGTGGGACGCGAAGACCAATCACCAGTCCGCACTGTTCGATTCGCCGAATGATCCGTCCACCGGCGACCAGAAGCTGTACAACAGCAACGACGCCATCGAGGCCTTCATCAGCCGAGGCGTTCCCGCCGCCAAGCTCAACCTGGGCATCGGCTACTACGGGCGTGGCTGGACCGGCGTGGCCAACGCCAACAACGGCCTGTACCAGACCGCGACCGGCGCCGCCCCGGGTACCTACGAGGCCGGCATCGAGGACTGGAAGGTGCTGAAGAACCTGGCGTGGCCGGGCTACACCGACAACACCGCCGGTGCCACCTGGATCTACAACGGCAGCACGCTGTGGAGCTTCGACACCCCGGCCAACATCACCCGCAAGATGGGTTACGTGAAGACCCAGGGCCTGGGCGGTGCGTTCGTCTGGGAGTTCAGTGGTGACGATGCGCAGGGCACGCTGACCAAGGCGGTCAGTGATGGCCTGAAGTAAGCAGAAAAGCCGGGGATGCGACACGCATTCCCGGCTTCCCACCTGTAGAGCCGAGCCCATGCTCTGCTGATGCTTCCGCAGCCGAGCATGGGCTCGGCTCTACAGGAAAAGGTCGGCGGTGATCAGCGCTTGGCCGACAGCTTTTCCAGCGCCGCACGCAGCTGTGCCGGCGGCAGGTAGCCCCCCAGCTGGGTGCCGTCGGGGGCGAAGATCGCCGGCGTGCCGTTCACGCCCAGCTGCTGGCCCAGTGCGTACTGCATCGCTACCGGGTTGGTGCAGTTCTTGGCCGGCACGCTGCCACCGCGCTTGGCGTTGGTCAGTGCCTGGCGACGATCAGCCGCACACCAGACCGAGATCATGTCGGTGTAGTCCTTGCTGCCCAGGCCCATGCGCGGGAACGCCAGGTACTCGACGGAGATGCCGTTGCGGTTGAGCTCGGCGATGTCCTGGTGCAGCTTGCGGCAGTAACCGCATTCGATGTCGGTGAACACGCTGATGGTGTACTTGGCGTTCGGGGCAGCAAACACGATGCGGTCGCCATGGTTGGCCTTGGCCAGCAGATCGCGGCGGTAGCCGAGCAGGCCTTCGCTGTTGGCCGGGCCCTTGGCGCGGGTGTCATACGGCTGCGACTGGAACAGGTAGCGGCCATCATCGGACACGTACAGCAACTGGCCGGACACGACGACCTCGCGGAAGCCGGGGAACGGCGCAGCGCCGATGTAATCCACCTGGAAACCGGGATTGAGCGCGGTCAGCGCGGCACGCACGGCCTGGTCGGCCGACGCGTTGGCGGCCGGGCTGGCCTTGGCCGCAGTGGTAGCAGGGGCCTTGGCGGCCGGCGGCGCGGGCTGGGCACAGGCCGTCAGGCTGAGCGCGCCGAACACGGCGGCGATGGCAAATCGGAGCATGGAACGGTCCGCGGCAGAAGAAGACCTCGGATTCTGACACAGCCACCGGCACCGGGCCGCGACGCCGCGCACCGCCCGGGGCCAAGGTTCAGGCCACCGCTCATCCACGCGGATGATGCCGGGCGTGCAGTTTCTGCAGGTGCTCGCGCGCCACCAGGGTGTAGATCTGGGTGGTCGACAACGAGCTGTGGCCAAGCAGCATCTGCAGCGCACGCAGATCGGCGCCACGATTGAGCAGGTGGGTGGCGAAGCTGTGGCGCAGGCCATGCGGGCTGATCCGCACCGGGTCGATACCGGCAATCTGCGCGTAGCGCTTGACCAGGTGCCAGAACGCCTGCCGGGTCAGCGCATGCAACGTCGCTTCGACAAACAGCGGGGTCTGCCCATCCGCCAAGGCCTGTACCCTGCCCTTGCCGACCAGCTGCGGCCGGGACTGCTGCAGGTAACGCTCCAGCCAATGCTGGGATTCCTCGCCCAGCGGCACCAGCCGCTCCTTGCTGCCCTTGCCGGTGACCCGCAGCACGCCCTGGCGCAGGTTGACCGCAGTGGCCGGCAGCAGCACCAGTTCGCTCACGCGCAGGCCGGCGGCATACATCAGCTCCAGCATGGCGCGATCGCGCAGGCCCAGCGGGCTGTCGACATCGGGTGCTGCCAGGAGCGCGTCGATCTGGCTCTCGGCCAGTGCCTTGGGCAGCAGCCGAGGCAGCTTGGGTGGGTCCAGCAGCGCGCTGGGGTCTTCGCTGCGGTCGCCCCGGCGCACGCCATCGGCAAAGAACGCGCGCAACGCCGACAACAGGCGGGCATTGCTTCGCGGCGACCAGCCATGCCGGGTGCGCCAGGCCAGGTAGTCGAACAGGCCGGGACGCTCGATGCCGGCCAGGCCACCGTCGCGCCCGTCCATCCAGCGTGCCAACCCTTCCAGGTCGCGCCGGTAGCTGTCGAGGGTGGCGCGGGCCAGGCCGTTCTCGGCCCAGATCGCATCGAGGAAACGCTGGATGCGCACGCTGTCATCGGCGCGCAGTTCCGGCAGTTGCTGCACCAGCTGGCGGCGTTCGGCGGGGGTGGAAACAGAAGCCATGCGTGCAGGATACGAGGGCCACTGCGGATGCGGCCAGCATTGCGTATGCTCGGCTCATGTCCCGTCCCGTCATTGATACGGTCCCTGCGGCCGCTACCGAGCTGCCCCGCCCACGCGCTTTGCTGCTGTGGCGTGCGCTGGCGATGGTCTACGACGCGCTGCCGGTGCTGGCGCTGTGGATGCTGGCCGGCACCCTGTTCACCCTGGCCTACACCTTCAGCGGCCACGCCCAGCGCGAGAACATTGCACCGTTCAGCGCCTGGCAGTGGCTGCTGTGGGCAGTGTGCTGGCTGATCACGGGGGGGTATGCCACGGCCAGCTGGCGCCGCGGCGGACAGACACTGGGCATGCGGCCGTGGCGGTTGAAGCTGGAATCGAGCGATGGCGCGCCCTTGCGACGCACGCAGCTTTGGCTGCGTTTCGCCGTGGGCACGTTGTCACTGCTGCTGGGCGGCCTGGGATTCTGGTGGGCGTGGATCGACCGCCAGCGACTGACCTGGCACGACCGCGCCAGCGGCACCCACCTGATGCGGATACCGAAGCGCTGATGCACGACCTGTAGAGCCGAGCCCATGCTCGGCTGACGAGCGGTGAGCGAAAAGCAGCCGAGCATGGGCTCGGCTCTACAACAATCACGATCAGCCCGATTTCCGCCGGAACAGCAATCCCGATACCGCCAGCATCACGATCGGCGGCAACGCATAGGCAATGCGGAAATCGAACTTCAACGCGCCGGCCATGCGGCCGAAGAACAGCTGCAGCAGCCAGAAGCCCAGCGCGAACAGGATACCGAGGAACAGGCGCTTGCCCATGCCACCACTACGCAGCGAGCCGAACGCGAACGGCACCGCCGCCAGGCACAGCGCCAGCACGTTCACCGGGTAGAACCAGCGGCTCCAGTACACGTCCTCGAAATCGCGCGCATCCAGGCCGTTGCGCTCGCGATAGGCGATGCTGGTGCTCAGTTCCGCCAGGCTGAGATTGCGTGGCTTGGCGATGCCGGTAGCCAGCGCCGCCGGGTCCAGCTTCGAATTCCAGGGCTCACGCGCCACTTCCTGGCGGGTCACCGAGCGCTCGCCGAAGGTGTCGCGGCGCACCCCGGTCAGTATCCAGCCGTCCTTGTCATGCTCGACGGTGTCGGCATGGGTCAACGAGGCGATCCGGCCGTCCTCGGCAATGCGGTACAGGCGCACGTCGCGCAGGATCAGCCGCGTGCCCTTGTCGCCCACCAGCTGCTCTTCGCCTGCGACGGCACTGAGGAAGGTATCGCCTTCGCGCGCCCACAGGCCCGAGTAGCGGCTGCTGGAAATGTCCCGCCCCCATTTGGCGCTGGACTTCAGCGCATCGGCGCGGTCCTGGCCCCAGGGGCCCAATGTCTCGGCGCTGAGCACCATCACTGCGGTCAGCAACGACAGCGCGATGGCCACCGATACGCTCAGGCGCTTCCGCGACAGGCCCAGCGCACGCAGCGCGGTCAGCTCCGAGGTCGCCGCCAGCTGGCCCAGGCCCATCAGTGCCCCGATCACCGCTGCGGTGGGGAACATCGTGTAGGCGCGGCGGGGCACCGTGTACAGCACCCATGCGGCGGCATGGCCCAGGGTGTAGCCGTTCTTGCCGATGTCCTTGAACTCGCCGGAGAACGCCATCACCACGTCCAGGCCGACCAGCACCGCCCAGGTAAGCAGTACGGTGGTGAACACCGACTGGCCCAGGTACAGATCGAAACGCATCGGGCGCAGCCTCATGCGCGGGCTCCCTTCGGGCGGCCCAGGCGGCCATCACGGGCATACATCCAGATCGCCAGCGCCAGCAGCGGCAGAGTCAGCCACCACAGGCCCAGCGCGGGCGGAATCTTGCCGTTGGCAATCCAGCCACTGCCGATGAACATCAGGTTGGTACCGACCATATAGGCCATCAGGGCCAGCATCATCCGGCCGTAGCGCTGCTGGCGCGGCGAGCTGCGGCCCAGCGGCACGGTCAGCAGGGCGAACGCCAGCGCGATCAGCGGTGGTGCCAGGCGACGGTGCAGCTGTGCCTGCGCCTGCGGGCGCTCGTCACCGATAAGCTTCAGCGTCGGCATCAGTTCCGGGTCATCCTCGGTGCGGGTCTGCGCGCCATCAGGCAGGGCCACGTCGTTGCGGGCGAAGGTCGCCAACCGGTAGTCCAGCGCACCGGCCACCGGACCTTCCACCTGGTGGCCGTCATCCAGCTCCAGGAAGCGCTGGCGGGTGCCCTCGAAGAACATGCGGCCGCCGTTGGCCGACACCACCTCCAGCCGGTCATCCTTCTGCCGCTGCAGGAACACCTTGCCCAGCTGGGTGCCATCGGGCGAGATCGAGGACAGGTAGACCACGCCGCCATTGGGCAGCTGGGTGAAGCGGCCCGGCTCCAGGCCGGCCATCAGCACGCTGCGGTTGGCCTCGACGATCATCTGCTCGGCCACCCGGCCGGCCCACGGGCCCAGCCACAGCGAGCAGGCGCCGACCAGCAGCACCACCGGCACCACCAGCATCAGCAGCGGCCGCAGCAGGCGCTTGGGGCCCACGCCAATGGCGGTGATGACCGCCATCTCCGAGTCCCGGTACAGGCGGGCGACCGCCAGCAGCAGGCCAAGCATCAGCGCCAGCGGCAGGATCAGCGGCAGGTAGGCGATGAACTGCAGGCCCAGCTGGGAGAACAGCAGCTTGGCCGGCAGACGCCCGTCGGCGATGTTGCCGAGGATGTCCACCAGCACGCCGCCTACGCTGACGACCAGCAGGACGATCAGGGTAGCCAGGAAACTCTGGACGAAATCGCCCAGCAGGTATCGGTCGAGCTTCAGCATGGGGCGGTGGTTTAAACTCTGGGGTTCGTTCGCGGTGCCGCCCAGTCTACTGTCTGGGCGTAAACGGCCTGCGATTGTACGGACTCGCCAATGGAATCTGCTCAATGGCCCTCGAATTCACCCTGAACCACGTTGCTCCGGCCGCCGCCACCGTCGATTGCCTGGTGGTCGGCGCCTACGCCGACCATACCCTGACCCCGGCCGCACAGGCCCTGGACGCTGCCAGCGGCGGCCGCCTGGCCTCGCTGGCCCAGCGCGGCGACCTGTCCGGCAAGACCGGCGCCACCACCCTGCTGCACGACCTGCCGGGCGTGACCGCCCCGCGCGTGCTGGTGGTCGGCCTGGGCGATGCCGCCCGCTTCGGCGTGCCGCAGTACCTGAAGGCCGTTGGCGACGCCGTGCGCGCGCTGAAGGCCGGCGCTACCCGCAGCGCACTGTTCACCCTGTCCGAAGTGGCCATCAAGGACCGCGACGCGGCCTGGGCGATCCGCCAGGCAGTGATCGCCGCCGATCACGCCGCCTACCGCTACACCGCCACGCTGGGCAAGAAGAAGGCCGACGACGCCGGCCTGGCCCAGCTGGCCATTGCCGGTGACGACGCCCAGGCCCTGGCCCAGGGCCAGGCCATCGCCGCCGGTGTCGAGTTCGCCCGCGAACTGGGCAACCTGCCACCGAACTACTGCACCCCGGCCTACCTGGCCGAAGTGGGCGTGAAGTTTGCCGGCGAGCACGACGGTGCCGAGGCCGAGATCCTGGATGAGACCCAGATGGAAGCGCTGGGCATGGGCTCGCTGCTGGCCGTGGCCCGCGGGTCGGCCAACCGTCCGCGTCTGGTCGTGCTGAAGTGGACCGGTGGCGGCGACGCCAAGCCCTATGTGCTGGTCGGCAAGGGCATCACCTTCGATACCGGTGGCGTCAACCTGAAGACCCAAGGCGGCATCGAGGAGATGAAGTACGACATGTGCGGTGGCGCCAACGTCATCGGCACCTTCGTCGCGGCCGTGAAGGCCAAGCTGCCGCTGAACCTCGTCGTGGTGGTGCCGGCCGTTGAAAACGCGATCGATGGCAACGCCTACCGTCCATCTGACGTGATCACCTCGATGTCGGGCAAGACCATCGAAGTGGGCAACACCGACGCCGAAGGCCGCCTGATCCTGTGCGACGCGCTGACCTACGCACAGCGCTTCGAGCCGGCCGCGCTGGTCGACGTCGCCACCCTGACCGGTGCCTGCATGGTCGCCCTCGGCCACCAGACCGCCGGCCTGATGACCAAGCACGACGACCTGGCCAACGAGCTGCTGGCTGCCGGCGAGCACGTGTTCGACCGCGCCTGGCGCCTGCCGCTGTGGGACGAGTACCAGCCGATGCTGGATTCGACCTTCGCCGACGTCTACAACATCGGCGGCCGCTGGGCCGGTGCGATCACCGCTGGCTGCTTCCTGTCGCGCTTCGCCGAAGGCCAACGCTGGGCGCACCTGGACATCGCCGGCGTGGCCAGCGATGAAGGCAAGCGTGGCATGGCCACCGGCCGCCCGGTCGGCCTGCTGAGCCAGTGGCTGCTGGACCAGGCCGCCCGCGCCTGATGCCGTACCCGACCCTGGCCGGCCCACGCCGGCCAGGGCCTCGCCCGGCACGACCGGGCTTCTGCCTGACCCGGACCCTGCCATGCCCCGCGCCGACTTCTACCTGATCGCCAAGCCCCGCTTCCTGACCGAGCCACTGCGCCTGGTCTGCGAGCTGGCACGCAAGGCCAACGACGCCGGGTTGTTCACCCTGGTGCTGGCCCGCGACCAGGCCCAGGCCGAAGAGCTGGACGAGCTGCTGTGGGCCTTCGACAACGATGCCTACATCCCGCACCAGATCGCCGGCGAAGACATGGACGAGGAAGAGGCCCTGGTGCTGATCGCCGTACCAGGCACCGGCGCGCCGGCACGCCCGCTGGTGATCAACCTGCGCGATGAGCCCTGGCTGGGCCAGTGCGAACGCGTGCTGGAAGTGGTCCCGGCCGATCCGGAAGCGCGCGAACCGCTGCGCGAACGCTGGCGCCAGTACAAGGCCGCCGGTTACGACCTGAACAAGCACGACATGTAAGCGCGCCCCGGCCCCCTTGATGGGCCGCCGCCGCGCCCTGATCCTTCAACGATTACCTCCTGGTTCCCCCGCATGACCCAACTCGCCTCCAGCTACGACCCGAAGTCCTTCGAGACCGACCTCTACGAGGCCTGGGAGAAGGCCGGCCACTTCAAGCCGTCCGGCACGGGCGAGCCGTACACCATCCTGCTGCCGCCACCGAACGTGACCGGCACGCTGCACATGGGCCATGCGTTCCAGCAGACGCTGATGGATGCACTTGTGCGCTACCACCGCATGCGCGGCTACGACACGCTGTGGCAGGTCGGTACCGACCACGCCGGCATCGCCACCGAAATGGTGGTCAGCCGCAACCTGGCGCTGGAAGGCAAGGGCGAGACCCGTGATTCGCTGGGCCGCGAAGGCTTCATCGGCAAGGTCTGGGAGTGGAAGCAGCAGTCCGGCGACACCATCGAACGCCAGATGCGCCGCCTCGGCACCTCCGCCGACTGGTCGCGCAGCACCTTCACCATGGACCCGCAGCCGTCGGCCGCGGTGAACGAAGCCTTCGTGCGCTGGTACGAGCAGGGCCTGATCTACCGCGGCCAGCGCCTGGTCAACTGGGACCCGGTGCTGAAGACCGCCATTTCCGACCTGGAAGTGGAGAGCGCCGAGGAAGATGGCTTCCTGTGGTCGATCGCCTACACGCTGGATGAAGGCCTGAGCTACGAGCACGTCGAGCGCGATGCCGACGGCGTGGAAACCCTGCGCGAAACCCGCGACTACCTGGTGGTCGCCACCACCCGCCCGGAAACCCTGCTGGGCGATACCGCGGTGATGGTCCACCCGGAAGATGAGCGCTACGCCCATCTGATCGGCAAGAGCGTGGTGCTGCCGTTGACCGGCCGCCGCGTGCCGGTGATCGCCGACGACTACGTGGACCGTGCGTTCGGCACCGGCGTGGTCAAGGTCACCCCGGCGCACGATTTCAACGACTATGAAGTGGGCGTGCGCCACGGCCTGCCGATGATCAACCTGTTCACCCCGGTGGCGGCGCTCAACGAGAACGCACCGGAGCGTTTCCAGGGCCTGGACCGCTACGCAGCGCGCAAGGCCGTGCTGGCCGAGCTGGAAGACCTGGGCATCCTGGTCGAGACCAAGGCGCACAAGCTGCAGGTGCCGCGCGGCGACCGTACCGGCCAGGTGATCGAGCCGTACCTGACCGACCAGTGGTTCGTGAAGATGGACGACCTGGCCAAGCGTGGCCTGGAACTGGTCGAGGACGGAAGCATCGCCTTCGTGCCGCCGAACTGGATCAACACCTACCGCCACTGGATGAACAACATCCAGGACTGGTGCATCAGCCGCCAGCTGTGGTGGGGCCATCGCATTCCGGCGTGGTTCGACGAAGCCACCGGCAACTGCTACGTCGGTCGCAGCGAAGACGAAGTGCGCGCGAAGAACAACCTCGGCAGCGACGTGGTGCTGAACCAGGAAAGCGACGTGCTGGAGACCTGGTTCTCCTCGCAGCTGTGGCCGTTCTCCACCCTGGGCTGGCCAAACGAGCAGGCCATGGCCGAGCGTGGCTTCGACCGCTACCTGCCGTCGTCAGTGCTGATCACCGGCTTCGACATCATCTTCTTCTGGGTGGCGCGCATGATCATGGCCACCGACAACCTGGTCGGGAAGATCCCGTTCAAGGACGTCTACTTCACCGGCCTGATCCGCGACGGCCAGGGCCAGAAGATGTCCAAGAGCAAGGGTAACGTGCTTGACCCGCTGGACATCATCGACGGCATCACCATCGACGACCTGGTCGCCAAGCGCACCGGCGGCCTGATGCAGCCGAAGATGGTGGAGAAGATCGAGAAGGCCACCCGCAAGGAATTCCCGGACGGCATCGCCGCCCATGGTGCCGACGCGCTGCGCTTCACCATCGCCGCGCTGGCCACCCACGGCCGCGACATCAAGTTCGACATGAACCGCGCCGAGGGCTACAAGAACTTCTGCAACAAGCTGTGGAACGCCAGCCGCTTCGCCCTGATGAACACTGAAGGCGCGGCCTTCACCGGCGTGCCCAAGCCGCGCACCGATGCCGAGCGCTGGATCCTCGCGCGCCTGGCGGCCACCACCGCCGAAGCGCAGGGCCATTTCGCCGCCTACCGCTTCGACCTGCTGGCGCAGTGCCTGTACGAGTTCGCCTGGAACGCGTTCTGCGACTGGTTCCTGGAACTGAGCAAGCCGGCCCTGAACGGTGCCGACGCCGCCGATGCTGAAAGCACCCGCCACACCCTGCTGTACGTGCTGGAAGCGCTGCTGCGCCTGCTGCACCCGCTGACCCCGTTCATCACCGAACAGCTGTGGCAGCAGCTGGCCCCGCGCCTGGGCCTGGCCGAAACCACGCTGTCGCTGCGCCCGTACCCGACCGCGGCCGAGTTCGAAGGCGATTTCGCCCAGGCCGAGGCCGACGTGGAATGGCTGAAGGCGGTGATCAGTGCGGTGCGCCGCGTGCGCAGCGAACTGAACGTCGCCCCATCCAAGCTGGTGCCGCTGCGCCTGCAGGCCGGCCTGGAACAGGACCGCCTGCGCATTGAACGCTTCAGCGCCTCGCTGTCGTTCCTGCTGAAGCTGGACAGCATCCAGTGGCTGGCCGAAGGTGAAAGCGCACCGCCGGCCGCCGCCGCAATCGTGGGTGAACTGAAGCTGCTGGTGCCGCTGGAAGGCCTGGTCGATCTCGACGCCGAGCGCGTGCGCCTGGACAAGGAAATCGCCCGCGTCGATGCCGAAAAGGAAAAGAGCGAGACCAAGCTGGCCAGGTTCACCGACAAGGTGCCACCGGCGGTGGTCGAGCAGGAACGCGTGCGACTGGCCGACTGGAATACCCAACTGGCCGGCCTGCGCGAGCAGCGCGCGAAGCTGTAAGCGCCGCGCTCTGGTGCGTGCCAGCCAAGGTTGGCAATTACCACGGCGGGAGAGGTTGGCATCTACCGATGCGGAATCGGAAACGCCGGGCAATGCCCGGCGTTTCCATTTTCCCGGCATGGCATCATCGCCCGATGCCTCTTTCCATCTTCCTGCTGGTCCTCGCGGCTGCGGCCCTGCACGCCAGCTGGAATGCGATCGTCAAACGCGGGCCGGACAAGCTCCTCGGCACCGTGCTGGTGACCGGCAGCGCCGCACTGCTGTCGGCGGCCGCCCTGCCCTTCCTGCCGTTCCCGGCCGCGCACAGCTGGCCCTGGCTGGCTGCATCCGTGCTGCTGCAGGTGACCTACTACGGCCTGGTGGCACGCTGCTACCAGCAGGTCGACATGAGCCTGGCCTATCCGCTGATGCGTGGCAGCGCGCCGATCCTGGTTGCACTGGCCGGCACCCTGCTGGGCGAGCAGCTGCCCCCTGCCGCGTGGCTGGGCGTGGTGCTGGTGAGCACCGGCATCCTGTGCATGGCACTGGGTGCACGTGGCGGCCAACTGCGCCTGCCACTGCTGACCGCGGCGATGATCGCCACCTACACCCTGGTCGATGCGCAGGGTGCGCGCCAATCCGGCAGTGCGCTCAGCTACACGCTGTGGTTGTTCCTGCTGTCGGGCATTCCACTGCCACTTTGGGCGTTGTACACCCGCGGTGGCGCGGTGCTGGACTATGCGCGCCAGCATTGGCCGCTGGGACTGGCCGGCGGCGTCGGCACCACCGCGTCCTACGCGATGGCGTTGTGGGCGATGACCCAGGCCCCGGTGGCGATGGTCTCAGCGCTGCGCGAATCGTCCATCCTGTTCGCGCTGTTGATCTCGGTGTTCCTGCTGCGCGAGCGGATCCCGCGTGCGCGCTGGCTGGCAGCGGCACTCATCGTGGGCGGTATATTGGCCTTGCGGCTGGCGTAGAGGTAGTGCCGGCCGCTGGGCGGCACCCCTTCTCCCTTACAACGGCGGCATCGCCTGCAGGTCGCCGTCGACCAGTTCGATGGCCATCACCACCGCATCCTCGCGGCCCTGTGCCGCCGGGTAGTAGCGTGGACGGCGGCCGATCTCGTTGAAACCTTCGCTGTGGTACAGGGCCAGCGCGGGTGTATTGGACGGACGCACTTCCAGGAACACGCGGTGCGCACCCCGGTTGCCCGCCAGCTGCACCAGTGCGCGCAGCAGTTGGCGACCCAGCCCACGCGACTGCGCCAGCGGATCGATGCAGATGTTCAGTACATGTGCCTCGTCGGCGGCAATGCTGAGCACGCCGTAGCCGATCAGCTGGCCATCGCGCTCCATCGCCAGTCCGGGATAACCGGCACGCAGGCAATCAACGAAGATGCCGCGGGTCCATGGGAACGGATAGCCACGCACTTCGATCGCCATCACCGCATTGAGGTCGCTCTCGCGCAATGCGCGCAGGCCGACCGGGCCGGGCTGGCTGACCGCGCTCATGCACTGCCCCGCTTGCGCAGGGCACGCAACTGCGGCCACAAAGCGCGCTTGGCGGCCGGATCCTGGCGCAGCTGGTCCAGCGGCCAACTGTCCATCAGCGCCTGCGTGGCGGGATCGTTGGGATTGCAGCCGGACGCACGCAGCAGTGCGATCTGCAGGCGATCCGGGAGCCGCACCGCCGGTTGCCGTGCATTGCCGCCCGGCAGCGGACGGACCGGTGCCGGCGCGGTATCCGGTGCGGTGATGGGGGTCTCGCGACGCGGCGGTGCCGGGCGTCCCTGATGAGGAGCGGCTGCGGCTTCGGCAGGGTGTTCCCGCATGGAGGCCGAACCCGCCCGCACTGGTTCCGCCGAAGCCGCTGCGGCCGCATCGGCTTCGGCCACGCTCAACTGCAGCGCGGCGTCCAGTTCGGCGGCCAGCTGGCCGTCGTGATACACGGTGTAACCCATGGCCTGCAGCCAGGCCTGCTGGGCCGGTGACCACAGCACGGGCAGGTCCTGGCTCACGCGGCCTCGGGCTTCTTGCGCAGGCGCTGCACGGCCCACATCACCGGGCCGGACAAGGCGTACAGGATGCCCACCGCGAACAGCACGCGCGGCAGATCGATGACCGCGATGGCGATCGCCACCGGTACCAGTGCCAGCACCAGGAACGGCACACGGTCGGAACGCCCCCCCTTGGCAGCACCGCCCTTGAAGCTCCAGAAGCGGATGCGGCTGACCATCAGCAACGCCGCGACGATCGTCACCGCCAGCGCCACATAGCGCAGCTGGTTGCCGTCCCAGCCCAGGTTGCCATCGGCGAAGGCCCAGACGAAGGACATCATCAGGCCGGCCGCAGCCGGGCTGGCCAGGCCGACGAACCAGCGCTTGTCGACCACCGCCACCTGGGTGTTGAAGCGGGCCAGGCGCAGTGCCGCGCAGGCGGCATACAGGAACGCCACCGCCCAGCCGACCCGCCCGAGCAGCGGGTCATCGAACTTCAGCCACGACAGCGACCAGTGGTACATCACCAGCGCCGGGGCCATGCCGAAGCTGACCAGGTCGGCCAGCGAGTCGTACTGCACACCGAATTCGCTGCTGGTACCGGTCAGGCGCGCCACGCGCCCGTCCAGGCCATCCATCACCGCTGCCACGAACACGGCGATGCTGGCATTGACGAAATCCCCGTTGGCCGCGGCGATGATCGCGTAGAAGCCGGCGAACAGGCCGGCGGTGGTGAACAGGTTGGGCAGCAGGTAAATCGTGCGCGAACGCGGCGGCGGTGTGATCGGGTCCATGGAATCCAGTTTAATCGACTTGCCAGTGCTCGGCGCCAATGCTGCAATCGGCGTTCTACGCCCATTCCATGGAGTTTGCCATGCGTGCCCTGTCCTGCCTTGGATGCCTGCTGCTGTTGGCCAGTGCCAACGCCGTGGCCGGCCCGGTCTATAAATGGAAGGACGCCAATGGCGTGACCCAGTACTCGGAGACCCCGCCGGCCGGCAAGAAATTCGAGACCCGCGAGCAGGCCCGCAGCCCTCAGGCCGCGGCCAGCGCCGAGACACCGGCCGCGCCGGTGCCGGAACAGTGCAGCACCGCCCGTGCCAACCTGGCCCTGCTGGAAGGCTCCGGCCAGGTGATGCACGACACCGATGGCGACGGCAAGCCCGATACCGCGTTGACCCCGGAACAGCGCAGCGCGCAGAAGGGGTTGGCGGAAGCGGCCATCAAGGCGTATTGCCCGGCGGAGTGAGGGTATCGGCAGGGCTTGCAGCCCTGCACCTGCTTCAAGCAACGGCAACGTCAACAGCCGGCTACGGGCTTTCTGTGGGTTTGGCGGGGCGGTGTGGGCTGGCAGGACACGCCGTAAACCCTTCCATGGGGGCTCGATGGCGCCATCCATGGCGCCAACGGTCCTGCCAGCCCACACCACCCCACCTCCGACAGGTTCCTGGTGACGGTGGTAGATCCACGCCATGCGTGGATGAATCTCCATGGAAATCGAATATTTCGAGAATTGATCGAAAAGCCGAGCATCGCTCGGCTCTACAAAAGGGCGACAGATCGCGGAAAACCGTCGAAGGCGGGGTGGGTCCGGTTGCGGGGGCGTGAGCGCCATGGATGGCGCGACCGAGCCTACAGGGACGTATTTACGGCGTCCCCCGCAACCGGACCCACCCCGCCATCCCACGGGAAGTCCGCCTTTGCCGTTGCTTCGGCAGTTGCAGTTGACGTTGCTTGAGGCGGGTGCAGGGCGCAGCCCTGCCAGTACCCCCACCCCGGCCGGGCTGGCAGAATAGGCGTCTCTGCCGTTATCCGAAGCCGACGATGCGCCTCTCCCAGTTCCACCTGCACACCACCAAGGAAACTCCCAGCGACGCCGAGCTCACCAGCCACCGGCTGATGCTGCGTGCGGGCATGATCCGCAAGCTTGCATCGGGCCTGTACACCTGGTCGCCGCTGGGCCTGCGCGTGCTGCGCAAGGTCGAGCGCATCGTGCGCGAGGAAATGGACCGTGCCGGTGCCGTGGAATTCCAGATCCCGACCATCCAGCCGAAGGAACTGTGGGAGCAGACCGGTCGCTGGCAGAAGTTCGGCCCGCAGCTGCTGAAGATCAAGGACCGCAAGGACCAGGTCTTCTGCTACAGCCCGACCGCCGAAGAAGCCGCCTGCGACTTCGCGCGCAGCGAGCTGTCCAGCTACAAGCAGCTGCCGGTGAACTTCTACCAGGTGCAGACCAAGTTCCGCGACGAGATCCGCCCGCGCTTCGGCGTGATGCGTTCGCGCGAGTTCCTGATGAAGGACGCCTACTCGTTCCACCTGCATGATGAATGCCTGGTGCGCGAGTACGAGAACATGAAGTCGGCCTACAGCCGCATCTTCACCCGCCTCGGCCTGGATTTCCGCATGGTGCAGGCCGACTCCGGTGCGATCGGCGGCGATGCCTCGCAGGAATTCCACGTGATCGCCGATTCCGGCGAAGACGCGCTGGTGTTCTCCACCGGCTCGGATTACGCGGCCAACATGGAAGCGGCGATCAGCGCCGATCCGGCCCCGCGTGCGGCCGCCGCTGAAGCGATGCGCAAGGTCGACACGCCCACCCAGAAGACCTGCGAGGACGTCGCGGCCCTGCTCGGCATCGACCTGCAGCGCACCGTGAAGTCGGTGGCGCTGGTCGCCGGCGAAGGCGACGCACAGCAGTTCGTGCTGGTGCTGGTGCGCGGCGACCATGAAGTCAACGAGATCAAGCTGGCCAAGGTCGCCGGCCTGGACGAGCAACGCTTTGCCAGCGAAGCAGAGATCGCCGAGTACCTGGGCAGCGTGCCCGGCTTCCTCGGCCCGGTCGCGCCTGCGAAGGCCATCCGCGTGGTCGCCGATCGCGAAGTGGCCGCGATGTCCGACTTCGTCGTCGGCGCCAACGAAGCTGGTTTCCACCTGGCCGGCGTCAACTGGGGCCGTGACCTGCCGGAACCGGAAGTGGCCGACATCCGCAACGTGCGTGCCGGTGACCGCGCGCTGGACGGCGGCGAACTGAAGATCGCCCGCGGCATCGAAGTCGGCCACGTATTCCAGCTCGGCCGCAAGTACGCCGAAGCACTGGATGCCACCGTGCTGGACGAGAACGGCAAGGCCGCGGTGATGGCGATGGGCTGCTACGGCATCGGCATCTCGCGCGTGGTGGCTGCCGCGATCGAACAGAACCATGACGATGCCGGCATCATCTGGCCGGACGCGATGGCGCCGTGGCAGGTGGTGGTGTGCGTGATCAACCCGAAGGGCGACGTTGCCGTCGCCGATGCAGCGTCCAGCCTGCTGCAGGAACTTCGCGACGCCGGCCTCGATGCCGCGCTGGACGACCGTGGCCTGCGCCCGGGCGCGATGTTCGCCGACATGGAACTGATCGGCATCCCGCACCGCGTGGTGGTGAGCGAGCGTGGCCTGGCCGCCGGTACCTACGAGTACCGCTCGCGCCGCGCCAGCGAAGCGGAAAGCCTGGACAAGGCCACCCTGCTGCAGCGACTGCAGGGCTGATCGCAGAAAGGACCGGGGCATGCCCCGGTCTTTTTTTGCGTTTCCGCCACGTCACCGATATTGCAGCGGACATAATCCGGTCAAAATCGACGCAATGCAGCCGGTACGTCGCCAAGCCCTGTCCTGTCTGCATTTGTGCTTGGAATAATTCATCTCTATTCTGTGCTGCGACGCCATGGACTGGCTCGTCCCGTCCACACATTAGTTTCCGGAGTAACCGTAAATGAGCATTGACCTGACCGGCCTGTCGGCACGCGAACTGGGCGCCCTGATCCGCACCGCCAAGAAGCAGCAGACCATCGTCGCCAAGCGCCGGCCAATCACCAAGGTCCGGGCCCAGCTGACCAAGCTGGCCAAGACCGAGGGTTACACCATCGAAGAACTGTTCGGCGGCGCCCCGGCCCCGCGCGCGCGCAAGGCCGCCCCGGCAGCCAAGGCACCGTCCAAGACCGCCGGCCGCAAGCTGGGCAAGGTGGCACCGAAGTACCGCAACCCGGCCAACCCGAAGGAAACCTGGACCGGTCGTGGCAAGCAGCCGCGCTGGATGGCCGAGCTGACCGCCAAGGGCAACAAGAAGCCGGAAGATTTCCTGATCAAGAAGGCCTGAGGCCAGGATCAGATTGCAATGAAAAACGCCGGCGGAAGCCGGCGTTTCTTGTTTGTAGAGCCGAGCCCACGCTCGGCTATCCATATGCAAAGCCGAGCATGGGCTCGGCTCTACAGGGTTTTGCGCGCCGGCATCAGCAGGTTGCCGAACAGCAGGCCGGCCACCAGCGCCATCACCACGTTGAGCACGGTGAGGAACACGCTCTGGCCAGCGCCGACATCCTGCTGCTGGACCAGGGTCAGCACGCCGCGCAGGCTGGTGCTGCCGGGCACCATCATGATGATGCCGGGCAGGCGGATGATCGCGCCCGGTCGGCCCACCAGGCGGCCAAACAGATTGCCACCGGCGGTCAGCAGCATCGCCGACAGGAAGATGCCGGCCGGCGCCCCCCAGGCGTGGCCGCCGAACTTGGAGATCGCATAACCGGCCACCGAGGCGGCGATTACCCAGGGATAGTCGCGGCGGTTGGCCTTGAACAACATCGCGAAGGCGAATGCTGCGGTCAGCAGTGAACCCCACTCCACCCACGGCCCCTGCGGCCGCGTGGCGCGGATCACCGGGTCCAGGCCGAGTACGTCGGCCAGGGTCACCGCGATCATCGCGCCCACGCTGAGCTTCATGATGGTGGTCAACGCGCCGGCGAAGCGCGCGGTACCGGAGACCCAGTGCTGGCTGGCGAGTTCATTGACCGCATTGGTCAGCGACATGCCGGGCAGCAACACCACCAGCGAGGCGATGATCACCGTGTTGAGGTTGAGTGCGCCGACAAAGGACGCGACCAGGGTTGCGACCATGCCGGCCAGCAGCGCCGCCAGCGCCTCGGCCGCTTCGCGGGTGGCCGGGCGACGGTCGGTGACCATGCCGAGCAGGCCGATCATCAGGCCGATGACACCGGCGGTGGCGATGTCCAGCCACGGCAGCTTCCACATGCCGGCCACGCCGGCAGCGCCGAGGGTGAACGAAAGGATGGTGCGCAACTTGCCGCGCCGGCCGGGATCCTTGTCCAGCTGGCGCAGCGCGGTGTGGCCCTGGGCGATGCTCATCCGGCCGTTGGACACTTCCTCGGCGATATGGTCGGCGACGCTGAGCTTGTGCAGGTCGTTCTCGCCAGGCGCCAGGCGGATCACGCGGGTGATGTCGCTGGAGCCGATCGCCTGTGCCGGGTCGCTGAAGCTGAGGATGATACCGGTGGGATTCGACCACGGTTCACAATCCAGATCGAGCTGGCGGGCCAGTGCCACCACTGCCGTTTCCAGGCGCTGGGCCGTGGTGCCGTAGCTGTGCAGGCGTCCGGCGATCTCGGAAACAAAGGCCACGCGCTGCGCGTAGGTGGCCTGGGGCGTGGGGATCGTGTGAGCGTCTGCGGACATGCGCCGTAGTATTACCTACTGCCGGGCCGCACTGGATAAATTCATCCGGGTTCGACGCGATGCCCCAGACAGAACGGTTATGCTGCGACCCGAATGGCCCAAGTGACCCCGAACCACGCCCCCCAGCTCGAACAGGACGCCCATGACCCGGGCCTGATCCGCCTGTCCGGCACCTGGACCTTGAAGACCGCGCTGGCCGCGGCCGAAGTCCTGCGCGGCGTTCCCGACACACTGACCGGCATCGACGCCACCGGCATCGAGAAGATGGATTCGGCCGGCGTGCTGCAGGTGCTGCGGGTGGCCCATCGCGCCGATCTCGGCGAGGACGCGTTGCAGTTCCGCCCGGATCACCAGGCGCTGGTCTGCACCATCGAGGAAGTGGCCGACGACCGGCCCAGGCCCAAGCGCGATTTCGGCGTGCTGGCCGCGCTGGAACGGCTCGGTGTCAGCGTCCATGCCACTGGCCACAATATCAAGGCGCTGTGCAGTTTCCTGGGCGAAAACCTGGTCAAGGCAGCCCGGCTGGTCAAGGAGCCCCGTCGCTTCCGACTGACCGCCACCGTGCACCAGATGGAGCAGGTCGGGCTGGACGCAGTACCGCTGGTGGCGCTGCTGTCGTACCTGGTCGGTGCGGTGATCGCCTTCCTCGGCTCGACCATCCTGCGCGACTTCGGCGCCGAGATCTACGTGGTCGAGCTGGTCAACATCGCCTTCCTGCGCGAGTTCGCGGTACTGCTGACCGCGATCGTGCTGGCCGGCCGCACCGCCAGTGCGTTCACCGCGCAGATCGGTGCGATGAAGGCGCGCGAGGAAATCGATGCCATGCGCACGCTGGGCCTGGACCCGATCGACCTGCTGGTGCTGCCACGGTTGATGGCGCTGCTGGTCACCCTGCCCCTGCTGACCTTCATCGCGATGGTTGCCGGCCTGGCCGGCGGTATCACCGTCGGCGCGTTCGACCTAGACATCCCGCCGCAGATGTACATCGCGCGCATGCACGAAACCATGGAAGTGCGGCACATGCTGGTCGGCCTGTCCAAGGCCCCGGTGTTCGCACTGGTGATCGGCCTGATCGGCTGCCTGGAAGGCCTGAAGGTGGAAGGCACGGCGCAGTCGGTCGGTGAACGCACCACCTCCAGCGTGGTGCAGACCATCTCGCTGGTGATCATCATCGATGCCTTCGCGGCGTTGTGGTTCATGCACATGGACTGGTGACATGAGCACGCATACGACTCCCGAAGAAATCCCCATGCAGGACGGCGAAGGCCACGACCTGGCCATCCGCGTGCGCGGGCTGGTCAACCGCTTCGGCAGCCAGACCGTGCATGAAGACCTGGACCTGGACGTGCGCCGCGGCGAGATCCTGGGCGTGGTCGGTGGCTCGGGCACCGGCAAGTCGGTGCTGATGCGTTCGATCCTCGGCCTGCGCACGCCCGACGCCGGACAGATCGAAGTGCTCGGCCGCGATGCGCGTGCCGACGATGCCGAGAGCCAACTGCACATCGAACGCAACACCGGCGTGCTGTTCCAGGATGGCGCCCTGTTTTCTTCGCTGACCGTGGGCGAGAACGTGCAGGTGCCCTTGAAGGAACACCACCGCGAATTGCCCGAGCGCTGGCACTACGAGCTCGCGCTGCTGAAGGTGAAGCTGGCCGGCCTGCCCGCCGATGCGATCAACAAGCTGCCATCGCAGTTGTCCGGCGGCATGCGCAAGCGTGCGGGCCTGGCCCGGGCGCTGGCGCTGGACCCGCCCCTGCTGTTCCTGGATGAACCCACCGCCGGCCTCGACCCGATTGGTGCGGCGGCATTTGACCGCCTGATCAAGACCCTGCAGGAAGCGCTGGGGCTGACCGTGTTCCTGATCACCCACGACCTGGACACGCTGTACGCGATCTGCGACCGGGTGGCGGTGATCGCCGACCGCAAGGTGGTGGCCAACGCGCCGCTGCCGGACATCGAGAAACTGGATCATCCGTGGATCCAGGAATACTTCCACGGACCGCGTGCGCGTGCCGCGCGCGGCGAACAGATCGAGAGTGCCTGAGCCATGGAAACCAAAGCCAACTACGTGCTGATCGGCGCGTTCACCCTGATCACCGGCCTGGCCCTGCTGGCCTTCGGCCTGTGGGCGGCCAAGTACTCCTCCGACCGTACCTGGCAGGAATACCGCGTGGTGTTCCGTGAGGCGGTGACCGGCCTGTCGGTGGGCAGCCCGGTGCAGTACAACGGCATCGCGGTCGGTTCGATCATCGAACTGAACCTGGTGCCGGACGACCCGCGCCAGGTGGTCGCACGCATCCGTCTGAACTCGACCACCCCGGTCAAGACCGATACCCGTGCCAAGCTGGCGATCACCAGCCTGACCGGCCCATCGATCATCCAGCTCAGCGGCGGCACGCCGCAGTCACCGGCGCTGACCACGGTCAACAAGGATCCGGCCCCGATCATCCCGACCACACCGTCGGCGCTGCAGAACATCACCGACGTCGCCAATCGCATCGTCGAGCGCATGGACCAGATCCTCAGCGACCGCAACGTGGCCTCGATCAATGCGACGCTGGCCAACCTGGAGACGATCAGCGGCGGCCTGGCCGACCGCGACCAGGGTACCCAGGCGCTGCTGCTCAGCGCGCGCGACGCCGCCCGCAGCCTGGACACCACCCTTAAGACCACCAACGGTACGATCGAGCGCCTGGACAAGAACCTGGTGCAGCAGCTGCCGGGCATCATCGACAAGCTGGACGGCACCCTGGCCAAGCTCGACTCGGCCGCCGGCAACGCCGATTCGATCCTGGGCGAGAACCGCGCCGCGATCAACAGCTTCGCCAACGATGGCCTCGGCCAGCTGGGCCCGACGCTGACCGAACTGCGCGGCCTGATCCGCGACCTGCGCCGGGTCAGCGACCGCCTCGAGAATAACCCCGCGCGCTATCTGCTGGGCCGCGACGCACCGAAGGAGTTCGAACCCAAATGAGCCCGATGCCCCTTCCGCGCCTGCTGCTGGCCGCTTCGCTGGCCACCCTGCTGGGCGGCTGCTCCATCCTTGGCAGCAGCGAGAAAACCGCAGTGACGCTGTACTCGCCCGCCGTGCAGGTGAAGGCCGATCCGGCGTGGCCGCAGGCCAGCTGGCAGCTGGTACTGGCCAAGCCCAGCGCCGCGCGCATGGTCGACAGCCCGCGCATCAACGTGCGGCCGACCCCGTCGCAGCTGGAGATCTACAAGGGCGCCAGCTGGGCGCAACCGGCCACCGACATGATAGAGGACACCCTGCTGCGTGGCTTCGAGGACTCCGGCCGCATCCGCGGCGTGGCACGCAGCACCGCCGGCATCCGCGCCGACTACAAGCTGTCCACCGACGTACGCCGCTTCGAGTCGGACTACCAGGGCCGGGCCACGCCGACGGTGGTGATCGAGGTCAACGCCAAGCTGATCCACGTCGCCGACCAGCGCGTGGTGGCCGACCGCACGTTCCGCCAGGCGCAGCCGGTCGGCAGCACCGATGTGCCGGCCGTGACCGCCGCGTTCGAGCGTGGCCTGCAGCAGCTGGCGCAGGACATGGTGGGGTGGACGCTGGTCAGCGGGCAGAACGATCAGCCGGGCGCCCTGCACTGATCAATGGCCGGCGTGCGCGCCACGGAGGGCGGGAGGGTCTCGATGGAGGCATGCGATACTCGACGCATCCTGGCTGCACCTGGCTGCACCGTCTCCCGATGACCTCATCCGTTTCCATCGCCGTCTGCACCTACAACGGCGAGCGCTTCCTGCAGGAGCAGCTGGACAGCCTGCTGGCGCAGACACGCCATCCGGATCAGCTCGTGATCCGTGACGATGCGTCCTCCGACGGTACCCTGGCATTGCTGCGTTCGTTCGTGCCTCGTGCAGAGGCCCTGGGCATCGCGGTGGACCTGCAGGTGAATGCCCGCAACGTCGGCTATCGGCAGAACTTCGACGGCGCGCTCCGCGCCTGTACCGGCGACCTCATTTTCCTGTGCGACCAGGATGACCTCTGGTACCCGGACAAGCTGCAACGTTTCTGCACCGAGTTCGATGCCCGCCCTGAGCTGCTGGCACTGCACAGCGATGCGCAACTGATCGACGGATCCGGCCGGATGTTGTCCAAACGGTTGTTTTCCGCGTTGGGGTACCGGCCTTCGGAGCATGTGCGGATGCATGCAGGCCACGGTTTCGAGCTGCTGCTCAAGCGTCCGCTGATGACAGGGGCGGCAATGGCGCTGCGTCGCCAGGTTCTGGACGATGCATTGCCTCTTCCTGCTTCGGGCTGGGTCCACGACGCCTGGATCAGCACGCTGGCGGCCATGCGAGGGGAGATCGACAGCTTACCCGAGCCGTTGATCGGCTACCGCCTGCACGGCAACAACCAGGTGGGGCTTGGCGACCAGGATGGCGTCTCGCGCGAGGTGAGGCGGGAACGCCAATTGGAGATCGAACGACTGCAGTGCGAGCAGCTGCTGGCCCGCGCACGCGCGCTGGGCCTGCCCGGATCGCGCCTGGAGTGGATTGAACGGAAGCAGCGGCACTTGACGGTACGCACAGGGATGGGCCCTGCACGCCTTCGCCGCATTCCCGCGGTGATGGCAGAGGTGTTCTCCGGCAACTACGGCTACTTCGGGCGTGGCCTGTTGACCGCCGCCATCGATCTGGTCCGGCGCTAGGCTCCGGTACGCGCGCCCGCCGTGCGTGAATGAATCCAGCGGAACGTCAGGTTGATCCGCTCCCCGCGAACCCGCGCCATCTTCGGGAGCGCGTGCTGGTAGAAGCGCTGGGTCTGCCCGCCCATCAACAACAGGTCTCCGTGGCCCAGGACGAACTCGGTCCTGCGCGCCGGCTCATCGCGCCGTCGCAGCAGGAAGCGGCGCGCAGCACCAAGGCTCACCGAAGCAATCACCGGTGCCGGCCCCAGCTCCGGCTCATCGTCACTGTGCCATCCCATGTGATCTCCCCCATCCCGATAGCGGTTCAGCAGCACGCTGTTGAAACGACCGATGTTCCCGTCCTGCAGCTGCTCACGCACGGCCTGCAGCACGGGCGGCCATGAGTACGGCACGAACTCGGCACCGGAGTAACGGTAGCGGGCCTGCGGGTCGCCGATCCAGCAGCTCAGCCGCGGCGACTCCACCCAGTTGCCGAACATGCGGATGCGATGTACCTCCCATGGCACTTCGGCCTGCAGCGCGGCCATCAGCCGGTCGGCGTCGGCCGCAGCCAGCCAGCCCGGCAAGTGCTGGACGTCCGCATCGGGCAGATCGTGGAGGAACAACATGGCGGCCCCTCAAGGAACAGGGCGGCGCTTGGCCGCCCCCGGAACATCAGGCACGCTGGAACGCGACGCCGGTCTTTTCCTTCAGTTCGTCATCGCCGACACCCGGTGCCGCTTCCACCAGCAGCAGCCCCTCGTCGGTAACGTCGAATACGGCCAGGTCGGTGATGATGCGATCAACTACGCCGACGCCGGTCAGCGGCAGCGTGCATTCGGCCAGGATCTTGTGCTCGCCATTCTTGGCGGTGTGCTCCATCAGCACCACCACGCGCTGCACGCCGGCCACCAGGTCCATCGCGCCGCCCATGCCCTTGACCATCTTGCCGGGCACCATCCAGTTGGCCAGGTCACCCTTGTCGGTGACCTGCATGGCGCCGAGAATGGCCAGGTTGACGTGGCCGCCACGGATCATCGCGAAGCTGTCATGGCTGCCGAAATAGCTGGCACCGGCGCGTGCAGTCACGGTCTGCTTGCCGGCATTGATCAGGTCCGCGTCGACTTCAGCGTCGGTCGGGAACGGGCCGATGCCCAGCAGGCCATTTTCCGACTGCAGCCACACGTCCACGCCTTCGGGAATGTGGTTGGCGACCAGGGTCGGCAGGCCGATGCCCAGGTTCACGTAGGCACCATCGGTCAGTTCGCGGGCGGCACGTGCCGCCATCTCATCGCGGGTCCATGCCATGTCAGTTGCCCTCCGCGCGGACGGTGCGCTGCTCGATGCGTTTTTCAGGGTGTGCGTTGTGCACGATACGGTGCACGTAGATACCCGGCAGGTGCACCTGGTCCGGATCGATGGCGCCCACCGGCACGACCTCCTCGACCTCCGCAATGCAGACCTTGCCGGCCATCGCGCAGGCCGGGTTGAAGTTGCGCGCGGTCTTGCGGAACACCAGGTTGCCAGCTTCGTCGGCCTTCCACGCCTTGACCAGCGCCACGTCGGCGCGCAGGGCGGTTTCCATCACGTAGTGCTTGCCGTCGAACTCGCGCGTCTCCTTGCCTTCGGCCACCACCGTGCCGTAGCCGGTGGCAGTGAAGAACGCAGGAATGCCTGCACCGCCAGCACGCAGGCGCTCGGCAAGGGTGCCCTGCGGATTGAATTCGAGCTCCAGTTCGCCAGCCAGGAACTGCCGCTCGAACTCCTTGTTCTCGCCCACGTAGGACGAAATCATCTTCCTGATCTGGCGCGTCTCCAGCAGCTGGCCAAGGCCGAAGCCATCGACACCGGCGTTGTTGGAGATCACCGTCAGGCCCTTGGCCCCGCTGTCACGCAGCGCGGCGATCAGCGCCTCGGGAATGCCGCACAGGCCGAAGCCGCCCACGGCCAGGGTCTGGCCATCGGCGACCACGCCCTCCAGCGCCTGCGCCGCACTGGCGAAGCGCTTGCCGCGCTTGCCGGTGGAAGTCACGTGTTCCATTTCTACAGCCCCACACGGGAAGAATGAGCGCATTCTAGCGCTACACCTGCCTACCGCTGGGATGCGCCGCAGCATGACGCCGCGGCGCGTTCCGGCTCAACGCGCGCGCGGCATCTTCGCCGTGGCGCGATGTTCCAGTGCCAGCAGCACTGCAAACCCCAGCAGCAGTGTCACCGGCATGCGGACACGGTCGACGCTGCTGCGCAGGTGCCAGTCCAGGTCATGTGGTGTTCCCAGGTAGACCAGGAACAGCAGCGTTGCATACGCCAGCGCCGCCAGCACGGCAACCGATGCCGCCGGAACCCGCAGCACCGGGCGCCAGAGCACCGCCAGCACCAGCAGCGGCACCAGCACCCAGACATCCAGCAGCAGGCGCCCGACGATCGGCAGGGTACTGCCCTCGCTGCCAAGCCGCGCCAGCAGCTGCACCTTCATGTCGCTTCCCGCCAGGTCATTGCCAACCCCTGCCTGCCCGACGGCCAGCTTCCATGCCAGCAGTGGCAGCAGGGCCACAACCGCGGCCAGGAGGATGTGCCAGCCCAGGCGACGCTCACGCAGCACACCTTCGCCCAGCACCACGGCCGTCAACAGGGCCGCAAGCACGGCCCCCTCGTTCTTCAACATCGACAGCACGGCCACCAGCAACATGAATGCGACCAGCTCGCGACTACCACCGTGCTTCCCGGACATGCGGTGGCGCATCGCTGTCGCCACGGCAGCGACGGCGTAGACCGCCACCAGCGGATCCATGTAGCCGTTGATCAGCATGTCGCGCGCCAGGCGCAGCAGCAGCACTGCGAACAGCACGCCGCACCAGCGCGAGCGGAAACTCGGGGCGATCAGCAGCAGTGCCGGCAGCAGCAGCAGCGGTGCCACCGCCTTGGGCAGCAGCTCGTTCCAGTGCCCAGCCAAACCTGCTGCACAGGCCATCAACAACGGAACCAGTGCAGGATAGTCGTTGTGGCTCCACGGCGCGTAATCATCCAGCTGGGCGTACAACGTGCCCTCCAGGTAGATCCGCTTGGCATGGAAGAGCCAGATTGAACGCGGGTCCCAGCCATCGCTGGGGCTTCCCAGTGCGATCAACACCAGCACCAGCACGGCCAGGACCAGAGGGGCGGTACGCAGGTCACGCACAGCCGGCAGGGCGAGCAGCGCGCTGAGCACGACCGCGCCAAATGCCACCTGCACCGGCCAGCCCATCAGGCCCACGGCGGCCAGGCCGTAGCAGAGAAGAATGGAGACCAGCATGGCCAGCGCCGCACGGCGCCCTGGTTCAGCGGCAGTCGGCAAGAACGACATCTCCGCTCCTCCCCTGGACGTGGCACTGGTCAACCAACGGATCACCGGCCCTCAGCAGGCGCTGCGGGGTATCGGTATCGCTGAACCGGACCGGATACAGCGCCTCCCACATGCGTTGCTGGATCAATGGGTCGTCCTTCAGCCCCTGCCCGAGTGAAAGCAGCGAGGGAGCGATCGGCTGCGCGCGCACCAGACCACGTGCATCCACCACCTCGCGTGGTACGGATGCCTCGAATCCCGCGTCCTCAGCGAAGGCCTGGCGCAGCAACGATGTCTGATAGTCAGATCGCTTGGCGACCGATACGAGGGAAGCGGCCAACAGCAGCGCCAGGGCCCCGGCAATCGCCAGGTCTCGGCGCGGAGTACGCGGGGGGGGAGAGGTGGAGGTCATGTCATCCATGAAACGTTTCAAGGAACCAACGGAAAAACCAATGCGCCAGCAGCACCCGGGCTATTGGCAACGGTAGTCGGACGGCATCCGGCTGTCGCGGAAAGGATCAGTGAGCGCATCGGTGTACTCCCCCATCAGCAGGCGATGGGTCGGCAGCAGGTTCTGCCGGTAGAAGCGGCCAAACGATGCGAGGCGCTCGCCGCGCGCGGTCAACCGCACACAACCATCATGGATCTGCACGGTTCCAGACTGCAGCTGCTCGGTCAGGCGCACTTCCACCAGGTGGTGCTCGGGGACGTACTCTTCGATGAAGACCTGCCGGAAGGCATCCTCGCGGATGCCGCCACCACGCTGCTGCAGCTTCTCCAGGATGTAGAAGGACAGCGAACGATCGATGACGGTCGGGACCGAAATCGCGAACACGTAGCCTCCCAGCAGCCAGATGGCGGCCAGCTGGATCAGCTCGAGGCGGCTGAAATCCCTGAACCACTTCAACGCGTACAGGCCCGCAAACACCACCACCACGGCGATCACCGCGTCGAGGATGCTGGCATACAGCACCACGTTCACGCGGAACTGGCGCATGTGGACGTAGTAGACCAGCAGCAGGGTGGCAATGAACGCCAGGGTTGCCAGCGCGGCACGCAGATACTTGTTCATTTGAACACCAGGAATTTGTTGGCAACGAAGCTGAAAGCCATCTGCATCCCCGTGGCCAATACGAATCCGATGCGATAGTCCAGACCCCATCGATCGGCCCAGACGTACATCACCAGCGCATGCAGCACGGCGATCGCCGCGTAGATCAGCAGGAACAGCGAGCCCTGCCGCGCCAGGCTGCCCTGCCTGCCATGGAAAACGAAGTAGCGGCTGCCGAGGAACGATACGGTGATGCCGAAGACCGCTGCAATCGCATTGGCCACCGCGGCCAACGGGATGTGCAGCACCTCAATGTTGAAGTGCAGCACTCCATAGTGCACTGCGGTGGCGAGCAGGCCATTGATCACGTAGCGGACGGCCTGTCCGCCCAGCGCATCCTTAGCCACTGCGGCGGCCGGCATGCAGGACCTCGTCGACGAACTCGCGATAGCTGCCCACGCTCATGACACCACCGCCGCGCATCATCCCCGACAACATCAGGATGATCAGCGTCAGTGCCGCGGTCTGCAGGAACACCAGCACCAGGATGCCGAATGCCAGCGAGAACCAGCCCTGCGATGCAAAGCCCAGCATCTTCAGCCCGGTGGCGACGATGCCGCCGATGATCGACAGTGCCGCCACCATGGTGCAGGCGATGCCCACGCGTACCAGCACATCCTCGGCAAACACCATCAGTGCACGGAATCCGTGCAGGGCCAGGCCGACGAAGTTCATCTTGCTGCGGCCGGCATAGCGCGGACCACGATCCAGCGCACAGGTCTGCACGCGCAGCTTAGAGCCCAGTACGCAGGCTGCAACGTGGATCCACAGCTCCTGCATCGATGCCAACCGGCGCACCGCCGGCATCTTCGCCGCCATGAAGTTGCCGAAGCTGATCTGGCGCCCGCTGAGCAGCGAGAACAGCAGCTTGTAGACAATGTAGAACGACTTGAACTTCAGCGATTCGACCCGGCTGCGACGACTGGCCACCACCACGTCGACATCGGCCGAATCCAGGCCCGCCACCAGTTCGGTGATGCTCTCCGGCGTATCCTCGCCATCGGAATCCATCACCACGACAATGTCATTGCCATCGAAGTGTTCGGCCACATAGCCCAGGCCGATGGCGATCGCACGCTGATGCCCGACATTGCGACGCAGGCGGATCACCACGCCCTCCAACCCTGAAGCCTCAATGGCGCTGATCGGCAATGGCTGCCGCACCGAGCCGTCGTCCACGGCCACCAAATAGGTGTCCGGGCCCTGGGTGCGGGCGAGCTCGACAAACAGCTTCGAGGAGGCTTCCAGATCCTCGTAGACCGGCATCACCACGATCTTTCGCATCGTCGCCACCTCAGGCCTGCAAGCGATGGCGGAAATAGGCGATGGTCTCCTTCAGGCCGTCCTCCAGGCCGACCTTGGGCTCCCAGCCCAGATCCGCTTTGGCCAGGCTGATATCCGGCTGGCGTTGGCGTGGATCATCCAAGGGCAGCGGGCGGTACTCGATCTTCGACCTGCCACCGACGAGGCGGAGCACGGTCTCGGCCAGTTCCAGCATGGTGTACTCGGACGGATTGCCGATATTGATCGGACCGGTGAGATCAGCTGGCGAGTCCATCAGCCGCAACATGCCTTCGATCAGGTCATCGACATAGCAGAAGCTGCGCGTCTGGCTGCCATCACCATAGATGGTGATCGGCTCGCCCTTCAGCCCCTGCACGATGAAGTTGCTGACCACCCGGCCATCATTGGGATGCATGCGCGGGCCATACGTATTGAAGATGCGCATGACCTTGATCTCCAGCTGGTGCTGGCGCCAGTAGTCGAAGAACAGCGTTTCGGCGCAACGCTTGCCCTCGTCATAGCAGCTGCGGATGCCGATCGGGTTGACCCGGCCCCAGTAGCCTTCTACCTGCGGATGGATTTCCGGATCGCCGTACACCTCACTGGTGCTGGCCTGCAGGATGCGCGCGCGCAGACGCTTGGCCAGGCCGAGCATGTTGATCGCGCCATGCACGCTGGTCTTGGTGGTCTGCACCGGGTCCTGCTGGTAGTGGATCGGTGACGCCGGGCAGGCCAGGTTGAAGATCCGGTCCACTTCCACATAGAGCGGGAACGTCACGTCATGGCGCATGAGCTCGAACCGTGGGTGGCCCAGCAGCCCATCCACGTTCGCCTTGCTACCGGTGTAGAAGTTGTCCACGCAGAGGACGTCATGGCCGCCCGCGATGAGCCGATCGCACAGATGCGACCCGAGGAAGCCCGCGCCACCGGTCACCAGCACGCGTTTCTGATCGTGAGTGAATTTCAAAGCAAACCTCGATCCTTCTGGAACAGCAGGCCAATCGGCGATGGCCACGCGGGCCATGTCCTCGGTCGTCAGCGCGCAATTGTATGCGAACTGCCTGCTGGCCATGGCCCATCGACGGGGAATCGGCCCGCCCCACTCCCATGTCGGCGCTACCCGCCGGGCGTCCCTGACTCACCGGCCGTTTGCAGACCCTCCCGCTATAATCAGGTTTCTCTATCCGGATGGACTGCTTCGATGCCCCTGCCCGCCTTCAAGGCCTATGACATCCGTGGCCGCGTGCCCGAGGAACTGAACGAAGACCTGGCTCGCCGCATCGGCGTGGCCCTGGCTGCGCAGCTCGCGCCGGGCCCGGTGGTCCTAGGCCACGACGTGCGCCTGACCAGCCCGGCGCTGCAGGACGCGCTGGCGGCCGGCCTGCGCGGTACCGGGCGGGAAGTGATCGACATCGGCCTGTGCGGCACCGAGGAAGTCTATTTCCAGACCGACCACCTGAACGCAGCCGGCGGCGTGATGGTCACCGCCAGCCACAACCCGATGGATTACAACGGCATGAAGCTGGTCAAGGAAAACGCACGGCCGATCAGCTCCGATACCGGCCTGTTCGCGATTTCCGATGCAGTGGCCGCCGACACCGCCGAGGCCCAGCCGCCGCGTTCCGGCCAGGTCGCCCAGCATGACAAGAGCGCCTACATCCAGCACCTGCTGAGCTATGTCGATGCCGGCAAGCTGAAGCCGCTGAAGCTGGTGGTCAATGCGGGCAATGGCGGCGCCGGCGCCATCGTTGACCTGTTGGCACCGCACCTGCCGTTCGAGTTCATCCGCATCTGCCACGAGCCGGACGGCAGCTTCCCCAATGGCATTCCCAATCCGCTGCTGCCGGAGAACCGCGCCGCCACCGCCGACGCCGTACGCGAACATGGCGCCGATTTCGGCATCGCGTGGGACGGTGACTTCGATCGCTGCTTCTTCTTCGACCACAGCGGCCGCTTCATCGAGGGCTACTACCTGGTCGGCCTGCTGGCCAAGGCGATCCTGGCGCGCCATCCCGGCGGCAAGATCGTGCATGACCCGCGCCTGGTCTGGAACACCGTGGACATGGTCGAGCAGGCCGGTGGCGTGCCAGTGCAGTGCAAGAGCGGCCACGCCTTCATCAAGGAAAAGATGCGTGCCGAAGACGCGGTGTACGGCGGCGAGATGAGCGCGCACCACTATTTCCGCGAGTTCGCCTATGCCGACTCGGGCATGATCCCGTGGCTGCTGATCGCCCAGCTGGTTTCCGGGAGCGGCCGTTCGCTGGCCGACTGGGTCGAAGACCGCATGGCAGCCTACCCGTGCAGCGGCGAGATCAACTTCAAGGTGGCCGATGCCAAGGCCGCCGTCGCGCGCGTGATGGAACACTTCGCCGCGCAATCGCCCAGGCTGGACCACACCGACGGCATCAGTGCCGACTTCGGCAACTGGCGCTTCAACCTGCGCAGCTCCAATACCGAGCCGCTGCTGCGCCTGAACGTCGAAGCGCGTGGTGACGCGTCGCTGATGCAGGCGCGTACCGACGAACTCTCCCGTCTCATCCAGCAGTAACCGAGGCCCGCATGAGCAGCATCCAGCCCGTCATCCTGTCCGGCGGATCCGGTACCCGCCTGTGGCCGCTTTCGCGCGAGGCCTACCCGAAGCAGTTCCTGCCACTGGCCGGCGAGCTGACGATGCTGCAGGCCACCTGGCAACGCGTCGCCCCACTGGCGGCGCGTGGTCCGCTGGTGATTGCCAACGAGGAACACCGCTTCGTTGCCGCCGAACAGCTGCAGCAGGTCGGGGCCGAGGCGGCCGCGATCATCCTGGAACCGGTGGGCCGCAACACTGCGCCGGCGATTGCCGTAGCCGCGCTGGAGGCCACCCGTGGCGGTACCGACGCGCTGCTGCTGGTGCTGCCCTCCGACCATGTGATCACCGACGAAGCGGCCTTCCGCAGTGCAGTGCAGGCCGCAGCAAGTGCCGCCGACGCCGGCAAGCTGGTGACCTTTGGCATCGTCCCGACCGGCCCGGAAACCGGTTATGGCTATATCAAGGCCGCTGATGGACAGGGCGTGCGCGCGGTCGAACGTTTCGTCGAGAAGCCCGACCTGGAGACCGCCACCGGCTACGTCAGCAGCGGTCAGTACTACTGGAACAGCGGCATGTTCCTGTTCAAGGCGTCGCGCTATCTGCGGGAGCTGGAACGCTTCCAGCCGGAAATGCTGGCCAGCAGCCGCCAGGCCTGGCAGCAGGCTCGCCGCGATGCGGACTTCACGCGCTTGGACAAGGACGCCTTCACCGCCGTGCCCTCGGACTCGATCGACTACGCGGTGATGGAAAAGACCGCCGACGCGGTGGTGATCCCGCTCGATGCCGGCTGGAACGATGTCGGCTCGTGGACCGCACTGCGCGATGTCTCGCAGCAGGATGGCGACGGCAATGCCCACCAGGGTGATGTGATCGCCATCGATTGCCGCAACACCTATGCCTATGCCCAGCGCCTGGTCGCACTGGTCGGGCTGGATGATGTGGTCGTGGTCGAGACCGACGATGCGGTGCTGGTCGGCAAGGCTGACCGCATGCAGGAGGTCAAGACCGTGGTGGCCAAGCTGAAGGCCGAAGGCCGCAGCGAGGCGACCTGGCACCGCAAGGTGTACCGCCCCTGGGGTGCCTACGACTCGATCGACAACGGCGAGCGCTTTCAGGTCAAGCGGATCACGGTCAAGCCCGGCGGCACGCTCAGCCTGCAGATGCATCACCACCGCGCCGAGCACTGGATCGTGGTCAGCGGCACCGCCGAGGTGACCCGCGGCAACGAGGTGATCCTGCTCAGCGAGAACCAGAGCACCTACATCCCGCTGGGCGTGACCCATCGCCTGCGCAATCCCGGCAAGCTGCCACTGGAGCTGATCGAAGTGCAGTCGGGCAGCTACCTGGGCGAGGATGACATCGTGCGGTTCGAGGACACGTACGGGCGCAACTGACGCGGCGCCCGCTGGTGGGTGCCGACTGTTGGTCGGGGCGGGTGCCGACCGTTGGTCGGCACGTCGCCTACCGGGTCAGGCAATCTCCGCCATCACCCGCTTCAGGCCGTCCTGCCAGGTCGGCAGCACGATGCCGAAATCCTGCTGCAGCTTGCGGTTGTCCAGCACCGACCAGGCTGGACGCTTGGCCGGGGTCGGATACTCGGAACTGGGAATCGCCTCGACGGTCGGCACCTTGACCAGTACGCCGGTGGCCAACGCTTCGGCGAAGATCGCCTCGGCGAACCCATGCCAGCTGGTCTGGCCATTGGCGGTAAGGTGCCAGGTACCAGACAGCTGATCCGGATGCTGCAGCGCCTGCGCGGTAACATCGGCGATCAGCGCGGCCGGGGTCGGCGTACCGATCTGGTCGGCCACTACCCGCAACGCATCACGCTCGGCACCTACGCGCAGCATGGTGCGCAGGAAATTCGCGCCGTGCGAGGCATAGACCCAGGCCGTGCGGAAGATCAGGTGGCGGCCACCGGCCGCGCGTACGGCATCCTCACCATCTCGCTTGCTGGTGCCATATACACCCAGCGGTGCAGTCGACTCATCTTCGCGGTACGGCGCGGAACCCTGACCATCGAACACATAGTCGGTGGAGTAATGCACGAACGGCACGCCATGCGCCGCACACCATCGTGCGATCACACCCGGCGCCTGCGCATTGGCAGCGAAGGCGGCCTCTGCGTCCTGCTCGGCACGATCCACAGCCGTGTAGGCCGCAGCATTGACCACGATCGACGGCTGCAGGCGGTCCAGCAGCGCCGGCAGACTGTCGGGCTGGCTGAAATCGGCCGTTTCGCAGGCACGGCCATCTGGCAACCGGCCACTGCGCGTGGTTGGCAACACCGTACCCAGTGGTGCCAAAGCGCGCAGCAGTTCCTGACCGACCTGGCCGTTGCCGCCGAAGACCAGCACCGTCATGGGGTGTAGACCGGCAGGCGGTCCTCAGCGATGTCCTTCAGGAACGGCGCGTTCTCGTCCTTGGCCGACAACGTCGGTGCACTGACCGGCCAATCCACGGCGATATCGGCATCGTTCCAGCGTACGCCAGCATCGGCCTCCTTTACGTAGACATCGGTGCACAGATAGTTGAACAGCGCCGTATCAGAAAGCACAGCGAAGCCGTGCGCGAACCCTTCTGGAATCCAGAACTGCCGCTTGTTTTCGGCGCTCAGGATCACCGCTTCCCAGCGTCCGAAGGTCGGCGAGCCGCGGCGGATGTCCACCGCGACGTCATAGACTTCACCCTGCAGCACCGAGATCAGCTTGCCCTGCGGGCGCGGCCACTGGTAATGGAGGCCACGCAGCACGCCCTTGCTCGACGACGAAACATTGCTTTGTACGAAGCCGCCCTCCAGCCCCGCCTCAGCGAACCGGTCGGCATTCCATGTTTCAAAGAAAAATCCGCGGGCATCGCCGAACACGTTCGGCTCGATCACTTTGCATCCAGCCAGACTCGTCTCGATGACTTTCACGGCACGACACCACGCTGCAACAGCTTGACCAGATACTGGCCATAGCCATTCTTGCTCAATGGTGCAGCCAGTTCCTCAAGCTTGGCCGCATCGATCCAGCCCTGCCCGAAGGCGATCTCTTCAGGGCAGCACACTTGCAGGCCCTGCCGGGTCTGGATGGTCTCGATGAAGTTCGAGGCTTCCAGCAACGACTGATGGGTACCCGTATCCAGCCAGGCGTAGCCGCGACCCAGTGCTTCAAGGTGCAGGTTGCTCTCTGCCAGATAGCGCTTGTTGAGATCGGTGATTTCCAGCTCGCCGCGCGGCGAAGGCTTCAACTCGGCCGCGTACTCGCTGGCTTTTCCATCATAGAAATACAGGCCGGTCACAGCATAGTTCGAACGCGGATTCTCGGGCTTCTCGACCAGATCGATCACTCTGCCATCCTTGTTGAACTCGGCCACGCCATAGCGTTCCGGATCATTCACCCAGTAACCGAACACCGTGGCACCTGCATCCCGCTGGTCGGCACGCCTGAGCACCTCGCGCAGGCCGGTCCCGTGGAAGATGTTGTCTCCCAGCACCAGGCAGCTCGGCTTGCCGGCCACGAAGTCGCGACCGATCAGATAGGCCTGCGCCAGCCCATCGGGGCTGGGCTGCACTGCGTACTGGATGTCCATGCCCCATTGCGAGCCATCGCCCAGCAGCTGCTGGAACAGAGCCTGTTCATGGGGAGTGTTGATGATCAGCACTTCGCGGATGCCCGCCAGCATCAGCACGCTGAGCGGATAGTAGATCATCGGCTTGTCGTATACCGGCAGCAGCTGCTTGCTGACGCCCTTGGTGATCGGATACAGCCGGGTGCCGGAGCCACCGGCGAGGATGATGCCCTTGCGCTGGGTCATGAGGTCTCCTGGGTTCAGGCCGCAGTGCCGATGCGCTGCAGACGGTAGCTGCCGTCGAGCACGCCGTTGACCCATGCCTGGTTGTCCAGGTACCAGTCGACGGTGAAGGTGATGCCCTGCTCGAAGGTGTAGGCCGGCTCCCAGCCCAGGTCGTTCTTCAGCTTCGACGCATCGATCGCGTAGCGGCGGTCATGACCCGGGCGGTCGGCCACGTAGGTGATCTGGCTGCTGCGCGGCTGGCCATCCTCACGCGGGCGACGCTGGTCCAGAAGCGCGCAGATGGCCTGCACCACTTCGATGTTCTGCTTTTCCGAGTTGCCACCGACGTTGTAGGTCTCGCCAACCTGACCCTTGGCCAGCACGGTACGGATCGCCTCGCAGTGGTCGGACACGAACAGCCAGTCGCGCACCTGCTTGCCATCGCCGTACACCGGCAGCGGCTCGCCGGCCAACGCCTTGGCGATCACCAGCGGGATCAGCTTCTCGGGGAAATGGTACGGGCCGTAATTGTTGGAGCAGTTGGTGGTCAGCACCGGCAGCCCGTAGGTGTGGTGGAACGCACGCACCAGGTGGTCGGAGGCGGCCTTGGACGCCGAATACGGCGAATTCGGCGCATACGGGGTGGTTTCGCTGAACTTGCCGGTCTCACCCAGGGTGCCGTACACCTCGTCGGTGGACACATGCAGGAAGCGAAACGCCGCGCCCTGCTCGGCCGGCAGGGCCTTCCAGTAGTCACGTACCGCTTCCAGCAGGCCCAGGGTGCCAACCACGTTGGTCTGGATGAAGGCGCCAGGACCATCGATCGAACGGTCCACATGGCTTTCTGCAGCGAAGTTCAGCACCGCATCCGGCCGATGTTCGGCCAGCAGGCGGGATACCAGCGCGCTGTCACCGATGTCACCCTGCACAAACACGTGGTGCGGGTTGCCGTCCAAGCTGGACAGCGTCGTCAGGTTGCCGGCATAGGTCAGTGCGTCGAGGTTGATGACCTTGATGCCACGGGCGACCGCTTCGAGAACAAAGTTACCGCCAATGAATCCGGCACCGCCGGTGACAAGCCATGTGGGCACTACCTGTTCTCCTGTTGATGATCCATGTGGGCCGCACCCGGCAGCCCGACTCAGCGCAACAGGATACATCGGGGGCACCTTCACTACTGCCCTCACACCGTGAACAACACGCAGGGCCTCGCGGATTCTGCTGCATCGCAGCAAAACCATACGCATTCGCATGGTGCCCCGTCACCCGCTAGAATCGGGATCCCACCCCCGAACCGGTTGCTGTGCGAGGACCGGACGCTCTCTCCGTTATTGAAGGACCCCGTACCAGATGAAAATCCTCGTCGCGTACAAGCGCGTGGTGGACTACAACGTCCGCATTCAGGTCAAGCCGGACGGTTCCGGCGTGGTCACCGACGGCGTCAAGCTGTCCCCCAACCCCTTCGATGAAATCGCCTTGGAAGAAGCCCTGCGCCTGCGCGACAAGGGCATCGCCAGCGAAGTCGTGGTCGCCACCATTGCTCCGGCCGATGCCCAGGCGCATCTGCGCAACGGCCTGGCCATGGGCGCCAACCGCGCGGTCCATGTGGTCACCGACCAGGCCATCCAGCCGCTGACCGCCGCACGCACCCTGCTCAAGCTGATCGAGAAGGAACAGCCGGACCTGGTGATCCTCGGCAAGCAGGCCATCGACGACGACGCCAACCAGACCGGCCAGATGCTGGCCACGCTGTGGGGCCGTCCGCAGGCGACCTTCGCCAGCAAGCTGGACATTGCCGATGGCAAGGCCACGGTGACCCGCGAAGTCGACGCCGGACTGGAAACGCTGGAAGTGGACCTGCCGGCCGTGGTCACCACCGACCTGCGCCTGAACGAACCGCGCTTCATCAAGCTGCCGGACATCATGAAGGCCAAGGCCAAGCCGCTGGAGACCCTGCAGCTGGCCGATCTCGGCGTTGAAGCCGCCGACACCTTCAAGACCACCCAGTACGCCGCGCCGTCCAAGCGCAGCAAGGGCGTGATGGTCAAGGACGCGGCCGAACTGGTTGCCGCACTCAAGCAGAAGGGGTTGCTGTAATGAGCAAGATTCTCGTCATCGCCGAGCACCACGACGGCAAGCTCAACGCCGCCACCGCCAAGACCGTCAGCGCCGCCGCCGCCATCAGCGGCGCCAGCATCGATGTGGTCGTGCTGGCCGCCGACCCGGCCGCCGTCGCCGCTGAAGCCGCGAAGATCGCCGGCGTTGCCAAGGTCCTGACCGTGGCCAACGCCGCCAACGCGCAGGCCATCGCGCAGGTCCTGGCGCCGCAGATCGCACAGCTGGCCAAGGGCTACAGCCACGTGTTCGGCCCGTCGACCACCTTCGGCAAGGACCTGATGCCGTGCGTGGCCGCCCTGCTCGGCGTCAACCAGGTCTCCGACCTGATGACCGTCGAAGGCAGCCACACCTTCAAGCGCCCGATCTACGCTGGCAACGCGATCATCACCGTGGAAGCCCCGGCCGACCAGATCGTGGTCGCCACCGTGCGCGCCGCGTCGTGGCCGGAAGCCGCCCAGGGCGGCAGTGCCGCCATTGAAGCGGCCAGCGTCGATGCTGCCCTGCCGACCCACACCCGCTTCATCGGCCTGGCCGCCGGTGCCAGCGACCGCCCGGACCTGCAGAGCGCCAAGCGCGTGGTCTCCGGTGGCCGTGGCGTCGGCTCGGAGGAGAACTTCAAGGTCATCTTCCAGCTGGCCGACAAGCTCGGCGCGGCCGTCGGTGCCTCGCGCGCCGCCGTCGATGCCGGCTATGTGCCCAGCGACCTGCAGGTCGGCCAGACCGGCAAGATCATCGCGCCGGAACTGTACGTGGCTGTCGGCATCAGCGGTGCCATCCAGCACCTGACCGGCATCAAGGATGCCGGCACGATCGTGGCGATCAACAAAGACGGCGATGCGCCGATCTTCGAGATTGCCGATATCGGCCTGGTGGGGGATCTGTTCACGATCCTGCCGGAGCTGGAGACATTGCTCTGATGAGGTGCGCTGGCAGTTGGATTCTGCTGGTCGCGGAAGAAGGCGCGCGCGCACGCGCGCCTGCCTTCCTGGCACGGCGGGGAACTGCGCCATGACAAGTACGCCGTTGGCCGGCGTCCGTGCTGGCTTCCGGAATTTACTGAAGCAGTACGCAGGCTTCTTCATCGTTTCAGGCACCGGGCTTGTAATCGCCGTGGGCCTGCTGTGGCTGCTGGTACACCTGGTACACCTGCCGGTGGGATGGGCCAACGCCATCGCAGATACCTCCGCGGCAACCTTCGTGTTTCTGGTTTCCCGCCAGAGGATTTTTGACGGCGCTGGCGGGCACGATGGGCTCAAGTATCTGGCATGGCTGGCCTGGCAGGCGGTTCACATAATGCTGATTTCGCTCGCCTTGGCTTGGCTGACGAGCACGTTCGGTCCTCGCTTGTACGACATTACGTCAGGCAGCCCGGAGACGCTTCTCAAGATTGCCATCACACCATTCACAATGACCCTCAACTTCGTTGTTGCTCGACTTCTTCTCCATTCCGGCAATGCCAAGGAAAATCCCTGATCCAGGCCTGCGAGACTCAATCAGCCGGCCTCCGTCTGGCCTGAGTGAAATGAGCCAACAGCGCTGATAGCTCCTCGGCATCCGGATCCCCGAGCCAAGGCAATCGTCCAACCCGGGGCAGGTGCGATTCCAGGGGAGGCGGGTCGCGCGCCTTCCATGCCAACGGGTCGCCAACCAGGGGCGGAGGATCATGGAGATGCCCTCATGTGATGTTAATATCTCCCGTCCTGTGACGCCATTGACCGCACCTTCGGTTCGCTCCCGCGCGGAACTTCCCTGAACCGTTGCCTGAGAGGTGTCGCCATCTTGCGGGGCGCCATTCAAATACACTGTTGCACGACCTATTCCCGCCGCGATCAGAAAGAGACGCATGAGCAGACACCTTGTCTTCATCCCCGCCTATAACTGTGCGCGACAGATTGCCCGTGTGCTCAGGCAGTTCGAATCGCTCCCGACTGGCTTTGTTGATCGTGTCCTCGTGATCGACAACCGGAGCACCGACGAGACGCTTCAGGTCGCATGCGACGCAGCCCGTCAGTTCACGAGCTGCGAGATTCAGGTCTGCCGCAACGTGGAAAACTATGGATTGGGTGGATCGCAGAAGGTGGGCTTCGCGCATGCCTTGGAGAACGGGTTCGAACGCGTAACGATTCTGCATGGCGACGATCAGGGGTCGATTGCCGATCTTGTCCCGGTGTTGTCCGGGGACAGCGTAAATCTGGATGCGCTGCTGGGCGCACGATTCATGCCCGGTAGCACCCTGCCTGGTTACTCCGCTTTTAGAACCTTCGGCAACGAAGTGTTCAACCTGCTGTTCTCGCTCGTGGCTCGCAAGCGGCTGCATGACCTGGGGTCAGGCCTGAACAGCTACCGTACTGCAATCTTCAGGGGTGGCTTCCATCTGCGCTTCCCGGATGACCTAACTTTCAACTACTGCATGGTGCTGGCTCACAGCCACCTGCGCCACAGCATGACGTTCTTCCCGATCACTTGGCGGGAGGACGACCAGATTTCGAATGTCAGACTTTTCCGCCAGGCATCAAAGGTGCTGGCACTGCTGGGCGCCTTCGCCTTGCGGCCACGCGCCTTTCTATCCAGGGATCACCGACAGCGCGTAACTGCGGATTACAGGACCGAGGTGATCTACCAATCGAGGACGGGGGCGTGAGGATATTTCCCCGCCTCCTCGACCTTGTGCTACCTGCGGCTGCGCTTGGGCTGGCCATCTTCTGGCTGACGACCCGCACCCACCTTGGCCCTGGAATCTGGGTAGCGGTGATCGCATACGCCATCTCTCATTTATTGCGCGTGTCGCGGCTGGTGATGTTTTTCATCTTCGAGAAGCCTTCGCTGGCAAATGTGTCGGCGACCCATGCATGGAGCACCTGGCTCAGTGCGGTGGCTCCATTCAAGCTCGGTGAGCTCACCAGGGCATGGGCCATCATGCGGCTCGCCCGCAAGCCTGCGGCTGGCTTGGCAGCCTATGCCAGCGAAAAGGTGCTCGATGCCTCGGTCCTGTTGTTGGCCATTCTGGCTCTGACTTCGAGCGGATACAGCGATGCAGCAATCGGCCTGCTCGCTGCGGTGCTTCTAACCGTGCTTCTGTTTGCACTTGCCGCCTATCTCACCAGTCGCGCAACTTCCACAGAACTTCGTCAGCTCATCCTGGTTGGCTCCAGCAGCGTGCGTGGACTGCATGCATTGACCTTGCTTAATACATTCGAGGCAGCCTTCAGCGCATTCCGGCAGATGATGGGCGGCCGCGTCCTTCTTCTGCTCCTGGTGACCATTGGAATCTGGATCCTTGATTTCACTGCGTTCTACCTTATCGCCATGAACGTCGACCCTGCACCTGGTCAGCTCGCGGGCTTCATCGATATGTTCGAATCCGTCCTGCTGCAGTCGGCATTCTCACCTTGGCACGCAGGCTACTGGAACGTAGTCACCCTGACTCTCGCCACGGCAACCATTCCATCGAGCATCTATTGCCTTTACAGCTCGCTGGCACGGCGCCGCTCCAGGCAGACCAGCTACCGCATTGAGCATAGGCAGAAGCGCTATTCCGGAGAACAAGCATGACGTTGCACCTTGTCATTGACGATCGCCAGACGGCATCACCCCCCGTCAGTGACCTGATCGGGCATCGGCGGTTCGGCGAGGTCAACTACCGCCGGAGTGCCCTGCTTGGCTGGATGAAGGCTCGAGCAATGGAGGTGGGCTGCAGCGATATCCACGTTGTCCGTTCCGATGGCGACCTCACACAGGCAATAGAACAAGCGAATCTGAACGAGTGCAGGACACTCATGGTTCCAGCGTGCGTTTGGATCCGTGATATCGGCAGCGGTTCCGCGCTGATAAAGCGCCTGGTACTTGCTGCCATCGACGCGCACATTCGTGTTGGAAACCAAGCAGTGCTGTATAGCGCTTCGGGGATATCCCTGGGAAGGCTGATAAAAGGTCTGGACCAGCCGCCGCTTCCTGGCTTGGTGGTCATGGATGGCTCGGATGCGTTCGTCGACCTGAATGACTACCGGAACTGCTTGTCGCTTCTGTCAGGGGCATTCGAGGCCCGCCATTTCAATGACATCCGCGCCGATGAGCTCACCATCAGCAAGCGCTCTTCCAACGCCCGCAAAATTACTGCCGAGCATGATTACTGGTACCTGCTTCCTCAAGCGATGCGGCGATGGTTTGTCATGCCCTATGACCTGCGCGTGGAAGCCAGCGGCGCAGAATATCGGATGGAAAGACTGCAGGTTGCTGACGTAGCCCTGCAATGGGTTCATGGCGCCATATCCGGCCCCGAACTACAGCAAGTGCTTTCCCTGCTGCGCGCGTTCCTTCAAGAACGTCCAAGCCGTCAGGTAGATGTCGAGGTCTGCAGCGCCACACAGCGTGAGCTCTATCTGAACAAGCTCATGCGCCGGATGGAGGAATTGCGCGCACTGCCGGAGGGCCGCGAGCTGGAGAACTGGCTTGCCATCGGCACGCCATACACGTCGTTCGATGAACTGACAGCCCGCTACACCGACCTGTACAACAAGGTCACCCAAAGCGTCCCAGTAGCCACGTCTCGAGAGTGCATCGGGCACGGAGACCTATGCTTCTCAAACATGCTGTATGAGCGTCACGGCAGGCTTCTTAAACTAATTGACCCCAAGGGCGCCATCACAGAAGCCGAACTGTGGACCGACCCCAGTTACGACGTCGCCAAACTCTCGCATTCGATCCTCGGCGACTATGACTTCATCAACCAGGATCTATATCGACTTGAAGTTGACCAAGATGGGCGGCTGAGCTTGATCGTCAATGCACACGCGGGCATTGATGACGCAAAGAATAGATTCCTTGAGTGGCTCACCGATAACGGTTACGACCCCCTGCTTGTCCGCCTCCACGAATTGTCTTTGTTCCTGTCAATGCTGCCATTGCACATTGACAGAAAGCACAAAGTTCTCGCATTCCTGATCAACGCAACGGATATCCTTCATGACATCGAGCAAAACTATCAGCAACGATTCAACACTGGTCATTGATGTCGATGGCACGCTCTGTCCGATCAAGAAGGACGGCGAGAGCTACTCGGATCTCGTGCCTTATCCGGAGATAATTTCCCGAATGCGCGAATATCGTGAGCTGGGCTTCCGGATCGCGCTCAGCACTTCCCGCAACATGCGGACGTTCGATGGCAACCTCGGGCGCATCAATGCAGTCACTGCGCCACAGATGGTGGAGTGGTTGCAGCGCTGGGATATCCCTTACGACGAGCTCTACTTTGCCAAACCGTGGCCAGGAAAGGACGGGTTCTACGTCGACGACCGCACGGTCAGGCCCGATGAGTTCCGCGACTTGTCCTTTGATCAGATCCGGAACTTGCTGAATGGCGACAGGGACACGGATTAATCCATGACGACTCTGCTGATAACCATGGCTGGGCTGGGTTCGCGCTTCGCTGCGGCCGGATACACCGTGCCGAAGTACATGATAGAAGCAAAAGGCTCCACCCTTTTCGCTTGGTCAATGATTAGCTTGAAAGGCTACATGCCCGCTCGTTGCGTCTTCGTCGTTCGGCGGGAAGACCATGCACGCGACTTCATCATCAACCAATGCAAAGCATTGGGCATCGATGATGTTGAGATCGTCGAGATCGACGGCTTGACCAATGGACAAGCAACAACGGCCCTGCTTGCCATTGATCACTGCCAGGCTAATGCACCGATTGCGATCTTCAATATAGACACACACATCTCGCCCGGCAGCATGCAGCCCCCAGGCGGGAATGTCGACGGTCATATTCCCTGCTTCTTGGCTCCCGGCACACACTGGAGCTTCGTTCGCCTGGGCGAGGACGGACTCGCGTTGGAGGTTCGCGAGAAACATCGCATTTCGGAGCTGGCGACAGTTGGACTCTATTGGTTCCGCTCTCCGGAACTGTATCGCCGCACCTACGAGCAACACTTCGGCGCAAGCGGTTCGGGGCTTGAGCGCGGAGAAGCTTACATCGCCCCCATGTACAACACGATGATCAAGCAGAACGCTCGGGTCAGCGTTTCGGTCCTGGAATTCTGCGATGTCGTCCCACTCGGAACTCCCGCCGAACTGGACGCATTCCTTTCCCTGCAGCAGTAGAAGAGCCATGTCGATCTCACAGCCGTCAGCACGCCAGCTCGGTGCAGCTGCAGTTTCTTTCGCCCTCTACCTGGCCGTAGCGTGGTCAGCGGACTGGTTTGGAATGAATGGGCGCGGCACGGAAGTGCTTTTTCTTCGCCTAGCTGGCGCTGGAACGGCGTCCATTGCGCTGCTGCTGTCTTTCCGACTTTTCCTACTCGCCGATACCGCGTCGCGACTGGTCTTCCTGGCCTGGGCCATGTGGCTCGGTGCCGCACTGGCACTGGTCTGGCCAGGAATCTTGATGTCGGATACCTATTCGGCTTACTTGTATGGACTCAACTTCCCCATCGATAGCTGGCTTGGGTTCATGACCCCGGTCGGCTATCAATTTGTCCTGCAAGTGATTCCGAAATACTGGGCGATCAGCTTGGTTCAAGTTCTCATGGCCGCGATGTTGCTAGCCTATGCCGACTGGACTGTCCGGCGCTTGGGTGGCGGACTTATCGCCAGGATCGTCCTGCATCTTCCATTGGCTGCATCGGTTGCATTCGTATCCACGAGCCTGCTGCTGAGTCGAGACGTGCCTTTCGCGATGATCCAGGTCGCACTGGCATTGGTGCTGCTCAACTACCTGCTTGATCGGCACTGGACATCTACGCGCTACATAGTCGCGCTGAGCCTGCTGTCCGCCCTGGGCCTAGTGGTCCGGACCGATGGATTGCTCCCGGCATTCATTGCCATGGCCATCGTTCTGATCAAGGTACTCCACAGTCCGCGCTCCACAGCGCTGCTGTTTTCTGCATTCGCTGCTCCATTGCTGGTCTGCAGTCTTCTGCTGCCATCGGTTCTGGGTGAATGGCAGAACCGCTGGGGATATCAACTGACATTGGCTCTTAACCCGCTCGGCCAGCTAGTACAGGGCCCCTATTACGAAAGCACGCCTGGCGCCGCTCGTACTGCCGTTGACCCCATCATTCCATATGACCGTGTCGTCGAACGATCAATTCCACAGGAGATCCCGCTGTACTGGGACCAGGCGATGAATCCCAATGCGACAGAAGAACAGAAGCAGGGCTTCCTGGCTGCGGTGACTACTTTGATTGTCGAAAACCCGGCGAAGTTCGTCTCTGCAAAGCTGATGACAGCAGGGTATGCCTCTGGCCTCGGCCCAAGGACGCTCACATTTGTCGAGGGTGACATCGCAGGGAACTGGTCAACCTTGAACGCCTCCAATCCCTACTATTCCGACGGCCGACCGATGTCGCATGTGCGCAGTCTGTTCGGGACTCTTGGGCCTTCCCGCGAATCTGTTATGGCGGCCCTAAGTTCGACCACGCAATACCAGGGTATGCACCTTAAGGGGTCGTTCCTGTGGTGGAATTTCATTCCGGAACTGGTACTGCTTCTTTTGGTGGTACTGGCCTACCGATGGGCACCCGCAAGCAGCCTGGCGGCTGTGCTGATTCTTTCCAGGATTCCAGCAATGGTACTTTTCGCTCCAGGATCGCATTTCAAGTACTACTTCACGGTCGAAATAGCCGGTTCAGTACTCCTGATTACAGCTTTTCTGGAAGCTCGCCTGCATCTGCAGGGAACCAGCTGGTCAACTCGACTGCTAACCGGAGCTCAGAGAGTTCGCAGCAACTGGTCGGCCGGGACGGCCCGAAACACTTGAATCATTTCGTGGGACTCGCCTAGGACCAAATACCGGTTGTGGGAATTGATGGAAGCCAGCGCCGGTCCGGCGCTACGGGACTCTGCGTGCGGACTGATACTCCAAGTCCGCCCTCCTAGTGACAGGCGCACGAAGCGTGCTCCTGCGGACTCGGCGTCTCCTTGAATCTGCGCCGAGACGGCGTTGGGAGCAACCCGCCGTATGGGTATCGATGCGACGCGAGAATGACGAGCACCCGATACCACCGTCGTCAATCAACGGAGCTCTATCGCCGCGGCCCCTGGGCCAGGATATTCCAGCACCGGACTACGCACTCTCACCAATCTCAATCTTGGGGAAGGCAACTGAGGCTGCTCTGAAAGCTGCTCTCCAGCTCTTCGGCGGGCGAGGCCTCGAGCAATCAGCCCCGCCCTCGCAACAGACGACGCAGAACGCGATCAGTCAAGCAGCCTGTTACGGAAGCACCACGTTCATTGCAGGCATTGCCTATCGTGGTGCTGGCGCCGATCCCGAAACTGCTTCAGCCAAGAGTCCATTGGTTTTTGTAGCTGTGGCCAGGGTGACGAAGCCGGTCTCGCCAGAGCACAGCCTCTTCGCCTGGCGCTTGAACTCTTGGGCAAGAGGCCCGATCTGAAGGATCAGCAGCGGCTACTGCGTGGCCGACTCAACGAAAACTCTGTTGAAAGATCTAGCGGACGTGGCGATCAGCCTCGAACCAGCCCGGCGTCCGGACTGCGACCGGGCGGGGCTCCAACTGCATTGCGGAAACACCCGTGAAATCGCGCCGAGAGCGCGGCCAAGCGCTCTCTTCACGTCACGATCTCAACCACGCGCCACGTGCACCGCGTTGATCTCTCTTTCCGTTCCTGCCGACGCATTTCTCTTCCGGGCAGTCAGGTAACCATCGAGGGCTTCGAGCGATGCGGTGAAGTCCTCCCAGCGGCGATTCCGGCGAAGCGATTCAAGCTGTCGCTGGACGCGCTCGCTGCGAAGTTGAGCAGAGGACTGCAGTAGTCTTAGCTGCGAAACGAATGCATCCACGTCGTCATAACGCTCGACCATATCCTCCTCTGCGAGGAAGTCCACGATCCCCCCCACCTGCGGTGCGAGGATCGGCAGTCTCGCCGCGGCTACATCGAACAGGATGGTCGGCGTCCCTTCCCACGCCGTCGTGTGCAGATAGGCAAAGTGATCAGGGGTTGCCACGTCCTCAAGCCTCTGGAATTCGCCGTGGAGAGTAACGTTGTGCAGAGACCGTAGCTGGGAGAGATCCTGCACCGCTGCGCCAGACATCACTTGTGCACCGTACACATCGAAGTGCACGTCAGGCATCCGCGTAGCGATCGCTGCCAGGATGTCCGGGCGCTTCTGCCGGTCGAGACGGCCGGCCCACAACACGCGCCTGGCACCGTCCGCAGAGATCGCCTGTCCGCACGATTCGGCCACCCGACCGTCATATGGGAACGGGATGAAGGTGAAGGAACCACGAGGAATGCCCAGCTCACGCGACCATATCTGCGGATAACGCGAGTTGTCGCAGATTACCGTGGAAAGGTGCGGGTAGCAGTAGCGCAGATAGTCACGCGCGTAACCGACCGGATTCATCCGCTGGTCGTAGTCATCGCAGAACAGCGAAGCAAACAATCGCGAGTGCTGGGTCAGCGCCAGCCCGTGGCGCAGGATTGCATCCCAACCAACACGGGAGTTCACAAGATGAACCGTCGGCGCGCGCAACTGCAGCAGTACACGCACCATTACATTGACTTGCTGGTTGAAATCCAGGGAAGCCGCAATGTTCCCGAAATCGACGCATTGGGCCTGCGCCGGCAGCCTGGAGGCCCATGGCGACGAAGCGGGCTCAGTCGTAAGAACAAGAATCCGTGCCAACGGATCGCTCTGCGCGATGGCGCTTGCGTGATAAAGGATTCCCCGATCCGCCCCACCTGGCTTCAGCCATGGCACAAGCAATGCATGCGTATACGGCTCTCCACCAATGGCATCGGATAGTGCGGCATACACCTCCCCCTGCCGGGTATCCATCGGAACCGAATAGAAGGCGTAGCGCTCCACGCCGGATCCTGGCGGCAGCAACTCTGGTTCTATCGAAGCAAGTGCACGCATCTCATCCTGCAGCCAGACCGGCATCGTAGGTGCCGATGCGATGCCATACGTTGACGCATTCGAATCTGTCGACTTTGCGGACAGCATGGCAAGCACACGGCGGACCCAGTGTGCCACCCGGCGCGTGTACCGATTGCGGACCCAGCGATTATGAGTGAGTTGATCAAACATGGCCTTGTCCTTTGCCGCGCTTGCGCCCAAGGGCAAACAGCGAGGTGCAGGGAATGACGGTTTTCAATGCGTGGCTGGCTTCGTTGAGAGAACCATGCCATTTGCGCCGGTAGAAGTAAGCCGATCCCCAGGCGAGCCGGTGGACCACTCCGCGGGCAATCGTCTCCGCATTCCAGTACCAGTCTTCGTACCCGAAGCCAGTTCGCTTCGGGTAGCAGGCCACGTAGGGAATGCTCTCGAACAGCTCGCGGGTGGAGAACGCTGCACTGATCCAGGGGTTCACAGTGAGCAATGCGTTCTCATCGTAGTAACCTCCCTCCTGATCCACCTGCCAGTTGAACGCACTGTACATGCCGAAGCTCAGGACCATCTCAGGATGCAGAACGAAGCGCCCTTGCTGGCGAGCGGCCTCCTTCATGTGCACCAGGAAGTAGCCGGTGGAGACAAGATCATCACCGTCCAGAGTGCACACATAGTCTGCCCGGCACGCTGCCACACCCGCATTGCGTGCAAGTGCCGCATCCCCGAGCCGGGTCTCGACAAGAATTTCAGTCCCATCCAGATCGGGGTGCTCGGTCACGAACATGCGGGTCTGGTGGTCCGCGTTGTCCAGCACCAAGACCAGTTCAACCTCGACCCCATGCTCCCGCGCCACTTTGCGGGACAGCGCGTACGAGCGCAGCGAGGTGTGCGCAAGGATTCCTTCTCCATGGAAAGTGACGATGGCGCTCAGCGCTGGCCTGGTCATTTGCCGCTCCTGCGGCTCGACGGCACTACAGCTCGCCGCGTCCTCTTCGCATTCATTTGCGCCCCAATCTACTGAATTCTAAGCGTACTTAACGATCTTCATGATACTAGGGGACCTGTCCTGACGCGAATGGCCATTCCTCCTAGATTCGAACCCTCTTGGCGACGCCATAGTACTTCTCCACGAGCTGCTCCAGGTATCCTGGGCCAAAGTGAATACCGCAAGCCCTGGCGGCCCTAAGGCAGTCCGTGGTATCAATCGGAAACGCGGCACCGCGCTCAAGAATGCTGTAGTTCCCGCGCTTCGCGAGCGCACGTTCCATGCAATGAACAATGTCAGGCATACGGGTCGACTGGGCATCTGCGAGCGGCATCATCCGCGGGAACTGCTCGGGGTGACAGAGCACATGGGTCACCAGGGTCACCACATCTTCGACATCGATCAGATTGCGCTCAGAGCGTACCCACACCTCGAAGTGCTCACCAGACTGAATGCGTTGGCTGAGAAAATTGGTGAGCGTATGTGGATTGCCTCCTTCGCCAACCACCTGTGGAAGCCGGAACACCCTGCCACGCTCATCGGCCAGCACCCGAGACTCCATCCAAGTCTTGTGCCGCAGGTAGGGAGTCCTCGGCTCGTCCGGATTGCCAACTGCGCAGCTTCCGAAATAGACAACCCGGCGCGCTTGCGGATAAGTGAACACCTCATCCAGCAGACGCTTCTCACGATCAAATGCAGCCTGCTCCCGCTCGTCGGAGTTGGACACCCCTGCAGCAACGATCACAGTCGCCCCGTCCTGCGGCCACTTGCCGGCGAAGGCCTTGGCAACCAGGCCTCGTCCAATAATCACTGAATTCTTCCTTGCTCGATAGATATGTCAGGCGCTGCCGGCAGTTCCGGCAGGTAGAACGGTATGTCTTGCAGTGTCTTGACGAAGGTGCTCCAGTCCCGACCATCTGATAGCGAGGCGTACTGCTCGATCCGACGCTGTTCACGCAGCGCCTGATCATGTCCCAGGTCCTTCAACCTCGCCACGAATCCAGCAACGTCATCGGGATCATCAACCAACCAAGCAGCATCGAGGAGATCGCCGATCCCCCCGACTGCTGGCGCCACGATCGGCAGACCCGCGGCCGCAGCATCAAGCAGCAGTGTCGGCAATCCTTCCCATGATGTGGTGAAAAGCAGCGCCGCATGCGTGGGACGCACGATGTCGTCGAACCGTTCGAATGAACCGTTCAGGACTACGTTGGGCAATCCTCTGATCTCCTTGACTGCAGGATCCGGACGGCCCAGTTCGGATACCCCATGCACGTCGAATCCTACTGATGGCATTGACTTTGCGACCTGGAGGAGAATGTCAAGCCGCTTCTGGCGATCAAAACGCCCTGCCCAGAGTACTCGAGCAGGACCTTCGATCAGATACGGCCCCTCCTTCCGGACAACCTTCTGGTCATAAGGGAAGCGCAGCACGCTGAACAGCTGTCGAGGAACACCAAGCTCCCTGGACCAGATGTTCGGATAGACACTATTGTCGCAAAAAACCGTCACCAGGTTTGCATAGCTGTCGCGCAGGTGACTTCGGGCAAATCCGGTTGGAACCCCCTCCTCATCGCGGTCATCGCAGAACAGGGAAGCAAACAGCCCTGACTTCTGGCGCAGCGCCAGCCCGTGCTGCGCGAACGCCTGCCAGGCAACCCTTGAATTGATGTTGTGAATCACCGCCGGTTGCATCTGCAGCAACAGCCGGGTCAGAAGTTGCACGCGACCGGGCAATGCCATGCCGCCCACAATCCGGCCAAATGGGAGCACCCTGACCGCCGCTGGGACTCGCTCAAGCCAAGGAGAGGCAACGTCCTCGGTAAGAACAAGCAATGCTTTGCCTGCGGGCAGCGCCTCTGCCCAGACCCGAAGGTGATGCAGCGCCCCCCGATCAGCCCCTCCCCGCACCAACCATGGCAAGATGAGAACGTGGCTGGCTGACTGAGTGCCGACAGACTCCACCAGTTCCCGATAGATCTCGCCCGGGCGGTTGGTGAGCGGGATCGAAGCGTGGCCAAAGCGCCTGGGCTCGTCACCCTCCCTCAACAGCTCCGGCTCGATCGCCGCCAGCGCCACCATTTCCTCATGCAGCCAGTCCGGCATTGGTCTGTGCCCGCTGCCGGTATTCCGACCCACGCGTTCAATGCGTCGACCCAGCCAGACCATGATGCGGCCCAGTTCCATTCGTGGATTACGCAGCAGCTGGCGAACATCGACACGACGCGCCAAAGCGAACAGACGCCGCATCAACAATGCTCCCATCGACCGAACAGATCACTCGGTGGCAAGACGGCGCGCATGGCGGCGCTGCTCGCATTGACCGAGCCTGTGTGCTTGAGCCTGTAGAAATAGGCCGTGCGTGGCACGATCAGATGCTCGTAGCCCGCCGCCACGGTCTGGCAACTCCAATGCCAATCTTCATAGCCATATCCGGTCTTTTCTGGCCGGCAGGCGACGTAGGGGATCTGACTGAAGACTTCACGGCGCGCGAACACGGCACTTATCCAAGGATTCGCGTGGAGCAGCACGTCCGGCGAAAATGGCATGCTGCGCTGATCAAGCTGCAGACTGATTCCATTTTCCCTGCCGAAGCTGGCAACCACCTCGGCGTGAAGAACGGACCGAACTGGAGCTGCCGCAGCAAAGGCCAAGTGTCGCTGAAAGTAATCCCGGCTGATCAGGTCATCGCCATCGAGGATGCAGACAAAGGTGCTTCTGGCCTGCTCGATACCCAGGTTGCGCGCCAGCGCCGGATCTCCTGCTGAAGTGACGAGGATCAGCTCATCTCCCTCCAGGTCAGGATGCCCGCGCACAATTGCGCTGGTTTTCTCATCTGCATTGTCCAATACCAGCACGAACTTCACCTGCGATCCGGCGGCAGACGCATGCTGGCGCGACCGCATGTAGCTTCGCAGCGCAGCATATGCAAACAATCCCTCGCGATGGAAAGTCACTACGACGGTAAGTTCAGCCATCATCGCGGATGTCTCCAATCGAGCAGCTTGGTAAGCAAACGCAATGCCGTGCGTACCACGGACTTCAGCGGCATGCGTTGAAGTGCTGACGCGAGCGAGGTCATCTCTTCTGCGATGGCCTCGGCCGGGAATCGCAGCTGAGGTGAGTTGCCGATGATCAGCCCGGTTGCTGCGGCGAGATCACGCGCTGCCTCCTCCAGCTTCCGGTGTGCTGCGATCTTGTCGTCCAGTGCAGCTGATTGGCGCTGATACGCGTTGTGCACCTGCGCCAGCTCCTCCCGCCTCCGCTGGAGCTCATCCTGCAGCCCCGCCCATTCAGCTTCCGCATGCAGATGCGCAAAGCGGAATGCGGCCCGGAGGCCCACGATCTCTGCCGCCCTGGCTTCATTCTCGGACTGCGATGCCTGAAGCTCTTCGGTACGCAGTGCCAACTCCTCATGCAGCCGGTAGTACTGCTGCTCCAACCAGTCTTTGCCTTCTTGCAGCTGGCGCTGCCACGTCAGGCGCTGGTCGAGCTCAAGACTCAGACTCTGGTACTGGGCATCCAGCCAGTTTTTCGCAGACGAGAGCTCCTCGTGCTGCGCCATCAGTCGCCTTAGCTCGGTGGCGAGACGTGCAGTGTGCCCGTCCAGCCATGCCTTTCCTTCCTGCAGCGTTTCACTTTCGATTCGATGCCTCTGAAGATCCGAACGCAGTTCGTCCATATCTTCAGCGAGCACAAGCAACTGTGACTCGAGTACGCGCTCCACCCCCTCCCGCCGCTCCAACTCGGCGTTGAGGTGGCGGTACTGACCGTCGAGCCAGTCCTTGGCAACCTGCAATTTGCCGATCCACTCCTGTTGAAGCCGCAGTTCCGTGCGCGCCTCCTGCAATTGTGCTTTCCAGGTATGGTTTCCCCCTTGCCAAGCAATCCCCGGCCGCAGTGGAGACTCAGCAGTTACCCGCAACGCAGTCGCCAGGCCACCGGCTTCATCCATGACCACGGCCAATTCCGGCATCGAGAATGTCTCCGGCGCCGCAGGATCAGCCACGACTTCGGACCAGTCCGCCTGAGCGGACAGCCGCCGCGCCTCGTCCAGACCGCGGGACCATGCCATGCGCGCAGCATCGACGTTGCCTTGGCCGAACCTGATCCAGCCCAACCTTGCGGCGGCGGCGGTGGTCTTGGTACCCAGCAGCGGGCTGAAGGCCAGCACATCGAATGCCAGGACACGCTGATAGAGCTCAGCCGCCTCTTCCAGCCTGCCATCGGCCTGGTAGAGCTGAGCGGCGGCAAAGGCGAGGGAAACCTGCCAGCGCAGCACCGTAGGATTGGCAGCCGGCTCGGTGATGTAGTGCCAGACGGCAGCGAGCAACACCTCACGCTTGTCTCCGGCGGCTGCTTCCGCGTCATAGAGCAGTACGCACAGGGCAGCACCGTGATCGGCGGAAGTCGGTGACGACGAGTCGAGTACGCTGCGGGCAAGCTGCCGGCGTAGCACCGGTGATTCGATCCGCTCCCCCATGGAAACGATCAAGCGGACAACGCTTGCGTCCTGATAGTCGCGATGGAATGCGATGATGTTGGGAACCTGCGCGGAAGGGTCCTGCGTGACCCCTCGCCCGCCAGTTTTCACCGCGAGCAGCACAATTGCGTCGGCGCTCTCCCCGCGCGCAGTGGCGAGCGGAGTCTCGCGGTCAATTTCGTGGAACTGCTCAAGACCAGTCCGGCCGGCAGTACGCTGATACCACGCGCGATCCACCACCAGCTCCAACTCTTCCAAGCAAGTCACCAAATGTGACAGCGGATCGAGTCCATGCGCCAACGGCACGCGCAGGACAAGCCGCCCGCTTCGCCGCAGTGGAGCATGTGCATTCCGCAGCAGCCCGTGCCAGTCCGCGGCATCGACGGCCATCTGCGTGATCACCACATCCAGCAAATCGGAGAACTCCGGCCAGCGCGCAGGGTTGATCCATTCGAGGCCGGGCTGCGACGGGGCGGGTGGTCGCGATGCCAGCACGCCCAACCAGCGGCAGCGTGATTGCTGCTGCACGATCCGCCATACGCCGTCCCCAGCGGCTTCGGTCGCCATGACTGCATCACCAGGACGTACGAGGGCGGCCGCTAAACCGTGAAAGCTGGCATGCGGAATCGTATCGGCGGAGGTCGATCTGACCCCGCTCCGAGCAAGCACCAACAAGGCAGCGCTGCCAAGAACGCCAGGCATGGTGAAGATCGCGGGGTGAAGATCCCATCCACGCTCACAGGCTTGCTCCCGCCAGGCGGGCATGTCTGCGCCTGCACCGCCCACCAGCACCAACGTGGAAACGTCAGATCCGAGCGCCTCGGACCGCAATGCATCGGTCTGCGCCCAAGCGACCATCCATTCCGGGCGCTCGCCATCCGCCTCAATCTGAGTCGTGGAAACTTCGCAGCCTGCCCTGCGCAACGGCGCGGTCAGCATCGTCATCTCGGCGCCGAACAGGACTACCCGGCCCGGCCCGCAGATCCGCAGACAGAATTCCGCCAATCCGTCGGGTAACAGAGTAGTCGCCGGCTGCGCGGAGGACATTGATGAATCTGGCGCGCTCATGGCGATTGCTACCTGCTATCGCCGGACGCAGCAGCAGACGCTTGTCCGAGGCGCTGTACCTCTGCCGTCAGTGAGTGGTACTGCGCGTCCAGCCATCTGCGAGCAGCCTCGAGTTCGACGTTGTACTGCTCCAGTTCGGCAATATGCTTCTGCTGCTCGTGGTACTTGCCATCAAGCCATCGCTTGGCATCCACAAGCTGCTGTACATCGCCAGCACTCAGGCTCGACTGCCCATTGCCATCCCCGATGCCCGCGGACACGGCGCGATCATCGTTGTCGCCCAGCAATGCGGGCTCCGGGCCGAGCAGATCGCAGATGATCGGGGCTCGGATCCGAATCAGAAGTTTCAATCGAGCAAAGCGTAGATGCGTTGGCAATGCCAGCTGGGCCGCGGCAAGATGCAGAAGCGCGGCCGCCTCGGCCTCGATGGATGGCTCGACCAATGCTTCACGGGCCGCTGTCCGGCAATGCTCCCAATGCGCAGCAGCGGACTCCAGCGTCCCAGTGGTTGTCGCAAGCACAGCCGCCGCCGCACGCGAGCGGGCCTGGAGCAGCGGTTCTCCCGTTTCGAAATGGGCCTCAAGTTCATGCAATGCGGCGTCAGTTTGTCCGTTGGCGAGCATTTCGCGGAACGGACGCAGCGGATCGTCCCCCGTTTCCATTGCCGCATCGGTCTTGCGGGCGAGCACCAGCAGCCATTCACCATCGCAGCTTGGACCTGCGTGCGGATCGATCTCAAGCATGGAGCGCACCGACAGATGCCGCTTCTGGCCACCTCCGGCATCCTGCAACCACGCCCTCTCGATAACGAAACCATTCCGATGGAACTGGTTGATGAGTCGCGGCCAGTCGTATACATGGAAATGAAATGGATTCGGGTCCTCGCCAGTTTCGTCCGACCAGTCATTAGGCACGCTTGCATACAAGCGCCCTTCCGGCGAGAGCACCCGATGCAGCTCCGCCAGCAGTCGATCAGGCTCAGGAAGATGTTCCAGCGTCTCCACAGATACCGCGAAGTCCGCGGAACCATCAGCCATTCCCGACAGATCCTGCGCATCGCCGACAACGAAGCTCATCTCTACCGGGGCATCAGGGGCAAAACAGGTACTGGCGTAGTCCACCGCATAGTCACTGGCATCAAGTCCAATGAACGAGGCCGCCTGGCTATTGTGGGCAAGCTGGTAGGAGCCGTACCCCAAGCCGCATGCGACGTCGATGACGCGATCCCCAGGTCGAATGAACTGCGCAGCCTGTGCATAGCGGGCCATGTGCGCATCGGATCGTCGCCCAGCCTCGCGAGTCATGTCCGTATGCAGATCGCGCTCTTCCACAAGCGCGCTCAGAGGATAGGCAGCAATGGCTGCGTCGGGCACGCGTTCGAACGCCATCAACAGCAACCCATTGACACGATCCAACTCACCGTATGGCGCTACGCGCTCGTTCTGCGGATGTTTGCGCCACTCTTGGCGGATGGCCGCTGCCTCCCACTGGGCACGCGCTACGTTGGTTGCCGCCCCCCCCCCGACCAGAAGGCATACGGGTATACGGATATCCGCCAGCAATGACTGCAGGCACTCATCGGCGGAGCCAACATCTGCATGATCAACAACGAGGACCGCAGACGCTGCGCCTTCCACTCCATCAAGCACCTCATATCCGCACTGCCGCAGGCCGCGCGCCAATGCCGGCTCGGAATTTCCGAGCAGCGCAACCGGACCCGCAGCCAACCAGTCATACAGTCTTCGAACTCCAACGCGCAACGCCGCGGGGGACAACGCGGAACGGGGAACATTCGTGCTTGTTTGCATCACAGTTTCTCCGTATTTCGCTGAATTCCGGCCACTTCCGCGTGCATGCGGAGATCGCAGACACCACCGAATGTGTATTCCTTCTGCCTCATGCCCACTTGGAAGAAGGCCGCCTCGTCACGCCAATGCAGCATGCGCTGTGCTCCGCCAAATTGCTCGATTTCTTCTGAAACAGAAACCTGGACTTCATAGAAGTTCATGCCAAGGGCGCAATCGAAGGTAAACCGCACCACGAAAGGAACGTCCGCCGGGAACATCATGTTCCACACCCCTGAATCATCCCGTCCGCGCTCGGCCCACGCATTAACATCCTGGTTCAAAGTACCCCACGAGTAGAGCTTCACCCCTTCCTTGTTGCGAAGCCGGACATTGATGTTGAGTCGGTCCATGTCACGCTTCGGGCGCCCGGTCACTTCAATGACCACCTTGTCCTGCGGCAGGAAGTAGGCGCACTCCTCGTCGCGCTGGTCGAGCACGCGCACCCGCTCGATCACGCAGTCATAGTCGCCGAAGGACAACTTGTCGCTGCGGGCACCCAAGATCGCAGAACCTTCATGGCCCTCCACATCCGCGGCCCCTTCGCCAGCCACCTGCGCGTCAACAATTTTCTGGGCAAACTGCAGGTGCTGCGCACTGACCGAAGCGTAATAGTCGCGCTCATCCTCATGCAGCTGCTTCCTGTATTCGAGGACCACGTCCGATGACGGCCCCGCAACCCGCACGGTGCCGTCCCTCAGGAGGATCGAATGATCGGTCAACGTCCTGATCGACTCCTGGTCATGGGAGACGAGGAGCAGGGTGCAACCGTTGGCCCGCAGCGCCTCCATCTGCTGGAAACAGCGCTTCTGGAAGAGCGCGTCGCCCACAGCCAGGGCCTCATCCACGATGAGGATGTCCGGCTCGACCTGGGTCTGCACTGCAAATGCCAGCCGCAGCATCATGCCGCTGGAGTAAGTGCGCACGGGCTGATCGATGAAGCTGCCGATGTCGGCGAAGGCGGCAATAGCATCGAAGCGTTGCATCACCTCACGCTCCGTCAGGCCAAGAATCATGCCATTGAGCACGACATTCTCGCGCCCGGTGAAATCCGGATTGAACCCGCTTCCCAGCTCAAGCAGCGCAGCGATCCGTCCATTGACCTTGGCCTTGCCCCTTGTCGGTGCAAGTGTGCCGGCGATGATCTGCAGCAGCGTCGATTTTCCTGAACCGTTGCGACCGATGATGCCGACCGCGTCGCCCCGTTTCACTTTCAAACTGACATCACGCAGCGCCCAGAACTCACGCCCACGTTGACGCGAAGTCCACGAGCTACCAACAGGCAGAACACGCCCCAGCCGTGGCAACAGCATCTGCAGCAGTCGATCAGAAGGCTTCTCAAAAATGTTGAACACCTTGCTGACGTTCTCGATATCGATCACGAGATCTTCAGACGACATCGGCAAACGCCCTCCGGGTCCGCTGGAACCACCAGAAACCAATGAAGAAAATGGCCAATGACCAAGCGACGGCCCAGCCATAGGAAGGCCAATCCGGCAATGTGCCACTCACGATCAGCGCGCGGGTCTGCTCGACATAGACAGCCAGCGGACTCAGCCGCATCCACTTGCCGATCACATCGGGAAAAATGATCGATGGATAAAGCACAGGTGTCAGGTACTGGAGCACCCGCGCCAGCAATCCGGCAATCTGATCTACATCGCGGAAGAACACCCCGAGAGACGCGAACAGATAGGCCACGCCCATCGTAAGCATGAGCAACGGCAGAATCAGGACCGGCAGGAGGATAATCTGCCAATGGAGGCCAAAGCTGCTGAAGGCCAGGAACACCGCGAGCGCGACCGTGGCCACACCAGCGTTGTACAGCGATGACAACACCACCACGGGCGGCAGTACCTCCAACGGGAAGACTACCTTCTTGACCAGGTTGGGATTGCTGAGAACCGCCGTAGGTGCTCGCGTCAATGATTCTGCAAAGAAGTTGTAGACGATCAAGCCAATGAACAGCAACACGGCGTAGTCGACCTTGCTGTGCACTTCAATGCCTTTCCACTTGGCACTGAAGATGGTGGCGAAGATCACTGTATAGATGCCAAGCATGATCAACGGCACAAGCACGCCCCATAGCGCGCCCAGCAGCGAATGCTTGTACTTCGTCTTGATGTCGCGGCCGGCCAGGCTCAACATCAGTTCGATGCGGCGTCCCATCATACAGAGGCAACCCTCAGCGCCCGCTCCAGATCCACCTGCAGATCCCCCAGATCCTCAACACCCACGCTCAGCCGCACCAGCGCATCGCTGATGCCCAGCTGCTCGCGGCGCGCAACCGGGATCGACGCATGCGTCATCACCGCCGGGTGGTTGACCAGGCTTTCAACGCCGCCCAGCGATTCGGCCAGGGTGAACAGCTCGGTCTTCTCGCAGAAACGCTTGGCCGCCTCGAAACCGCCCTTGAGCACGATCGAGACGATGCCGCCGTACCCAGCCATCTGCTTGCCGGCCAGTTCATGCTGCGGGTGCGACGGCAGGCCCGGGTAGATCACCTTCTCCACCGCCGGGTGCTTTTCCAGCCACTGGGCCAGGGCCAGCGCGTTGGCGCAGTGGGCCTTCATGCGCAGCGGCAGGGTCTTCAGGCCGCGCAGGGCCAGGAAGCTGTCGAACGGGCCCTGCACGCCACCCACCGAGTTCTGCAGGAAGGCCATCTGCTCGGCCAGTTCGGCGTTGTCGCCAACCACCACCATGCCACCGACCATGTCCGAGTGGCCGTTGAGGTACTTGGTGGCCGAATGCAGGACCAGGTCCGCGCCCAGCTCCAGCGGGCGCTGCAGCATCGGCGAGGCGAAGGTGTTGTCGACCACCACGATCAGGCCATGGCGCTTGGCAATGGCGGCCACAGCGGCGATGTCCACGATCTTCAGCATCGGGTTGGTCGGGGTCTCGATCCACACCATCTTCGTCTTCGGCGTGATGGACGCTTCAAACGCAGCCAGGTCGGTCAGGTCGACGAAGCTGAAATCCAGCCCGGCGGTGCGGCGGCGCACGCGCTCGAACAGGCGGAAGCTGCCGCCGTAGATGTCATCCATCGCCACCACGTGGCTGCCGGCGTCCAGCAGCTCGATCACGGTCGAGCTGGCCGCCATGCCCGAAGCGAAGGCAAAACCGCGGGTGCCGCCTTCCAGCGACGCCACGCAGCGCTCGTAGGCGAAGCGGGTCGGGTTGTGGGTACGCGAGTACTCGAAGCCCTGGTGCGCGCCCGGGCTGGACTGCGCATAGGTCGAGGTGGCGTAGATCGGCGGCATCACCGCGCCGGTGCTGGGGTCGGGCGACTGGCCGCCGTGGATGGCCAGCGTGGCCAGGGCCAGGGCGCGATCCTGGGAAGTAGCGTTGGACATGTTCTTTCCTGAGGGGCGCCGAAGCTCGGCGCCGTCGAAGGTGCGGAAGTCTATCAGCGCGGCCTTAACGACCTTTGACGCGGATAAACCGGGATTCAGCAGCGAACGTCTGCGATCAACGGCTTACTGCACGCGACGGCGCAGATAGTTCAGGAGGTCGATACGGGTGATCAGGCCCAGGAAGGCATTGCCGTCCATCACGATCGCCACCTGGCCGCGGTCGAACACCGGCAGCAGCGCCTCGATCGGCGACTTCACGTCCAGCCGGTCCAGCTTGCTGACCATCGCCGTGGCGACGGTGTCGCGGAAGCGTGCTTCGTCACCATAGACGTGCAGCAGCACGTCGCTTTCGTCGACGATGCCGACCAGCTGGTCACCGTCCATCACCGGCAGCTGCGACACGTCATACAGCTTCATGCGCTGGTAGGCGGTGGTCAGCAGATCGTTCGGTCCGATCACGACAGTGTCGCGCTGGCCATACGGGCGCAGGATCAGGTCGCGCAGGTCGCCGTGCTGCGGGCGCTGCAGGAAGCCGTTGTCCAGCATCCAGTAGTCGTTGTACATCTTCGACAGGTACTTGTTGCCGGTATCGCAGACCAGCACCAGCACCTTCTTCGGCGTGGTCTGCTCCTTGCAGTACTTCAGCGCAGCGGCCAGCAGGGTGCCGGTGGACGAGCCACCGAGGATACCCTCCTTGCCCAGCAGTTCGCGCGCGGTGTGGAAGCTCTCGGCGTCGCTGATGGCATAGGCCTTCTTGACGCGGCTGAAGTCGGAGATCGACGGCAGGAAGTCCTCGCCGATGCCTTCCACCAGCCAGCTGCCCGACTTGTCGTTCAGATTGCCGTCGTTGATGTACTCGGCCAGGATCGAACCGACCGGATCGGCCAGCACCAGCTCGGTCTTCGGCGACAGCCTGGCGAAGGCACGCGACAGGCCGGTCATGGTGCCGGAGCTGCCGCAGCCGAACACGATGGCGTCGAGATCGCCGCCCATCTGCTCCAGGATCTCCGGGCCGGTACCGAATTCATGCGCGGCCGGGTTGTCCGGGTTGCCGAACTGGTTGATGAAGTAGGCACCCGGGGTCTGCTCGGCGATGGTCTTGGCCAGATCCTGGTAGTACTCCGGATGGCCCTTGGCCACGTCCGAGCGGGTCAGGCGGACTTCGGCGCCCATCGCCTTCAGGTTGAAGATCTTCTCGCGGCTCATCTTGTCGGGAACGACCAGGATCAGCTTGTAGCCCTTCTGCTGCGCGACCAGGGCCAGGCCCAGGCCGGTGTTGCCGGCGGTACCTTCCACCAGGGTCGCACCCGGCTTCAGGTCGCCACGCTGCTCCGCCGCCTCGATCATCGACAGGCCGATGCGATCCTTGATCGATCCGCCCGGGTTGGCGCTTTCGAGCTTCAGGTAGAGCTCGCAGACGCCGCTGTCCAGGCGCTGGGCCTTGACGATCGGGGTCTGGCCGATGAGTTCGAGGACGGAAGAATGAATGGGCATTCGGAGGACTTTCGGTTCGCGCCGCGGAGGGCCGGACCGGTGATTATCCGTCGGATGGCGATGAATGTCAGGTCGGCGCGGAGACGGGCCACAAGCCCGCAAAAAGAGATGCGGACGGCCCCGGATCGACGAGGAGACCGGTACCGCCCGCATCGGTGAGTGGTGCCTGCAGGCCAAGGCACCACCGCCTGTGGTGCCTTGGCGCGGCCGCCTCATCGGCGGTGCCGCGATGCCGGGGCAGGAGCGCCCGGCGGGGCCATCGATGGCCGGGTCACGCCGTTCCGGGCGTGACGGGGTGCGTCAAAGCGTGGGGGACGTCGTTGGGAGCGGTGTTTCGTACATTCGCAGAAGTCGTTGCTTGGCCAGCAGCTTCTCGCGCTTCATGCGACCCAGGGTGACATCATCGATCGGGAGTACACCCAACTCCGCGTCCATGCACTTCTTGTTCAACTTGCGGTGCTGGTCATGGAGTGCCCTGAACTCCGGATCACGCGCGCGACGTGCGTCGATCTCGCTCTGGGGCTGATCTTCAAACATGATGGACCTCCTTCGACAGATACACGAACGCCCCGGCCGCAAGGCACGGGGCGTTGTTCATGGAGGAGCGCCGGTCGATGGCCACCTGGACGCCTGCAACGACCTGCGGCACTGGCCTGCGCACGTCGATCTGCTGCGGTTCGCGCCCTGCTTGCATCGGCCCGGCCCTCCCATCGTCCGGTCCGCGGCATTGCGTCCCGGACGATTGACCCTACGCCTGCTCAAGGCGGGGTACAAGACCCCTGCGTCAAAAAGACCGAACCCCGCCGGGGCGGGGTTCAGGCTGAATGCTCATCACAACGAAAAACAAACGATATCAAGCAATTACGGGGCGATGATGACCTCGGCCGAACGTGCCTGGGTGGAGGCCGCCTTCTTGCCGGCGAGCTGGATCCGGTTGCTCGCGACCCCCGCAGCAACCAGCGCGTCACGCAGGGCCTCGGCACGCTTCTGGCCCACGCCATTGGCACTGTCGTACGCCTCGATGCGCAGGCGGCCCTTCTTGCCGATGTTCAGGTATTCGGCCAACGCCTTGGCCTGGTTGCGGGCGCCGCCGGACAGGCTGGAGGCGCCGGCGGCAAACGCATCGCCACGGAAGGTGAAGACCTCGCCACGGCCATCGAACTTCGAACCCGGCAGTTTCTGCCCGGACACCAGTTCGGCTTCCTCGCGGGCCAGCTTGGCGGCGTTCTGCTGGGCGGCGCTGAGGCGCTGCTGCTGCTTGCCGGCCACGCTGGTCAGGGCGTTCTCGGCATCCTGGCGGGCCAGGGTCTCGGCCTCGGCAGCCTGGCGCAGGCGTTCAGCCTCCTCGGCCTGCATCTGTGCCTGCATGCGCAGCTGTTCGGCTTCCTGGCGGGCGCGCGCGGCGTCGCGGCGGCTGGCCTCGATCAGCAGGTCGCTGCGGGTCCGCTCCAGGCGGTCGACCTCGCGGGCGGCCAGCGCGGTACGCACGGCCGTCTCGGCGATCTCCACACGGCGCTCGGCCAGGTAGGTGGCCAGTTCCTGGTCGCGGCGCTTGGCCTTGTCCAGGGTGGCGATGGCCTGCTGGGCCTGCATGCGCTCGAAGGCGCCCAGCTCAGCGGTATCCGGGTTGGCCTGGATGGCCATCAGGCGCTGGCTCAGCTGCGCCACCATCGGGTTGTCAGCGGCCACGGCCAGCGTAGGCAGCGCCAGCAGCGCGGCCAGGGTTGCGGCAGTCATCGGCTTCACCGGCGATCCTCCCCGGTCGACAGCTGGCGTTGCAGCTGGTTGACCTCGTTGCGGCGCAGCTGCAGCTGGGCGGTCACGGTGGCTTCCTCGCTGCGCACGCGGGCCAGGTCGGCATCGGCGGCGGCACGCAGGGCCATTGCCGGGGCGTTCTTGCGCTCGCGGCGGTCGCCGGCGGCGCGCTGGGCCTGCTCCAGCCCCTGCCGGGCCAGCCCGATCAGGTCCGGGGCGTACTGGTCGGCATCGGCCTGGGTGGCCTTGTCGACCGCCTGCCGGGCCTGGGCCAGTTCCATCGCGCCATCCTGCGCCCAGGCGGGGGCAGACAGTGCGAATGCAAACGCCATCACATACAGGCTGTGGCGCATTCGTGCGAAGCTAAGTCGTTTCATTGGGGAGGCCGTACCGGTTGTCGGTTCACGGCCATTGTCGTCAAGCCGACACCGTGCTGGCAACGGGCGTCGGCCGTTTCGTTGGGGAAAATTCGCAATGGATATCGGCTACTTCCTGAAGCTGATGACCGAAAAGAACGCTTCGGACATGTTTCTGACCACCGGGGCACCGGTCTACATCAAGATCGAGGGGAAGCTCTATCCGCTGGGCAACACCGGCCTGCCGCCGGGCATGGTCAAGAAGATCGCCTACTCGCTGATGGACGAAGGCCAGGTACCGCAGTTCGAGCGCGAGCTGGAACTCAACATGGCCATCGCCCTGCCCGATGCCGGTCGTTTCCGCGTCAATGTGTTCAAGCAGCGCGGTGAAGTCGGCATGGTCATCCGCGCCATCCGCAGCCGGATTCCGAGCATCGAAGAGCTGAACCTGCCGCAGGTGCTGAAGGACGTCATCATGACCCCGCGTGGGCTGGTGCTGGTGGTGGGGTCCACCGGCTCGGGCAAGTCCACCTCGCTGGCATCGATGATCGACCACCGCAACAGCACCACCACCGGTCACATCCTCACCATCGAGGACCCGATCGAGTACCTGCACAAGCACAAGATGTCGATCGTCAACCAGCGCGAGGTCGGGCTGGACACCCATGCCTTCCACAACGCGCTGAAGAACGCGATGCGTGAAGCGCCGGACGTGATCCTGATCGGCGAGATCCTGGACGCGGAAACAATGGAGGCGGCGATCGCCTTCGCCGAGACCGGCCACCTGTGCCTGGCCACCCTGCACTCCAACAACGCCGACCAGACCATCGAGCGCATCCTCAACTTCTTCCCGGAAAGCGCGCACAAGAACGTGCTGATGAACCTGGCGCTGAACCTGCGCGCGGTGATCAGCCAGCGCCTGGTGAAGAACAAGGAAGGCCGTCGCCTGCCGGCCACCGAAGTGCTGCTCAACACGCCGATGATCCGCGACCTGCTGCGTCGCGGCCAGGTGCACGAGATCAAGGCGGCGATGGAAGCATCCCTGGAAGAGGGCATGGAGAGTTTCGACCAGTGCCTGTTCCGGCTGGCCAAGGCCGGCACCATCGAGCAGGAGGAAGCGCTGCGCGCCGCCGACTCGCGCGACGGCCTGGCGCTGAAGTTCCGCCTGTCCGAAGGCAGCAGCGGCGAGCACGATCCCTACGCGGATTTCTCTGCGGGCGCGCCAAGCATCACCCACGGGTTCTGATCCGCGCAGCTCTTTCGACACCGGTAGCGCCGGGCCATGCCCGGCGCAAGCCTGAAGGATTCAGGGCCGATCTCATCCATTGAGACCGCTCATCCGTAGGTTTCCGCAATGGAAACCATCCGCAAGCTTGCCATCCTGGCTGACGCCGCCAAGTACGATGCCTCCTGCGCCTCCAGCGGCTCGGGCAAGCGCGACTCACGCGCCAGCGGCGGCATCGGCAGCACCGAAGGCATGGGCATCTGCCACAGCTACACGCCGGATGGCCGCTGCGTATCGCTGCTGAAGATCCTGCTGACCAACTTCTGCGTCTACGACTGCGCCTATTGCGTCAATCGCGTGTCCAGCAATGTGGCCCGCGCGCGTTTCAGCGTGGACGAGGTGGTCGCGCTGACCCTGGATTTCTACAAACGCAACTACATCGAAGGCCTGTTCCTCTCCAGCGGCATCATCCGCAATGCGGACTACACGATGGAGCAGATGGTGGAGGTCGCCCGGCGCCTGCGCGAGGAACACCGCTTTGCCGGCTACATCCACCTCAAGACCATTCCCGAAGCGTCGCCGGAACTGCTGGCCAGCGCCGGGTGCTACGCCGACCGGCTGTCGATCAACGTGGAGCTGCCCACCGAAGCCGGGCTGAGCGCGCTGGCACCGGAGAAAACCGTACAGTCGATCCGCGGTGCGATGGGCGAGCTGCGCTGGCGCATCGAGGAAGCCAAGGAGGCACGCAAGGCCCCCGCCGCGGTGGCGCCGACTGCAAGCCGCGTCGCACGCCCGCGCCCTCCCCGTTTCGCCCCGGCCGGGCAGAGCACGCAGATGATCGTCGGCGCGGACGGGGCGAACGACCAGCAGATCCTGGCAAGCGCCGAGAGTCTGTACGGCAACTACCGCATGCGCCGGGTCTACTACTCCGCGTTCAGCCCGATTCCGGACGCCAGCCGGCAGCTGCCACTGCAGCCGCCACCGCTGCAGCGCGAACATCGCCTTTACCAGGCTGACTGGCTGCTGCGCTTCTACGGCTACGGCGTGGATGAGATTACCGACACCACCCAGGACGGCATGCTCGACCTGGATATCGACCCCAAGATGGCCTGGGCGATCCGCCACCCAGAACGCTTCCCCGTGGATCTCAACCGCGCGCCGAAGGAAATGCTGCTGCGCGTACCCGGGCTGGGCGTGCGCAATGCAGAGCGCGTGCTGATGGCGCGCCGGCACGGGCGCCTGCGCGTGGCGGACATCGCCCGCCTGAAGGCGCCGATGAGCAAACTGCTACCGTTCGTGCTGCTGGCCGACCACCACCCGCGCAGGGCGCTGGACGATCCGGCTGCGCTGCGCGCCCAATTGGCCCCACCGCCCCGTCAGGGATCGCTGTTCGATGCCCTACCGTCAGCCTGACCCGCAGCGCTGGTCGCTGCGGGTGGACCCGCCGTGGTCGCTGGAGGCCTGGCGCAACGGCGCGCGCGATGCCCTGTTGCGCGGCATCGCACCGGAACAGCTGGACTGGCTGGAGGGCAGCGACGCATCACTGCTGGATGCGCCGGCGGTCAGCTCCGCGCCCGTGCTGGCCGATGCCGGCGTGCCGAACGTACCGCGCGACTTCCTTGAACTGGCGGCCACCTGCCTGTGCCACCGCGATATGCAGCGCATGGCCCTGTTGTACCGGCTGCTGTGGCGCATCACCCATGGCGAGCGCTCGGTGCTGTCCAATCCCGCCGATGCCGACGTGCTGCGCGCAACCGCGCTCGCCCAGGCCGTTCGCCGCGATACCCACAAGATGAAGGCGTTCGTGCGCTTCCGCGAAGTCCCCGGCCAGCCCGAGGCGTTCATCGCGTGGTTCGAACCACAGCATCACATCGTCGATCGGGTGGCGCCGTTCTTCGCGCGCCGCTTCACCGGCATGCGCTGGGCTATCCTGACACCGTCATGCAGCGTGGCATGGGATGGGCAGGCACTGGCGTTCGGCCCCGGCGCACGGCGCGAGGACGCCCCGGCCGAGGATGCGCGCGAGGCCCTGTGGCAGACCTATTACGCCAGCATCTTCAATCCCGCGCGGCTCAACACCCGGATGATGATGCAGGAGATGCCGGTCAAGTACTGGCGCCACCTGCCCGAGGCGCAGCTGCTGCCGCGTCTGGTGCGCGATGCGGGCGATCGCGTGCAGGAAATGCATGACCGGCCAGCGCAGGCACCGCAGCGCAGGATTCCCATGCGTGGGGATGCTGCGTCGGCGCCCCCCGATACCGGCAGCCTTCAGACGCTGCGACAGCAGGCCAGCGCCTGCCGCCAGTGCCCGCTGTGGGAGACCGCCACGCAGGCGGTGTTCGGCCAAGGGCCGGCCAATGCGCGGGTGATGGTGATCGGCGAGCAGCCGGGTGATACCGAGGATCTGCGCGGCCAGCCGTTCGCCGGCCCGGCTGGCCAGCTGCTGGACCGTGCCCTGGCTGAGCTGGGAATCGATCGCGCCGCGCTGTACCTGACCAATGCGGTAAAGCACTTCCACCATGAGCGCCGCGGCAGGATCCGGCTGCACAAGCGTCCGGAAAGCCGCCACATCCAGGCCTGCCGGCCGTGGCTGATGGGCGAGATCGCGCGGGTGCGGCCGCAGATCATCGTCTGCCTGGGCGCAACCGCGGCAGCCTCGGTCTTTGGCCGGGATTTCAATCTGTCGCACGACCGTGGACGCTGGCTTACGCTGGAGGACGGCACCCGCGGCTATGCCACCGTTCATCCGGCGTGGGTGCTCCGGCAGGGCGATGATGCCCGCCGCGAGGCCGGCTATCGGCTGTTCCGGGAGGACCTTCGGCAGATGCTGCGAGGGGATGGGGAATCCGCCGGGCATGGCCCGGCGCTTCCACGGGCCGGGGACCGGTAGCGCCTGGCCGCGCCCGGCGAGCGAAGCGGCCCGTCAGGCGGTGTCGAGCTGGTTCTCCGGGCGCGCGCGCTCGAAGGCCTCCAGTGCCTGGCAGGCGGCCTCGATGCGGCGCAGGGTCGGGTACGGCGCCAGGTCGAGGCCGAAGCGGTGGGCGTTGTAGAGCTGCGGCAGCAGGCAAAGATCGGCCAGGCCGGGGCGGTCGCCGTGGCAGAAGGTGCCGGTGTCGCGGCTGTTGGCCAGCATCGCTTCCATCGCGGCAAAGCCTTCGGCGATCCAGTGCAGGGTCCATTGCGTGCGGGCGTCGGCCCGCAGTTGCAGGTCGCGTTCCAGGTACTGCATCACCCGCAGGTTGTTGATCGGATGGATATCGCAGGCCACCAGCTGGGCCAGCGCCCGCACCCGCGCGCGGCCGGCGGCGTCGGCCGGCAGCAGCGGCACCTGCGGGAAGCGCTCTTCCAGGTACTCGACGATCGCCAGTGACTGGGTCAGCGTGTGCCCATCGTGCAGCAGGGTCGGCACCAGCTGCTGCGGATTGAGCGCGCGATAGGCGTCAAGGTGCTGCTCGCCACCGTCGCGGACCAGGTGCACCGGCCGGGCCTCCCAGGCCAGGCCCTTCAGCTCCAGGCCGATGCGCACGCGGTAGGCGGCGCTGGATCGCCAGTAGGTGTACAGCACGATGCCGTCGTCGACCGGGCCGTCGTCAACCAGGATGTCCATCGCCGCCTCCATGCTCAGGGCTTGGCCGCCTGTTCGATGCGCTGTTCGATCGCACCGAAGATGCTGTTGCCGGCGGCGTCGAGCATCTCGATGCGGACCACATCGCCGAACGACATGAACGGCGTGCTCGGCTTGCCATCGCGCAGGGTTTCCACCACGCGCTGCTCGGCGAAGCACGACGCACCCTTGCTGGTGTCTTCGTTGGCGATGGTGCCGGAGCCGACGATGGTGCCAGCACCCAGCGGGCGGGTCTTGGCCGCATGCGCGACCAGCTGGGCGAAGTTGAACTGCATGTCCACGCCCGCTTCCGGCGCACCGAACCACTGGCCGTTGATGTGGGTCAGCAGCGGCAGGTGCACCTTGCTGTCCTGCCAGGCATCACCCAGCTCGTCGGGGGTGACGAACACCGGTGACAACGCCGAGCGCGGCTTGGACTGCAGGAAACCGAAACCCTTGGCCAGCTCACCCGGGATCAGGTTGCGGAGCGAAACATCATTGACCAGGCCGACCAGCTGGATGTGGCCTGCGGCCTGCTCCGGGGTGGCGGCCATCGGCACGTCGTCGGTGATCACCACGATCTCCGCTTCCAGGTCGATGCCATAGTCCTCGCTGACCACCTTGACCGCATCACGCGGGCCGTAGAAACCTGCGCTGGTGGCCTGGTACATCAGCGGGTCGGTGTAGAAGCTCTCCGGCACCTCGGCACCACGCGCCCGGCGCACGCGCTCGACGTGCGGCAGGTAGGCGCTGCCGTCGACGAATTCATAGGCGCGCGGCATCGGCGCGGCAAGTGCCTGCACATCCAGATCGAACACGCCGTCGGCGTCGCCGGCATTGAGCGATTCGGACAGCGCGTTCAGGCGCGGCGCGATGTGGCTCCAGTCCTCCAGGGCCTGCTGCAGGGTGGCGGCAATGCCGGTGGCGCGCACGCCGTGGCGCAGGTCACGCGAGACGACGATCAGGGTGCCGTCGCGGCCGCCTTCCTTCAAAGAACCAAGCTTCATGGTGGGTGTCCGGAGTCGTGGGCAAACAAGTTTCAAGTGTAATCAAATATGCGCTGGCGCCAAGCTGCAGCGCGGCATCGGGCCACACTACCGTAGTGGGGGGGTCGGCAGGGTTGCACCCTGCACCTGCTTCAAGCCAAGGCAACGGCCGAAGCAACAGCAACAACGGGCATTCCGTGGGATGGCGGGACACTGTGGGTTTGCGGGGACGCCGTAAACCCGTCCCTGGGGGCTTGGTCGCGGCATCCATGCCGCTCACACCCCGCAAACCCACAGTGCCCCGCCTTCGACAGTAGGCCGGTGGCCAGTAGATCCACGCCATGCGTGGATGAATCTCCATTGAAATCGAATATTTCGACAATTGAACGAAGAGCATCCACGCACGGCGTGGATCTACCGCAGATCGCGGGAAACTGTCGAAGGCGGGATGGGTCCGGTGGCGGGAGTGTCCGCGGCATGGATGCCGCGGCCAAGCCCCCATGGACGGGTTTACGGCGTCTCCCGCCACCGGACCCACCCCGCCATCCCTCAGGAAACCCGCTTTTGACGTTGACGTTGACGTTGCTTCGGCCTCTGCGGGTGCAGGGCGCAGCCCTGCAGAGAGCCCCCTACCTGAACGGGGCTTTTTGCGTGAGGTCTCAGCCATCGGTTAGACTAGGCGGGTCTGCAGCGGCCGTCCGTTTCCCTTCGGGATCGCCGGCGTCCGGGGTCCGCCCCGTCGCCCGCCCCCACTCCGACACCGTTCGTCACGCATTCCAGCCTGCGCTCCGCGCCGGCTGCACCCAACTTCTCGCAGCGCGGTTCACGGGAACGCTCCGAGTCAGCCGATCAGTTTGATCTGCCCCCGTCTGTCCGTTCGGACAGGCGTTTCTTGTACTTGGAGCAAACTCAATGTCTTTTGAATCGCTGGGCCTGGCGCCCTTCCTGCTGCGTGCGCTTGCCGAGCAGGGCTACGAAAACCCGACCCCGATCCAGCAGCAGGCGATCCCGCTGGCGCTGGCCGGTCGCGACCTGCTGGCCGGTGCACAGACCGGTACCGGCAAGACCGCTGCCTTCGGCCTGCCGCTGCTGCAGCACCTGGGCACCGCTTCGCAGGAAGTGCGCAGCGGCCCGCGCAAGCCGCGCGCGCTGATCCTGGCCCCGACCCGCGAACTGGCCACCCAGGTGCATGACAGCCTGCGCGGCTACAGCAAGTACCTGCGCATTCCCAGCGCCTGCATCTACGGCGGCGTCGGCATGGGCAACCAGCTGGACATCCTGCGCCGTGGCGTGGACCTGCTGGTGGCCTGCCCGGGCCGCCTGATCGACCACCTGGAGCGTCGCAGCATCGACCTGTCCGGCATTGAACTGCTGGTGCTGGACGAAGCCGACCGCATGCTCGACATGGGCTTCCTGCCGTCGATCAAGCGCATCCTGGCCAAGCTGCCGAAGCAGAACCGCCAGACCCTGCTGTTCTCGGCCACCTTCGAGGACAACATCCGCCAGCTGGCGCTGGAGTTCATGCGCAACCCGGAACAGATCCAGGTGACGCCGAAGAACACCGTGGCCGAAACCATCACCCATCGCGTGCACCCGGTCGATGCCGGCCGCAAGCGTGACCTGCTGCTGCACCTGCTGGCGCAGGACAGCCGCGAGCAGACGCTGGTATTCGCCCGCACCAAGCACGGCAGCGACAAGCTGGCGACGTTCCTGGAAAAGTCGGGCATCAAGACCGCGGCGATCCATGGCAACAAGAGCCAGGGCCAGCGCCTGCGTGCGCTGGGCGACTTCAAGGCCGGCCGCGTGACCGTGCTGGTGGCCACCGATATCGCCGCGCGTGGCATCGACATCAACGAGCTGCCGAAGGTGATCAACTTCGACCTGCCGATGGTGGCCGAGGACTACGTGCACCGCATCGGTCGTACCGGCCGCAATGGCGCGACAGGCCAGGCGATTTCGCTGGTGGCGCAGGATGAAGTGAAGCTGCTGCGCGCGATCGTGCGCCTGCTGGGCCGCGACATGGACATCCGTGATGTGCCGGGCTTCGAGTTGCAGGTGCCGATCCGCTGGGGCAACAGTGCACCGGGCAAGGCCGAGCACGATACCGGCGAGCGCGCACCGCGCAAGAGCCATGCACGCCGTCCGCACGGTGATGCACCGCGCCATGCGCATGCGGGCCCGAAAAAGGCCGGTGGCGGCCGTCGCGAGGGCGGTGGCAACGGCCAGCAGCGTGCAGGCGCCGGTGCCGGCCAGGGCCAGCGTCGTGGTGGCGGCGGCAATGGTGGCGGCCGTGGCCGCGGCCAGGGTGGCAACGGCGGCGGTCGCGCCGGCTGATCCCAGCTGACATGGTTGGTGCTTCCCGCTGCGCGGGGGGCTTATCGAGGGACGGCGCTGACGCGCCGTCCTTTTTTTTGTTGCGGGCTACCGGGTGATAAAGCACGCGGTGGCAGTACCGAGGGCGAATGGGCATGGGGGCAGCGCAGAACACGCTGTAAATACGTCCATGTAAGCTCGATGGCGCCATCCATGGCGCCAACGGTTCTGCGCTGCCCCCATGCCCATCCGCTTCAAGCATTGCCTGCGCCTTCTTCTCCCGCCGGGTAGCCGGGAGAAGAAAGATCAAATTCAAATTCAAAGTCAGAAGCCGAAGCCGCAATTCCTGGCTTTGCCTTTGCTTTTGCTTTTGCCCTTGCTCCCGCCTTGGGGTCTGATGCGTCCGCGCCCGCAGCACCCGGTCCTGGGAGGCCGGGGGCCCCTGCCAGGACCTGTGGCGCCAAGGATGGCGCCATCGAGCCCCCATGGATGGGTTCACGGCGTGTCCTGGCTGAGGCCCCCTGCCTCCCAAGCACAACAACAACTCGGCGCCAAACGCCTCAACCCCGCGCTTTACTCGGATTCACCAGATTCCCGAAGAAGATCGCGTTGATCAGCAGCCGATCCGTCCCGTGCCAGTACTTGCGGTGCGCCGGATCATCGGCAAACAGCACCACGTTGCCTTGCCCCTGCGCCGACACCAGCAGCCACGCACTACCCGCCACCCGCGTGCGGTTACGCTCGGACAGGTAGCCGTTCACCCGCGGCGGCGTGTCGATGCGCACCACCGTCGAGAACGGATTCGCGCTCGGCTGCAGCGTCACCGTGTTCTCCTTGTTGATCGCCAGCTGCCGGCGCGGCACGCCGAACGCCAACGGATGGCTGGTATCGACATCGGCACTGAGGATGTTGCCGCTGACCCGCTCGATCGCAGCGATGTCGCGCTGGTCGCCGAACGCACGGCGGCTCTCATCAGCAGCCTCTTCTTCCTTGCCAAGCTTTTCGCCGTCGGCAAGCTTCTGTTCGATCGCCCACTTCGATGCACTGCCGTAGGTCACCAGCGAGCCACCGGCCTGTACCCAGCGCTTCAAGGCAGTCACCGCCGATGCGTCAACGGCGGCATAGCTGCCGCCAGACAGCACGATCGTGGTGTAACGGTCCAGCGACACCTTGCCCAACTGCTGCGGATCCAGCTTGCTGGCCGGCAGGCGCAACTGCTGGTCAAGCAGGAACCAGGCCGAGCCGATCTCGGTGGCCGCCACGCCCTCGCCCATCACCAGTGCCACCGCAGGCTTGCGCAGCGCCTTGACGCCATCGCTGCCGAGGTCGATGCCCTCGCGGCTGCGGCCGCTGGACAACGCATGCACCTGCACGCCGGCATCGCGTGCGGCAGCACTCACTGCATCCAGCAACGCCGTGCCCTGCAGTGGTTGCCCGGCCACCGGAACAACGATGCTGCCAGCGGCGAAGCCGGCCTCGCCCTGTGCGGTGGAAGCGGTGAACGGCTGGAACGTTGCGCGCGTGCTCAGGCCTTTGGCCTGCAGTACGGCCAGTGCACGCCCGGCGTTGTAGTCGCGCCAGTCGATGACATAGGCGAAGCCAGCCTGGCCACCCAGCACTGCGCCCTGCTCCGCTGGCAGCGCGGCCACGGGGGCGCCACCATTGATGCGGCTGCGGCTGCCCGCAAAGGCCACACCATACGCCGGCGCGATCGCGTAACTGGTGCTGCCGTAGAACACGTCGCCCTTGATCGGCGGTGTCTCTGCGAAGATCGAATGCACCAGGCGGAACTGCGCCTGCTGCACTGGCACCACATAGGCACTGCCCACCTCGAAGCGTCGCCCATCGATGGTCACCGCACGATCCAGCGCGCGCACCTCAATGCGATGCAGCAGCAACAGTTCCAGCAGGCGGCGGGTCAACGCCGGATCATGCGCATCTCCAAACACGAAGCTTTTCACCGGCTGCTGCGCGGCCTGCTTCAGCGCGCTCTGGAAGAACTGCTTCTGCAGGTCGAACAGCCCAGTGCGCTCGGCCACCGCGCCACGCACGGTGCCCAGCCCGGTGGCGACCTGGTTGCGGATGGTGAACGGGAAGGTCAGCAGGCCATTCACCGATTCCTGCACGCGGCCACGCGAACTGGCCTGCTCGACGGTCACACCGACCGCGCCGTGGAAGTCCGGATAGGTGGAGCCGTACACCGGCGAGAAGTTGTCGAAGTTCTCGCCCGTGTAGTACAGCGAACCCAGCGCATCCAGCGCCTGTGCGTGGTACTTGGCCAGGGTCTTGTTGAATTCATACGATGCCGCCGGAATCAACGGGCTGTGCATGCTCTTCGGCGAAGGCTCGAAGTAGTACGTGCTGTCCTTGCCCATTTCGTGGAAGTCGATCTGCACGTTTGGATGCCACTGATGGAACACCTCCACCTTCGGCCGCGAGTCCTGCTGGGTCAGCGCAAGCCAGTCGCGGTTGAGATCGGTGAAGTAGTGGTTGGTGCGGCCCTGCGGGAATGGCTCGACGTGTTCCTTGTCGGCGGGGTCGGCCGAGGCTGGATCGGACGCCCAGGCGTTGTGCCAGTTGGCGGCGCGGTCGCGGCCGTCAGGATTCTGCGCCGGATCGAACAGCACCACCGCCTGCTGCAGCCATTGCTGGGTTTCCGCGCTGCGGTTGGCCACCAGGTAGTAAGCGGTCAGCATCGCCGCTTCGGCGCTGGAGGTTTCGTTGCCGTGCACGCTGTAGCCCAGCCACACCACCACCGGGCTGTCGCCGGCTGCGCTGCGCGGCTGAGCCGGATCGACCAGGGTCGCGTGCTGCTGGCGGAGCTGTTCCAGCCGCGCGTGGTTGCCCGCCGTGGTGACGGTGGCGATCAGCAGCGGGCGGCCCTCATAACTGCGACCGATCTCGCGCACGCTGACTTTATCGGAACGCTTCGCGAGTTCCTGGAAGTACGCCACCAACTGGTCGTGCCGGGTGTAACGACTGCCGATCGGATAGCCAAGGAACTGTTCCGGCGTGGGAATGGACGTATCGAACGCGGCCGCGTCGGTGGCCTGCGGGAAGAAGTACGCGCTCTGTGCCTGCACCGGCAGCGGCGAGGACAGTGCGGTGGCGGCGGCAAGCAGCAACGGAAGAACGGCACGGCGATGCAAGGACACGGTGACTCCCCTGGAACACAACGGCAGACAGTCACGCGGCCGGTCCCTTCAGGTGACCGGCCGCGGCGGATGGATCAGAAGCGGTAATCGAAGCCCAACGTGAAGTAGCGGCCACGCAGGTCGTACTGGCTGAAGTCGTACGGCGCGCGGATGCCCGGGAACGAGGCGTCGTATGGCGGCGTCCTGTCGGCCAGGTTCTGCACTTTTGCGTACACGGTCAGCTTGTCCACGCCGGTGTAGGCCAGGTAGAGGTCGTACTGGCTGTAGCTGCCGACGCGCGTCTGCACGGCCTTGGCCGCGGTGCTCGCTTCCTGGCGGTAGCTGCTGGTGTAGTACCAGGTCACGGCTGCGTTGAAATCGCCATGCTTCCAGTCCAGCGTGGTGGTGGCCTTGTCCTTGGGCAGGGTCGCGCCCAGGTTGCTGCCGGCGTAGTCCACCAGCGGCCCACCGACCACGGTCGGGCGACGGTAGTCGCGCACGTGGGTGTAGGCCGAGGATACGGTGAAGTCGCCGAGCGCAGCGGTCGGAATGCGCTGGCGCAGTTCAACGTCGATGCCCGAGGTCTTCAGCTCGCTCAGGTTCTGGTAGCGGTTGTAGACCGCCTGCAGCTTGCCGCGCTCATCGCGCTGCACGGCACCGGCCACGTTGTCGTTGACCAGGGTCTGGGTGTTGTTGGTGCCGACCAGGTTGTCCAGCTGGATACGGTAGTAGTCCACGCTCAGGTTGGTGTTGGCCCACGGCGACAGCACCACGCCGAAGTTCACGCTTTTGGTGCGTTCGGGCTTCAGTTCGTTGTTGCCGACGGTGAAGAAGGTCGGGTTCTGGCGCGAGCCCGGCACGTCCGGATCACGCGGATCGACCACGCTGCCGTAGGCGATGCTGGTGCTGTTGGAGTTCTCCGACAGCGACGGTGCACGGAAGCCCTTCGAGGCCGACGCACGCACCAGCAGGAAGTCCAGCGGCTGCCAGCGCAGGCCGATCTTCGGCGAGAAGGCATCGCCGAAATCATCGTAATGGTCGGCACGCGCGGCGGCGGACAGCTCCAGCGTCGAAGCCAGTGGCACGTTCACTTCGGCATAGGCCGCACTGACCTGGCGCTTGCCGTGCACTTCGGCGATGGCCGGGCGCACCTGCAGGCCGGCGTCGATCTGCCACGGGTTGTTGGAATCGAGCTTCTCGCGGCGCCACTCGGCACCGGCGGCGAAGCCGATCTCGCCGGCCCAGGTGTGGCCCAGGCTGCCGGAAATCTTCGCATCGATGCCCTGCAGCTTGGATTCGGCCGGACGCAGCGTGGCGATGTTGATCGAGTCGCGCACCGACTGCGGCGTCGCCGCCGGGTTGAGCAGATTGTAGCTGCCCGAGGCCAGTGCATCGGCCAGCGCCCAGCGGTTGGCGAAGCCACCAGAGACGCTCTCGCGCTCGCTGCTGCGTGCACGGAACGCAGCCACTTCCCAGTCCCACGACGCGGTGGTGCCACGCAGGCCGAACACGCCGCGGTAGGCGGTGGAGCGGTTGGTCTTGATCGTGCCGCCGAGGTCGAAGAAGGTGTACTCGATCGGGATCGCACGGCCGTACGGGTTGTAAGGATTGTTGGCCGGCAGCAGCGACGACACCGGCTCCGCCAGGCCGGTGTTCGCGTTCAGTGCGAAGCGGCCACTCTCCAGGGTGAAGAACGGGCTGCTGCCGAACCACGCGGCACTCTTGATCTGGCTGTACAGCACTTCGCCGAAGGCTTCGACGCTGTCGCTCAGGCGGAAGGTGCCGTTGGCATAGGCCTGGTAGCGCTTGGTCGAGGGGATCAGCGTGGTGAACGGTGCCTGGTTGAAGCCGCAGGTATCACCAGCCAGGCCGTCGATCGGCGCGCTGGCGACGCGGGTGGTACCGGCCGGGCAGTTGCCGCTGGCATCGAGCATCGGTACCGACACACCGTTGACCAGGTAGCGCGCGCCCTTGGCCGACCAGCCGTTCCAGCGGCCACCGGGCTTGTCGGTGTAGATGCCGCTACTGGTCAGGTTGCGCTCGTCCTGATCGAGGCGCTCGCGGTTGTAGCCCTGCAAACTGAAGAGGATGTTGTAGCCATCGGTGTCGAGGTCGCCGAGGCCACCGACGAACTTCAGGTTCTGCTCGTGCAGGCCGCCCTGGTCGGCGCCGCCGAAGCTGCCGCCGATCTCGGCGCCTTCGAAGTTCTGCCGGGTGATGATGTTGACCACGCCGGCCACGGCGTCGGAGCCGTACACCGCCGAGGCGCCGTCCTTGAGCACTTCGATGCGCTCGACCGCGACCAGCGGCAGCGCGTTGAGATCGACGAAGGTGTCGGACAGGCCTCCGGCCGGGAAACCATAGTTGGCCAGGCGGCGGCCGTTGAGCAGCACCAGCGTGTTCTTCTGCGACAGGCCGCGCAGGCCGATGCCGGCCGAGCCGGACGCCCAACCATTGTTGGTGGTTTCGTTGCTGGCGTTGCCGGTGTTGGCCGAGATCGAACGCAGCACGTCAGCCACGGTGGCCTTGCCGGTCTGTTCCAGCTGCTGGCGGCCGATCACCTGTACCGGGTTGGAGGCCTCGGTATCGGTGCGCTTGATGTTGGAACCGGTGACGCGCACAGCGGCCAGGGTGCTGGCTTCGCCACTGGCATCGGCGGAGTTTTCGGCGGCGGCGGACAAAGGCGCGGCCAGAGCGACGGCCAGGGCCGCCACGAGCAGGGTGTGCTTGGGCATGACGATGTGGGGGAGGTGGTAAGGGCGATGAAGTTCCGCAGTAGTCCATGCCTGGCCGGGGTCCGGCCAATAACATCTCTTCATACGGATATAAGAGAAACTATCATCTCTTCATCCGGATGAAAAGACTTTCTTCACGAAAGACCAACATCCACTCAGGCTGCGCGGCTGCCCGCGGCGTACAATCGCGCCATGGAAATCTTCAAAGTCTTCATGCTCGAGGCGGCGCACCGCCTCCCCAACGTGCCGCCGGGGCACAAGTGCGCGCGCCTGCACGGCCACTCGTTCCGGGTGGAACTGAAGGTCGAGGGCAAGCCCGGTGCGCAGACCGGCTGGATCATGGACTTCGGCGACGTGAAGGCGGCCTTCCAGCCGATCTACGACCGCCTGGACCACCACTACCTCAATGACATTCCCGGCCTGGAGAACCCCACCAGCGAGAACCTGGCAGTGTGGATCTGGAATGAACTCAAGCCCAGCCTGCCGGCGCTGAGCGAGATCACCGTGCACGAAACCTGCACCTCGGGCTGCCGCTACCGCGGCCCTACCGTCTGATCAAGCCATTGATCTGAAAGGTTTTTCAAAGGCGCCCTGGGCGCCTTTGTTATTTTTGTTGCAATGCGGCATCAAGGGCGTATGCTGCAATGCATCAAGCCACTTCCTGATGCCCCATGGCCGCCGCCTTCAGCGATCGCTTCAGTGATGCCACCCGCCAGCTCGCAGCCGCGGCAACGCGCGCGAACCGGTTGGCGTTGGAGAACGCGGAAAGCATGTTCGGCGTGCAGCTGAAGGTGATGGAGCGCAACCTGACCGCGACCGGCGGCTGGCTGGGTGAACTGGCCCGCGGCGAAGATGCGGCCGGGACGCTCTCCAAGGGCGCGCAACTGTGGCAGGACAACCTGCAACGACTGGGCCAGGCCCAGCAGGACATGGTCGGTCTCGGCCTGCAGGCCAGCAAGGCCTGGTCCGAACTGGCGCAGGGTTACAACGCATCAACCGCGGACGCGAACAGTCACTGACGCGACGCAACGCTCATTGCATGGGTCCCTCCCCCCATGCAATCCGGACCCGGCAGATCCCTCCCTCTGCCGGGTCTTTTTTTGCCTGGCGTCCTGATTGCAGAGCACTTCTTCGTCTCACTTCTCTGCGAACTGATTGGCCCCGCCGGGGCGGGCAGGGGCCTGGGCAAATGTCCCCCGGCGCCGGCCGTTGGCCGTCACCTCCTCCTTTACTTTGCCCAAACCCCTGCCCGCCCCGACGAGGCTCGGCGTGCGGTGGGTAGAGCGCAGTGCTCGCGGCAGCCTTTCAAGGAGGCGCCGGAGGACATTCGTACGCAAGGGCCTCCGCCCTGCGCTACGCACAACACACCGCGAGGGAACCTCAGCGCCCGCGATTACCGTGCCAATGCTGGTGCCACGCCTGGAACATCAGCACGTTCCACAGGTGCGTGTGCCACTTGCGCTCACCGCGCAGGAACGCCTCCCAGATACCGCGCACCCGCGCCGCATCGAAGCAGCCCTGGTTGCGCAGCAGCTGCGGGTCCAGCAGCGCCTCCGCCCAATCGCGCAGCGGGCCGGCCAACCAGCGCGCCATCGGCGGCCCGAAGCCGCGCTTGGGGCGATACACCAGCGGTTCGGGCAGGTAGCGCGCCAGCAGGTGCTTGAGGATCAGCTTGTGCTCGCCATCGTGGTACTTCAGGTGCTGCGGCAGGCGCCAGGCCAACCGCACCACCTCCATGTCCAGCAGCGGTGCACGCGTTTCCACACCCGCCGCCATGCCGGCACGATCGACCTTGGCGAGAATGCCTTCGGCCAGGTCCATGCGGAAATCCAGCAGCTGGATGCGCGCCTCGGCCGGCAGCGCGGTGTCCTGCTGCTGGAAGATCGTCATCGGCTCGCGTGCGCCCAGCACCACCTGCGCCGGCTGCCGCCAGCGCGTCACGCGCTGCAGGTAGTGGCCTTCCACGTCGTTGGCAGCGACCTCGGCCACCAGCGCACGCCAGCCGCCGAGGCGGCCACGCTCCACGTTCATGCGGTTGCCGCTGCGCCGTGCCAGGTCACGCACCCAGTCCGGCAGGCCACCGCACAGGCGTGCATTGCGCAGCGCGCGGCCGTAGCTGGGGTGACCGAAGAACAGTTCATCGCCGCCATCACCGGTCAGTGCAACCGGCTTGCGAGCGCCCAGCAGTTCGCTGGCGAGCAGGGTCGGCAGCTGCGAGGCATCGGCGAACGGCTCGCACCAGACCTGCGGCAGGCGCTGCAGCAGGTCCAGGCCCTGGCGCGCGTCCATGCGGTGCAGGTGATGCTGCACGCCCAAGTGGCGCGCGACCTGCGAGGCCCAGTCGCTTTCATCATGGCCGGGATCGTCGAAACCGACCGTCCAGGCTTCGATCGGCAGGGTCGACTGCGCCTGCATCATTGCAGTTACCAATGAAGAATCGGTGCCACCGGACAGGAACGCGCCGCAGGCCAGCGGCGAGTGCATGCGTGCGGCAATGGCCTTCTGCAGTACCGCTTCCAGCTGGTCGGTGGCCTGCTCCAGGCTGGGTTCCGGCTGCAGTGGTTCCTGCAGTGCGCTCTGCATCGCTTCGCGTGCGCACCAGTAGCGTGAGCCGCCCTGTGCGGCCTGGCTGGAACCGCCAGCCGCATGGTCATTCAGATCGATGCGCAGCATCGCGCCTGCCACCAGCTTGTGGATGCCGCGGTAGATGGTGTGTGGTGCCGGCACATAGTCATGGCGCAGCAGCAGGCTCAGCGCATCCTGGTCGATGCTCGGCGCGAAACCGGCGAAGGCCTGCAGCGCCTTCAGCTCGGAGGCGAACAGGAACTGGCCCTGGTACCAGCCGTAATACAGCGGTCGCTCGCCGACCGGGTCGCGGACCAGCCACAGTTCGCGCGACTCGCGGTCCCATACGCTGAAACCGAATGCGCCCTCGATGCGGGAGAGCGCCCGCTCCACGCCCCATTCGACGATCGCCTGCAGCAGCAGCCGGGCATCGCTGCAGCTGCGCGGCAGATCGCGCAGCTGCGACTGCAGGTCGGCCCGGTTGTACAACCGGCCATCCAGGCACAGCACGTAACGGCCACAGTCCGAACTCAAGGGCTGCAACGGCGTATCGGTGGGCGCCCGGCAATGGCCCAGCGCCAGGCCGGCCTCGGCGTCGGTCCAGTAGCCGATGCGACCCCGGCCGCGCTGCTGCAGGGCGCGCAGCATCGGTGCCAGCTGCTGCAGCAGGTGTTCGTCCTCGGCGGGCGGCAGCCAGGCCCCGACCACGCCGCTCATCGGGCACCTCCGCAGCGGCAGCGGCGGGAAGGGTTCAGCAGGCAGGCGGCGGCGGGCGACATGGGAACGGCACGCGGAGCGGAGGAGACTCCATGCTCGGCCCGCCCCCGGCCCCGCGTCAGTCGCTTTGCTGTCAGCGATGGTCACCGCATGTATCACGAAGGTAACGTTTTGTAACAGCAACAGGCTATGCTGGACGCCAAGTTGTTGCCGGGCCTGAGGCTCGGCCCGTGCGCCAGCAACCCCGGCTGAATGGCGCCCGCCCCCGGGACCCGGGCGGCCCGAAGGCTGGGATAGCATCGCCGCGCTCGTGCCGTGGCGGTACGTTTGCGTCCACGGAGGCCTTGAAAATGCTGGATATCGTACTGGTCGAAGACGATGCCCGCCTGGGTACGATGGTCAGCGACTATCTGCAGCGGCATGGCTACCAGGTGGCCCACGAGCGCAGCGGTGAGCGTGCGGTGACCCGGATCCTGGCCGAGAAGCCGGCTCTGGTCCTGCTCGATGTCGGCCTGCCCGACCAGGATGGTTTCGAAGTGTGTCGGCAGATCCGGCCCCACTATGACGGCATCATCTGCGTGCTGACCGCCCGCACCGACAACATCGACCAGGTACTGGGACTGGAACTGGGCGCCGACGATTACATCGGCAAGCCGATCGAACCACGGGTGCTGCTGGCCCGCCTGCGCGCCCACCTGCGCCGCCACCGCCGGGTCGAGCCGCGCGACGGCAGCCTGCGCTTCGGCGAGCTGAACATCGACCCGTCCACCCGCAACGTGCACCTGCAGGGCGCCCTGCTGGAACTGACCACCGCCGAGTTCGACCTGCTGTTCCTGCTGGCCAGCAACGCGGGGCAGATCCTCGACCGCGACGCGCTGCTGCGCGGCCTGCGCGGGATCGCTTTCGACGGCCTGGACCGCTCGATCGATGCCCGCATCTCGCGCCTGCGCCGCAAGCTGGGCGACAACCCGGAGCAGCCGGAACGGATCAAGACCGTGCGGGGCCGCGGCTACCTGTTCAGCCGATCGGCATGGGGATGAAGCGTACGCCCTCGGCGATGCGCGGCCACGCCTTCCACTTCCTGCGCTACGGCATCGGCTTCCTGGTCGCCCATCTGCTGCTGATCGTGCTCGGCCTGTGGGCCTGGGACGCGCTGCTGGAAGACCGCACCGAAGCCGGGCTCCAGGCCGAAATGCGTGGCACCCATGCCCTGCTGCAGCACCGCTTCGCCGAAACCCCGCGCGAGCAGTGGCCGACGCTGGCGCGCGAACTGGACGCCGACTTCGCCTATGCCCTGCGCATGGTGCCGTTGGCCGAGGCGATGAAGGAGCTGCCGGCCAGCCAGCGCCCCCCCTTCAACAACGGCCGCGTGCAGATCGACCTGGAGCACATGCGCAGCCTTCAGCGGATCGGCGACAGCGACTATGCAGTGATGCTGGGGCCGTTGGACGAAGCGCTGCCCGACGAGGGCTGGCAGGACAGCGAAGTGTCCGGCGTGGCCATCCTGCTGCTGATCCTGATGGTGGCCGTGGCACTGCCGATGTACGTGATGGTCTACCGCCTGTGGCGCGACGTCTCGCAGTTGGCGCAGGCGGCACGGCAGATGCGCGACGGACAGCTGGACACGCGTGCGCCACGCGCCGGCACCGCGCTGGTGCGGCCGCTGGCCAATGCCTTCAACCATATGGCCGAGCAGCTGCAGCAGCTGCTGGAAAGCCAGCGCGTACTGGCGCAGGCGGTGGCACATGAAGTGCGCACCCCACTGGCACGGATGCGCTTCGGCCTGGCCGACCTGGAGGACACCGCGCTGGACGAGATCCAGCGTGATGCCCTGGGCGGCCTGCGCACCGATGTCGATCGGCTGCAGCACCTCACCGATGCCGGCGTCGAGTACGCCGCACTCGGCCGCTGCCATCAGCTGACCCGGCAGCGCCTGCAGCTGGCGGCACTGGTACGCGGTGTGGTCGCCCAGTTCGCGCCGTTGCCGATGCCCGTGCAGCAGGCGCTGTCGCCGGTCGGCCTGGTCAACGTCAACCGGCACATGCTGGAACTGGCATTGCGCAACCTGCTCGGCAATGCCCTGCGCTACGCACGACGCCAGATCCGCATCGCCAGCACCGTCAACGACGGCTGGCTGTGCCTGCAGGTGGAGGACGATGGCCCCGGCATCGCGCCCGAGCTGCGCGGCCAGGTACTGCAACCCTATGTGCGCCTTGACCCGGGCAGCCCCGGTTTCGGCCTCGGCCTGGCCCTGGTGCAGGTGGTGGCCGACAAGCACGGCGGCCACGTGGAGGTGACCGATTCGGAGCTGGGCGGTGCCTGCATCCGCCTGCACCTGCCGCTGGAAAGCGGCGGCGTGGTGGAGTGCGAGGCGACCTGCTAGGCCGCCGGTTCCGCGCGCGGCAACGCAAACACGAACAGCGCGCCGCGCTCGCTGTCATGCAGTTCGATGCGACGGCCGTGCAGCTGCACGATGCGCTGCACGATCAGCAGGCCCAACCCGCCGTTCTCGCCACGTCGCGCGCCGAGCGCGGCCGGTGCCTGGAACAGCTGCGTGCGCAGTGCAGGGGCAACACCTGGACCATCATCGGCCACGCTCACCTCCACGCTGTCCGGCGTCGCGCACAGGCGCACCTCGATCCGGCCCCCCTCGGGCGCATGCCGCAGCGCGTTGTCGAGCAGGTTGGTCAGCACCCGCTCGACCAGGCCCAGATCGGCGCGCACCGGCGGCAGGCCTGGCGGGAAATCCGCGTGCAGGCGCTGGTTGCGCGCCTGCGCAGCCAGTTCGAATTTCTGCAGCACGTCCTGCAGCAGTTCCGGCAGCGCGAACACCTCCCACTCCAGCCGCACTTCGCCGTGCTCCAGCCGTGCCAGCTCGAACAGCGCGCGTGCCAGCCGACCGACCTTGGCACTCTGGGCCAGAGCGATACCGAGATAGCGGCGGCGCTCGTCCGGTGACAGCGTGGCATCCTTCAATGCCAGCGTTTCCAGGTAGCCGTGCAGCGACGACAGCGGCGTGCGCAGGTCGTGCGAGATGTTGGCGACCAGCTCGCGCCGCTGCAGGTCCTGCTGGCGCAGCTGCTGCCATTGCTCACCCAGCCGCTGCGCCATCTGCGCGTGCGCGTGTTCCAGGATCACCAGTTCGTCGCGCTCACCGGGGCGCAGCGGCTCGGGCGGCGGCAGCGGCGTCGGCGCATCGATATCGAAGGCCTGGATGCGCCGGGTCAGCCGCCGCAACGGGCGGGTCACCCAATAGAACGCTACCAGCCCGGCCAGCAGGCCCAGGCTGCCGACCAGCATCACCGACCACAGCGTGGTGTTCCACTGGCTGCCGGCGGCAAGGTCGTCGGACAACATCTGACGGTGTTCGCCGACCAGCACCACGTACACATAACCGGCCTGGCGACCCTGCACGATCAGCGGCGCGGCACTGAACACCTTGCGGCCATCCGCGCTGCGCGGGTCATCGCCGAGGATCGGCAACGGTGCACCGGCCAGCAGCCGGCGCAGCGGTGCCACGTCCACCCGGTTGCGCACCAGATGGCCTGTGGGCGCATCGTGGCCGAGGATGCGCCCCTGGTCGTCCAGCAGGTAGACCTCGACGCTGGGATTGACCGCCATCAGCTGGCCGAACAACGCGCGCACCGCGGCATCGCGCATGCCGCTGGTGTCCATCAGTTCGCTGCGCTGGGCGATGTGCTCGGCAAGGCCCAGCGACAACCGCTGCACCACTTCCTGCTCGTGGCGTGTATTGGCGCGCATCTGCAGCGCCAGCAACGCCATGCAGCACATCAGCATCAGCGCGGCGATCACCGCCGCCAGCTTCTGCCACAGGTTCGGCTTGATCATGCCGCCGCCCCGGCCGGATCGACCAGCTTGTAGCCGCGCCCCCACACCGTCAGCAGCCGCCGCGGGTTGGCCGGGTCCGGCTCGATCTTGCTGCGCAGCCGATTGATGTGGGTGTTGACCGTGTGCTCGTAACCGTCGTGCTGGTAGCCCCACACCTGGTTGAGCAGCTCCATGCGCGCGAACACCTGGTCCGGATGACGGGCAAAGAACAACAGCAGGTCGAACTCACGCGGGGTCAGCTCCAGCGCGTTGCCATCCACCGAAGCGGTGCGCGCGACCGGGTCCAGCTGCAGCCCGCCCAGCTCGATCGCACCGGCATCGATGCGCGCGCTCTGCGCCATCGCCTCGGCCCGGCGCAGCAGCGCACGTACGCGGGCCACCAGTTCCGGCATCGAGAAGGGCTTTGCCAGGTAGTCATCCGCACCCAGTTCCAGGCCAACGATGCGCTGCGTTTCGCTGCCACGCGCGCTGATGATGATGATCGGCACATAGCGCGCCATCGCGCGTGCACGCTGACAGACCTGCAGGCCGTCCACGCCGGGCAGCATCACGTCCAGCACCAGCGCATCCCATGGCCCTTCCTGCTCAAGCAGGCGCAGGCCGGCGTCGCCGCTGGCGGCATGGGCGACGTCGTAGCCCTCATCGCCCAGGTGCATGCGCAGCAGGTCGGCGATGTGGGCGTCGTCTTCAACGATCAGCACGCGTTTGGTGGACATCGGCAGCTCGGGGCCAGTGGGGAGGCTGCCCGCATTGTGGCGCGGGACGGCCGTCGATACCTCACGAAAAATTGAATCCTGCGTGAGGATTCGTTGACCCGGGCGGGCGCAGCATGGCCCCGTCGCCCCATCCCGGAGTCCGCCATGTCCCTCACCCGCCGCCACCTGCTGGGCTTGGGCGGTGTTGCCACCGCCGCCGGCCTGCTCGGCCTGGGGGCCTGCAGCCGTGCCGCCCCAGCCGCCGCTGAAGCACGTCCGGCACGACAGTTCGAGGTCATGCACAGCGATGCCGACTGGCGCCAGCGCCTGACCCCGGCGCAGTACGCGGTGCTGCGCCAGCAGGCCACCGAGCGCCCGTACAGCAGCCCGCTCAACAAGGAGCACCGGCAGGGCACGTTTGCCTGCGCCGGCTGTGCGCTGCCCCTGTTCTCCTCCTCCACCAAGTTCGAGAGCGGCACCGGCTGGCCCAGCTTCTGGGCGCCGCTGCACAACGCCATCGGCGAAGACCGCGACGTCACCTTCGGCATGCTGCGGGTGGAAGTGCACTGCCGCCGCTGCGGCGGCCATCTCGGCCACGTGTTCAACGACGGCCCGCGCCCGACCGGGCTGCGCTACTGCATGAACGGTGCGGCCATGGTGTTCGTTCCCGGTGCCGGAGAGGGCACCGCTGACGGCTGGCGCGTGCCGGTCGGTTCTTCCACCACTTCCGGAGCCTGACCATGCTGCTGTTGCTGCTTGCCTATCTGGGGGGCGCGCTGACCCTGCTCAGCCCGTGCATCCTGCCGGTACTACCGTTCGTGTTCGCACGTGCCGACCGCCCCTTCCTGCGTAGCACGCTGCCGCTGCTGCTGGGCATGGCAATCACCTTCACCGTGGTCGCCAGCCTGGCCGCGGTGGGCAGCCAATGGGTGGCACAGGCCAACCAGATCGGACGCTGGATCGCCTTGCTGCTGATGGCGCTATTCGCGCTGGCATTGCTGTGGCCGCGGCTGGCCGACCATCTGCTGGCGCCGTTCCAGCGCGTGGGTGCGCGGCTGAGCGCGCGTGCAGATGCCGCCGATGCCGCAGGTCATGGCGGCGCATGGACCTCGCTGCTGATCGGCATCGCCACTGGCCTGCTGTGGGCACCCTGCGCCGGGCCCATCCTCGGCCTGGTGCTGACCGGTGCCGCGCTGCACGGCGCCAGCGTCGGCACCAGCACGCTGCTGCTGGCCTACGCGCTGGGCGCCATCACCGCGCTGGCGCTGGCGGTATGGGTGGGTGGCCGCGTGTTCCGCGCGCTGCAGGCGCGGCTTGGCCTCGGCGACGTACTGCGCAAGGTGCTGGGCGTGGCCGCGCTGCTGGCGGTGGTGGCGATCGGGCTTGGCTGGGATACCGGCCTGCTGACCCGCCTGTCCACGGTCAGCACCGCGCGCATCGAACAGGGCCTGCTGGATGCCGTTCCTGGTGCGCAGCCGGCAGCATCGCCGATGATGATGATGGCGGGTCCCGATGCGGGTGCCGATGCACCGCTACCGGTCGAAGGCACCCTGCCCGCGCTGGACGGTGCCACAGGCTGGCTCAACAGTCCGCCGCTGACGGCCCAGCAACTGCGCGGCAAGGTGGTGCTGGTCGATTTCTGGACGTACTCCTGCATCAACTGCCTGCGCGCGATGCCGTTCGTGCACGAATGGGAACGCCGCTACCGCGACCACGGGCTGGTGGTGATCGGCGTGCATACGCCCGAGTTCGCCTTCGAGCGTGACCCGCGCAACGTCATGAAGGCGGTGCAGCAGCTGAAGGTCGAGTACCCGGTGGCGCTCGACAACCAGTACACGATCTGGCGCGCGTTCAACAACCGCTACTGGCCGGCGCAGTACTTCGTTGATGCGCAGGGCAACATCCGCGGCCACCAGTTCGGCGAAGGCAACTACGCACGCTCGGAACAGGTGATCCGCCGCCTGCTGACAGAGGCCGGCCAGACGAATCTGCCGCCGCCAGCCGATCCCGCCGCCGCGGACCTGCAGGGCGTGGCCGTGCAGGCCGACATGGGCAATCTGCGCTCGCCGGAAACCTACCTCGGCCACGCCCGTGCCGAGCAGTTCGCCTCACCCGGTGGGCAACGCGGCGACACCGCGTTCGACTACACATTGCCGGCCACCCTGGCGTTGAACCAGTGGGGCCTGTCCGGACGCTGGACCGTTACCGACGAGGCTGCGCAACTACAGCAGGCCGGTGGCCGCATCGCCTTCCAGTTCCATGCGCGCGACCTGCACCTGGTGCTGGCGCCGGGCCAGGAAGGAAAGCCAGTGCGCTTCCGCGTCCTGCTGGATGGCAAGCCGCTGCCCGCTGCCGATGCCGGCAGTGATGTCGGCGCCGATGGCAGCGGCGTGGTCAACGAGCACCGTTTGTACCAGCTGGTGCGCCAACGCGGCACGGTCGGCCCGCACCGCTTCGAGATCGAATTCCTCGATGCGGGCGTGCAGGCCTATGCCTTCACCTTCGGTTGAACCGGGAGCACACGATGAAACTCTCCTTTGAACAGGGCGTTGCTGCTGGCGTTGCCGGATTAGTGGCCGCGGCACTCATCGCCGGTGTGTTGCTGGTTGACCACGGCGCCATCGCGGCACCGGTCGACGCCAGCGCGCAGGCCAAGGCGCTGCCTGCCCCCAGCGGCGATGCCGCCTTCCGCGATGACGCCACCCACGCCAGCGTGGTGTTTGCCGGTGGCTGCTTCTGGGGTGTGCAGGGTGTGTTCCAGCACGTCAAGGGTGTGAGCAATGCGGTCTCCGGCTACATCGGTGGCAGCGCTGCCAACGCGCGTTACGAACGGGTCAGCAGCGGCCAGACCGGCCACGCCGAGGCGGTGAAGATCGACTACGACCCGCGCCAGGTCAGCTACGGGCAGCTGATGCAGGTGTTCTTCTCGGTGGCGCACGACCCGACCCAGCTCAACCGCCAGGGGCCCGACCACGGCAGCCAGTACCGTTCGGCGATCTTCACTGACGATGCCCGCCAGCAGGCCGCCAGCCGCGCCTACATCGCCCAGCTCGGCCAGGCCGGCAGCTACCGCGCACCGATCGTCACCCAGCTGGTCAGCGGCCAGCGTTTCTATCCGGCCGAGAGCTACCACCAGAACTACATGACCAACTACCCGCAGGCGGCCTACATCCGCTACTACGACGCGCCGAAGCTGGCCGCCCTGGGCAAGCAGTTTCCGGCGCTGTACCGGCGCGATGCGGTGCTGGTGCCGATGCGCTGACGGCATTTCCCCTGGGGCTGATCGGTGCTTGGCGCTGCTCTTCTGTAGAGCCGAGCCCACGCTCGGCTGCTGTTGGCGGAAAAGCAGCCGAGCATGGGCTCGGCTCTACACAAAAAAAGACGCACGGCCATCCAGCCGTGCGCTTGGAAAGTACCGGCCGTGCCCCGATCAGGCCCGGCCGACACCGACATGCTAGGCTCGCCATCATCATGGGTACAGCACCAGATGGCGGGATATTCGATGGATACAGATGACCACAGCGCGATGATCCCTCCCCGCTACCAGCGGCTGTCCGATGAACTGGCCGAGGCCATCCACGGCGGCCGGCTTCCAGTAGGCAGCCGCCTGCCGTCGCTCCGGCAGATGGCGTTGCAGCGCCGGCTCAGCCTGAACACGGTGATCGCCGCCTACCGCCAGCTGGAAGACGCCGGCCTGGTGATTCCCCGGCCCAAGGCTGGCTTCGAGGTCGCGCCACGGCTGTCGGTGCCGGAACGGTCGTTGCGCGATGTGCCCTCGGCGCCCACCGCACCGCTGCAGCAGGTGCTGATGGCGCGCGTGCTTGAGGCGCAGCGCCGCCCGGGCGTGATCGATCTGGCCTTCGCCGGCCCGCGCGGTCGCCAGTTCTACCCCGGCGCGCAGCTGGCCAAGCACACCGCGCAGGTACTGCGCCATGGCCAACAGACGGTGGAGACCTACGCGCGCCCGAATGGTTCACCGCGGCTGCTGGCGCAGATCGTGCGCCGTGGTCCGCGCATGGGCCTGCACACCCACGCCGAGCGCCTGCTGCTGACCCACGGTGCAATGGAAGCGCTGCAGCTGGCGTTGCGTGCAGTGACCCAGCCCGGCGACGCGGTCGGCATCGAAGCACCGTCCTACTTCAATCTGTACCCGTTGCTGGCCAACCTCGGCCTGCAGGCCATCGAACTACCCACCCACCCGCAGCACGGCCTGGACGTCGACGCGCTGGATGCGATGCTGGAGCACACGCCGCTGGCCGCGCTGGTGGTGATGCCCACGGTGCACAACCCGCTGGGCTGCACCATGCAGACCGCAGACAAACAGCGCCTGGCCGAGCTGGTCAACGCGCGCCAGCTGCCGTTGATCGAAGATGCGGTGTACGCCGAGCTGCAGTTCTGCGAGCCGCCGGCGCCACTGCTGAAGGCGTTTGATCGCGACGGCTGGGTGATGGTCGTCGGCGGCTTCTCCAAGACGCTGGCGCCGGATTACCGCATCGGCTGGCTGGATGGCGGTCGCTTCGCCGAACGCATCGCGCTGCTGAAGTTCCAGTCCACCGGTGGCGAGCCACAGCTGCTGGGTGATGCGGTGGCGGCCTATCTGGAAGCGGGCAGCTACGAACACCACCTGCATCGCATGCGTCGCCTGTACCGTGAACAGGTTGGACGACTACGCCAACTGGTGGCCGAGCACTTCCCGGCCGGCACCCGCGCCACTGAACCGCAGGGCGGTTTCCTGCTGTGGCTGGAACTGCCGGGCGTGGATACGCGCGAGCTGTTCGAGCGTGCATTGAACGAGGACATCGTGTTCATGCCCGGCCAGGTGTATTCGCGTGGCGCGCGGTATCGCCATTGCCTGCGGTTGTCGTGCTGCCAGACGCTGGATGCGCGCTTCATCGGCGCGGTGGAGCGGCTGGGTGCGATCGCGCGGGAACTGGCAGTGCGCCAGCTCCTGTAGAGCCGAGCCTACGCTCGGCTGCCCTTCGCTGACGGTCCCCGCTGAGCCGAGCATGGGCTCGGCTCTACAGGAAGCAGCTCAGTCGAGCAGGTGCGTACTCAGGATCTGACCATCCGCCCCCGGCAGGTACGGCAAGCGCGCCCAGGACGGCATCGGCAGGCGCTGCCGCAGCGTGGCGATGTTCTCATCCTGGCGTTGCATCGCCGGGTCGATGTGGCTGCCGATCCAGCCCAGGCAGTCCACGCCGCTGGCCTGCAGCGATTGCGCAGTCAACCGCGCGTGGTTCACGCAGCCCAGCCGCATGCCCACCACCAGCAGCACCGGCAACTTCAGCGCGCGCACCAGATCGAGCTGATCCAGCGTGGCCGATACCGGCGCCAGCCAACCACCAACACCCTCCACCACCACGACATCGGCCTGCGCACGCAGTCGTTCGAACGCAGCCACGATCGGCGCCAACTCCACCTGCACGCCATCCTCGGCAGCGGCCAGCTCCGGTGCCAACGGCTGCCGCAGCGCATAGGGGTTCAGGTCCGCGTAGTCCGGCACCGGCCAGCTGGCCGCCTGCAGCGCCAGCGCGTCCTCGTTGCGCAGGCCCTGCCCCAGGTCCTCACTGCCGCTGGCCACCGGCTTCATCCCGACCGCGCGCAGGCCGCGCCGGCGCAACGCATGCAGCAGGGCGGTACTGGTGGCGGTCTTGCCGATCCCGGTATCGGTGCCGGTGACGAACAGGGCGGGCGGCAGCGTGGCGGGCAACGGCATCGAAGGGCTCCAACAGGGCAACAGTGTGTGCATTATCGCCGGCCCGGCGCGCTTGCTAGACTGCAACCATGTTCGCCAATGCCTCGCTCACCGGCAGCAAGCCGGAACAATACGCCCAGCTGCTGGAACAGGCCCGTGGCCTGGTCTACGGCGAGTCCGACCGCATCGCCAACGCGGCCAACCTCTCTGCGCTGGTCTACCACGCCCTGCCCGACCTGAACTGGGTGGGCTTCTACCTGTACGACGGCAAGGAGCTGGTGGTCGGCCCGTTCCAGGGCCTGCCGGCCTGCGTGCGCATCCCGCTGGACAAGGGCGTGTGCGGCGCCGCCGCCAGCCAGCGCGTGACCCAGCGCGTGGAGGACGTCGATGCTTTCCCAGGCCACATCGCCTGCGATTCGGCCTCGCGCTCGGAACTGGTGGTGCCGCTGCTGCGCGGTGATGAACTGATCGGCGTGTTCGATATCGACAGCCCGAAGGTCGGCCGCTTCGACGCCGAGGATCAGGCCGGGCTGGAAGCCATCGCCCGCGTGTTCGTCGAGGCGTTGGGATGAGCGCACCGAAGCTGCGCAACATCGGCCCGAAAAGTGCGGCGTGGCTGCGCCAGGTCGGCCTGCGCAGCCGCGACGACCTGGTCGCGATCGGAGCCGTCGGCGCCTTCGTCAAGGTCAAGCGCGCTGGCTTCAAGCCCAGCCTGAACCTGCTTTACTCGCTGGAAGGCGCGTTGCTGGACTGCCATTGGCAGGAGCTGAGCGAGCCACAGCGCGAGGCACTGGTGCAGGATTACGAAGCGCGCATCGCTGCGCATCCGCTGAAGGCAGCCGGCCCGGCCTCGGGCCCGGTGCATGAGCAGCGCTTCGATGCCGATGATGACGCTGAGGACAGCCTGACCCAAGGCGCGGACGAGGATTGAGCCGCGCCCTTCTGTAGAGCCGGGCCCCCGCTCGGCTGGCCTTTCTGATCGAAGTGCAGCCGAGCATGGCTCGGCTCTACAAGAGCAGATCAGGGCTGCTGCAGCTCCAGCAGCTCGCCCACCAGTCCGACCTCGCCACGCTCCAGCCACACCCGCAGGCGGGTGCCGTGGTCGATTCGCAAGGCCCAGCACAGCGACATCGGCAGGCCGCAGACCTGCGACAGCACCATGCGCAACGGGCCACCATGGCTGACCACCAGCGTCGGCACCGGGTCATCGTCATCAAGCAGGCGATCCAGCGCGCGCGCGATGCGCCGCTCGAAATGTCCCCAGCTCTCGCCGTTCGGCGGCGGGAACGCATGCGGATCGGCGTGGAAGGCCGCCAGTGCGTCCTCCGGCAGATCGAACAGCGACTGCCCGTCCCAATCGCCGAAATCCAGCTCTTCCCATTCCTCATCCGCTTCCACATCCAGCCCGCGCGGCGTGGCCAGCGCCATGGCCGTGTGCAGCGCGCGCAACCGCGGCGAACTGATCACCCGCTCCCAGGGCTGCGCGGCATAGGCCTCGATCAGTTCCTGCGGCAGGCCGGCCAGCTGCGGTGGGTCGCTGCGGCCATCGAGGTATTCATCACGGCCATTGCCGGCATGGCGGACCAGGTCGAGGATCATGCGTGCGTCCCGGACGGGCGACACAGGTACAGCGGAAAACGGGCGGACATCGGCAACGGCACCACGGGATCGAGCAACCATTCTAAAGGCACGGCCGAGGCAGTCGAGCAGGCGTAACGCAACGGGAGTGCCTGCGATGCCGTAGACTGCGCCCACTTCCAGGTGACCTGCGGCCATGGCCGGCAGGTTGAAACGGGAAGCCGGTGACGCGTGATTCCACGCCAGGCCGGCGCTGCCCCCGCAACGGTAAGCACGTCAGTTCCAGGCAACAACGCCACTGTGCCACGGGCATGGGAAGGCGCCTGGACGGTGGCCTCGCGCCACCCGGCGGCAAGCCCGGAGACCGGCCCGGAAGCCTCAGGTCGCGATGCGGTGGGCATGGCGCTGGATGACCGCAGCGTCCGCTGCGGCGTCGGCGCATGCCTGCCTTCGCGGCTCCTCCCCTTCGCCACGCGGGCGTGCGTGGCACCTGGAGTCCCCCATGAAGCTGCAGTCCCGAATGCTGTCCCTGGCCGTGCTGGCCGCCCTGCCCGCGCTGGCCCAGGCCGCCGATGACACCACTGCGCTCGACCAGATCCTGGTCACCGCCACCCGTACCCCGATTGCCCTGCAGGACAGCATCGCGCCGGCACAGGTGATCGATCGCGCGCAGATCGAATCCAGCCAGGCCACCTCGCTGCAGGAACTGCTGCGCGGCCGCGCCGGCATCAACCTCACCAATGCCGGCGGGCTCGGCAAGCAGAGCTCTCTGTTCCTGCGCGGCACCAACTCGGGCCACACCGTGGTGCTGGTCGATGGCGTGCGCATCAACAGCGCCGACCTCGGCCTGGCCATGTACCAGGACCTGCCGCTGGCGCAGATCGAGCGCGTGGAAATCGTGCGTGGCCCGCAGTCGAGCCTGTACGGCGCTGACGCCATTGGTGGCGTGATCCAGATCTTCACCCGCCGCAACCAGGGCGACTTCGCCCCGCATTTCCAGCTTGGCGGCGGCAGCAACGGCCTGCGTGAAGCCAGCGGTGGCATCGGTGGCGGCACCGAACGCGGCTGGTTCGGCGCCGATATCGCCTACCAGCACTCCGATGGCATCGATGCCTGCCGCGGTTCTTCCTCGGTGTTCACTGCCGGCTGCTTTGCCGACGAACACGACCGCGACGGCTACCGCAACCTGTCCAAGAGCCTGCGCGGCGGCTACAGCTTCAACGACCAGTGGAACGTGGAAGGCAGCGCACTGCGCGCCGACGGCAAGAACCATTACGACGGTTACTACAACTATTCGGAAACCCGCCAGCAGGTGCTGGCCGGCAAGGTGCGCTACACCCCGTCCGAGCGCCTGGCATTCACCGCCAACGTCGGCCGCAGCGACAACGAGTCGGACAACCTCGGTGATTCCGGCGCGCGTGGCAACGCGCAGACCCACCGCGACAGCGCCTCGCTGCAGGGCGACTTCGGCGTGGCCGAGGGCCAGCTGCTGAGCGCAGGCGTGGACTGGAGCGAAGACAACCTGGATGGCAGCAGCGCGGGTTACCTCGTCGACAGCCGCCGCAACACCGGCGTATTCGTGCAGTACCAGGGCCGCTTCGGCCGCCACCAGCTGCAGGCCAGCGCGCGCAACGACGACAACCAGCAGTTCGGCAACCACGCCACCGGCAGCGTTGGCTGGGCGATGGGACTGGGCCATGGCCTGCGCGTCAATGCCAGCTACGGCACCGCGTTCAAGGCACCGACCTTCAGCGATCTGTACGACCCGTGGAGCGGCGTGTCGACGTTGAAACCGGAGAAGTCCAAGAGTGCCAACCTGGGTGTTTCGCAGCAGGGCCAGGGCTGGCATTGGGGCCTGGACGTGTATGAAACCCGCATCGATGATCTGATCACCTACGATGCGCTCACGATGAAGATGCAGCAGGTGGAGAAGGCGCGCATTCGCGGTGCCGAGCTGACTGGTGGCCTGCTGTTGGCCGGCTTCGACATCAACGCCCAGCTGAGCTACACCGACCCGCGCAACCGCACCGGCGGCAGCACCCAGTTCGACAACTGGCTGCCGCGCCGCGCGCAGCAGACCGCGCGCCTGGACATCGACCGCCGCTTCGGCAACCTCCGCGCCGGCCTGACCGTGCAAGGTGCCGGCAAGCGCTATGACAACGCCAGCAACTCGGTGAAGGTCGGCGGCTACGGCACCCTGGATCTGCGTGCCGAGTACGCGCTGACGCCGTCGTGGTCGCTGCTGGCGCGTGCCGCCAACGTGTTCGACCGCAGGTATGAGACGGTGGCGTGGTTCAACCAGCCGGGCCGTGAGTACCAGTTGAGCGTGCGTTACCAGCCGAAGTGAAAGAAGGCGCCGGGCATTGCCCTGCGCTTCTCTGTAGAGCCGAGCCCATGCTCGGCTCAGGCAGCAAAGCAGCCGAGCATGGGCTCGGCTCTACACCGGGACGCCGGCGGCCAATCCCGGCAGTTCACGCAGGTCATCGATCACCGCCACCGCATGCGCGGTGGCCAGGTCCAGGCCGCGCGGATAGCCGTAGCGCACCAGTGCGATCGGCATGCCGGCGTCTTCGGCGGCGCGGTAATCGGTCAACGAATCGCCCACCATCAGGCAGGACTCCACCGGCAGCCCGAAGTGCGCGGCGATGTGCCGCAGTGGCTCACCGCTGGGCTTGCGCTGCGGCAGCGAATCCCCCCCCAGTACCAGCGCGAATACATCACCGATACCCAGGTGCTGCAGCAGCGGCGGCACCAGTGCTTCGGGCTTGTTGGTGCAGATCGCCAGCGGCACGTTGCGCGCACGCAGTTGCGCCAGCGCTTCGCCCACGCCATCGAACAGGCGCGGGCTGCGCAGCAGGCACTCACGGTAGTGCACCATGAACACCGGCATCACCTCGGCCAGGTCCACCTCGCGGCCAGCGGCCTGCGCCGCCTGTTCGACCAGGCGGCGCACACCGTCGCCGATCCAGCCCAGCACGGTGGCTTCCGGCACGCGTGCCATGCCGATGGCTTCCAGCGTGCGGTTCAGCGCTTCGGCGATGTCAGCTGCGCTGTCGACCAGCGTGCCATCGAGATCGAATACGACCAGCGGATAGGGATACGACAAGGGACGACGCCTGTACAACGTGGGGCCGTCCATTGTACGCCGCGCTTTTCCCCGGGATCCGCCTCAGCCGATCCTGCGTGCGCGGGTGGCCAGAAAGGTGGGCAGGTAACGGTCGATCAGGAAGCGCGGCGGCGGCTGCCAGTCTTCCATGAACCGATCAATCACGAAGCCTGCATCCAGCTGCCCGCCGATCAGTTCGGTCAGGCTGTGGCCAAAGGTCAGGGCATCCCCGCGGGCGAGTTTCGCCTCACGCTCTGCGGCGGGCAGGTCTTCCAGGTCCGAATAGGGAATGGCGTACTGCGGCCGGATCAAACCCTGTGCATCCAGCTGCGGATCACGTGCACCGACGAACAGCACCGGGTTGTAGAAGCTGGCCATCAACATGCCATCGCGCGCCAGCACGCGGCGGCATTCGGTCCACACCGGGCGCACGTCGGGTACGTACAGGTTGGAGATCGGGTGGAACACCACGTCGAAGCTGTCGTTGGCGAAGGCGTGCAGATCGCGCATGTCACCCTGCACCGTGCGCAGCTGCAGCCCATCACGCGCCGCGACCCTGCGGTCCTGCTCGAGCTGGCCATCGGACAGGTCGAACACGGTCACCTCCGCACCGGCCGCCGCCAGCACCGGGGCCTGCTGGCCACCGCCCGAGGCCAGGCAGAGGATGCGGCGGCCGCGCACATCACCCAGCCAGTCCAGCGGCAGCGCGCGCGGGGTCAGGTGCACCTGCCAGCGGCCATCGCGCGCGGCGGCAATCGTTGAGCTTTCCACCGGGCGCGACCATTCGCGCACTTCGCTGGCCTGGCGGTCCCAGGCAGCACGGTTGTAGTCGATCAAGGCCTGTCCATGGTTCATGTGTTCTCCTTGCCCGGTGGGCGCCAATCCAGATCCTGGAAGGCCGGGCTGGCGAAACACTCGGCCAGGTAGTCCAGGAATCGCCGCATGATAGCGGGCTGCTGGCGCCGCGACGCGTACACGGCATGAATGCCGAGTTCGTCCAGACTGAACTCGGGCAACAACTCGATCAGCTCGCCACTGCGCAGCAGCGGCGCCACCTGGTAGGTCGGCAGCATGGCGATGCCGGCACCGGCACGCACTGCTTCCAGCAACAGCGAGGCCTCGTTGGCGCTGATGTTGCCGCCCACCGCCACCGACAGTGAACGGCCATCGCGGTGCAGCTGCCACAGGCTCTTGCCCACGTAGTGATGGGTGAGGCAGTTGTGCGCGGCCAGGTGTTCCGGTGCGGTGGGCGTACCGCGTGCCTGCAGGTAGGACGGCGTCGCGCACAGCACCGAGCGACAGGTGGCCATTCGTCGCGCAATCAGGCTGGGGTCAATCTGGCGGGCGATGCGCACGGCCAGGTCCACGCGCTCTTCCACCAGGTTCACCATGCGGTCGACCAGCAGCAGTTCGATGCGCGCCGCCGGGTGGCGTGCGACGAAACCTGCCACCGCCCGCGCCAGGTGGGCCTGCCCGAACGACACGCTGGCGGTCACCCGCAGCGTGCCGTGCGGCTCGGGATCGTCGCTGGCCAGTTCGCCCTGCAGCGCCTCGCCGATGGCCAGCATCTGCCGGAAGCGCGCCAGCGCCGCCTCGCCGGGGCCGGTCAGGCTGACCCGACGCGTGGTCCGGTGCAGCAGGCGCGCGCCCAGCCAGCCCTCGACCTCGGCCAGGTAGCGGGTGACCATCGCCCGCGACATGTCCAGCACCTCGGCGGCGGCGGTGAGGCTGCCGCGCTCGGCCACCTCGACGAACACGGTCATGGCGGTCAATCGGTCCATATGCTCGATCCATGCAACAAACAAGCGCGTTATACGCTGTTTTTCGAGCGACTGCAGCGGCCTAGAGTGGCCCCATTCCCCCCCACACCGCCCCACGGAGTCCTGCCATGAAGATCGCCCTCGTTGGTTCCACCGGCAACATCGGCCGCCAGATCGCCCGCCACGCGCTGGCCAACGGCCACGAACTCACCGTCATCGTGCGCAGCGCGCAGGACCTTCCGGTCGAACTGGCCGGTGCCCATCCGGTGATCGCCTCGCTGGATGACCAGGACGCGCTGGTCGCCGCCATCGCCGGCCACGACGTGCTGGCCAGTGCCTATGGCCCGCGTCCGGGCGATGACATCGGCCGCGTCGGCGAAGTGGCCGCGCAGCTGGCCGCCGCCGCCCGCAAGGCCGGTGTACCGCGCCTGGTGGTGGTGGGTGGCGCCGGCAGCCTGGAAGTCGCGCCGGGCGTGCAATTGGTCGATACCCCCAACTTCCCGGAGGCCTACAAGCCGTACGCGCTGGCCCATCGTGAAGCCTTCAATCGCCTGCAGGCGGTGGACGACCTGGACTGGACCTTCTTCTCGCCGGCCGCCGAAATCGGCCCGGGCGAAGAGCGCGGCCAGTACCGCGTGCAGCCCAAGAGCTTCCTTGCCGACGCCAGCGGCCACAGCCGCATCAGCTACGCCGACTACGGCGCTGCGTTCGTCGCCGAGCTGGAAGCGCACCAGTACCCGAAACAGATCATCACCGCGGCGTACTGATCACGGCGCCCGCCGGGCATGACCCGGCGCTACCTACCTGTAGAGCCGAAGGCAACGGCAGGAGCCGTTGCCAACGTCGCTTGCGACGGCCCGTAGGGGGCCGCGCAAGGACGCTCGGCATAGCCCACGCTCGACTCCGCATCCGACACAAGGAATTGCCCATGCGCACCGCTGCCCTGCTGCTTCCCCTCGCCTTGGCCGCAAGTTTCACCAGTACTCCGCTGATGGCCGCACCGGCCACCCCGGCACCGGCCACGGCAACGAAATCCCAGCTGTACCTGCAGACCTTCCATCCCGGCCCGCAGGCGCTGTTCTCGGTGTCTTCAGTACTGATCGAAGGCCGCCACGACGCGATCCTGGTCGATGCGCAGTTCGGCGCCAGCGACGCGCGCAAGCTGGTCGAGCTGATCCGCGCCAGCGGCAAGCAGCTGACGACGATCTATATCAGCCACGGCGATCCGGACTACTACTTCGGCCTGGCCACGCTGCAGGACGCCTTCCCGCAAGCGCGCATCATCGCCACCGCGCAGACCGTTGCCCACATCCAGCAGACCCAGGCCGGCAAGCTGGCTTACTGGGGGCCCAAAATGGGTGCCGACGTGCCGGCACGCATCGTGGTGCCGCAGGTGCTGGATGGCGATGCCCTGCAGCTGGAAGGCCAGCGCCTGCCGCTGATCGGCCTGGATGGCCCGACCCCGGACCGCACGGTGCTGTCGGTGCCGTCGCTGCGCGCGATCGTCGGCGGCATTCCGGTGGTGGCCGGTGAACACGTGTGGATGGCCGACACGCAGACGCCGAAATCGCACGCCGACTGGCTGCAGACCCTGCAGCGGCTGCAGGCGCTGAAGCCGAAGGTGGTGGTGCCGGGGCATTACGCGCCGGGTGCCGCGCTGGATGCGAGTGCGCTGGCGTTCACGGCGGACTACATCCGCGCGTTCGATGCCGAGGCGGCCAAGACCAAGGACAGTGCTGCGCTGGTGAAGGCGATGCAGGCGCGCTACCCGAAGCTGGCGGGCGTGGAGTCGCTGGAGTTGAGTGCGAAGGTGGCCAAGGGCGAGATGCAGTGGCCATGAGGTAGGGGGTCTTTTGCAGGGCTGCGCCCTGCACCTGCTCAATGCAACGGCAACAGCCGAAGCAACAGCAACAGTTGGCTATCCGTGGGATGGCGAGGTGGGTCCGGTTGCGGGGGACGCCGTAAACCCATCCCTGGGGGCTTGGCCGCGGCATCCATGCCGCGGACACCCCCGTGCGATCTGTCTGGATGGCATGTCTCCGCAACCTGTCTGGATGGAATGACCTGCTCCTGGTGGGTGTCGACCCTGGTCGACACGTAGATCCACGCCATGCGTGGATTAACGATCAGGGGGGATCGGTCTGGGTGTGCTCGAACAGTTCCCCCTGCACCACCGGCTCCTTTTCGCGGAAACCACCCAGGCCGACGCCGACCAGGCGGTAACGCGTCTCGGCCGGCAGATCCACCCTCGCGCGCAGCGACAGGGCGATGTCACGCAGCTCTTCCATCGA